>CAVJUW010000118.1:0-2006 GCA_963652725.1 Bacteroidaceae bacterium | reverse complement strand
CTGAAAATCTTTTGGTGCTTCGCTCTTTCCCAATGGCTAAGACCTACAAGGAAAATTGGGAAAACCATCTTATGCATTCAATTCGAGCGAGCGAGGAGACGATTGTTCCTTCAAAGAGAAGAACCAACGATTAAAGCGGAAAGCAAGCCTGAAAACCAAGTTTTATCACATTGTTTTCCTTTATAATCAAAGAACAAGCGCCTAGTTGTTCTTCGTGCATTACGCAATGGAAAATTTCCAATGACTGAGAATATTGCACTCAAAGAATTACCCTATGGAAAAGTGGATTTTTCTTCAATTCGTCTTGACGGATGCGCCTATGTTGATAAAACCCGCTATATAGAAGTTCTTGAAAAATCTGGTGGATTCTTCCCTTTTATCGTACGTCCCCGTCGTTTTGGAAAAACACTTTTCACAAGTACACTTGAGGCTTACTACGACGAATACAAGGCAAAAGATTTTGAGAAGAATTTCTCGGGCACTTACATCGGCAATCATAAGACACCGCTAGCTAGTAGTTTTCACACAATTCATTTTGATTTCTCAGGCCTATCATCATCGACAGATTTGCCGCTTCGTTTTCAATCAAGTGTAAAAACATCTATCGGTCATTTTTTCAAGAAATATCCTCATCCTAGACAAGGCGAAATTCTTCAAAAAGAGTTCGTTGATGCCTCTGCATTAGCTGAAGCCTTCTTCGGTCTGCTTGAAGACGAGTACAAGCAAAGAATCTATGTCATTATTGATGAATATGATCAATTCGCCAATGACATTCTTTCAAACGATGTTCAAAAGTTTAAGAGCAGTACGCCAACGGATGGATTCTATAAAGACTTCTTTACTACGCTTAAGAAAGCAACTTATGGTGCTGTTGCACGCGTCTTCATCACGGGCGTTTCCTCATTCTCGCTTGATTCAGTCACTTCGGGTTTTAATGTTGCAACAAAAATAACAACCCATCCAAGTTTTGCTGGGATGTTCGGATTTAACGAAACCGAGCTTGGAGATTTAATCGAGCAAACAGTCGACCTTAAGGCTTGCAACCTTACGCTCGATGAGATCCTCTCTGATATGAAAGAGTGGTACAACGGTTACCGTTTTAGCGCCCGTAGCTCTGAAACCGTCTTCAACTCGACGATGTGTCTGTACTACCTAAGAAGCCTAAAAACGACATTCAAAAAACCTGACGTCCTGCTTGATTCAAACCTTGGTCAGGACCTTGGAAAAATCGAAGGCATATTAAGTCTCGGGGACTTCGATTTCGTTAAGGAAATCCTTGAAAAAGCACTTAATCGCATTCCCATTGACTTTAAGCCAGAACCGAGCGACCTTAATCTGAACCGAGAAGAGGATCTTGATGAAGACGCCGTTCTCTCCGCTCTTTTTTATATGGGATTTCTGACCTTCGATGAGAACGAAGAAGACGCTCTTGTTATTCCCAATCGAGCCATACAAGAGCAGTTCTTCGTCTATTTCCTAAAGCACATTTTGAGAGCGAAGCAATTTCGCATTGCAACTAAAGGCTTAAGAGTGACTCTGCCGAGTTTGCTCGCTGGTAATCCGCAATCTTTCCTACATTTTATTTGCAATCGTTTTGATGAAGCTAGCGGCTTGCACGCTCACAGCAATGTAAGAGAAAGTGACTTTAGAACGCTTCTACTAAATGCCTTTCTTTATACAGACATTTACAACGTGCAAAACGAAGTTGAAGTGCGAGGCTCTTCGAAGGGATATGCTGATCTCTTGGCAATTCCTAAAGTAGGAAGAGACAAAAACACAGCGTATCTTATCGAGATAAAGCACCTTAAAAGCGGCGCAACTGAAAAAGCAATCGAGAATACGACAAAAGAAGCGAGAGAACAGCTTAAGCGCTACAAGGCCGGTGAAAACACGCAATGCATTCCAAACTTAAAGAAACTTGTTTGTGTTTTCGTGGGGATGAAGCTTGAAGTCATCGAGCTCCTCGATTAGGGAAACTATTGAGATTGCTGGCAATGGTGCAAGGA
>CAVJUW010000117.1:0-2054 GCA_963652725.1 Bacteroidaceae bacterium | reverse complement strand
CTGTTTTATGCAGTAGGCAATAGCCCAAGGCGCTGAGGCCGTAGGCCGAAGGGGCTTGGGCTGTTGCCTACTGCATATCGCAACCCAAGCCTCATTTCATCATGCTTCTTTTTTTCTATCCGCTGCTTGTTTAAGTTGCAGTCCCTTACGCTTTTGCTCCAAGAGACGATAACTCTCCCCAAGGATCGTAAGAATTGTGCAATGGTGTAGCAAGCGATCTAGGATTGCGGTCGCCGCCGTCGCATCTGCAAAGATAAGACTCCACTCCGATGGAGCTCGATTACTTGTCGTTATAAGGCTCTTCTTCTCATAGCGCTTAGAGATTGCAAGGAAGAACAAGCGGGCAGCCTCAGGAGCGTATGGAAGATAACCAATCTCGTCGATGATAAGAAGCTGTGGCTTGCTAATCTCTTTTAATTTCGCATCAAGACAGTCTTCTTTCAATGCTTTCTCTAGTTGACCAAGCAAGTTTGCTGCTGTGTAAAAGCGCACTGAGTAGCCTCTTTCGATGGCTCTTCTTCCAAGACCAATTGCCAAGTGTGTTTTGCCAACGCCAGGAGGCCCGAAGAGGGCTACGTTCTCAGCTGCATCAACCCATTCCATCTTCTCGAGTTCTCGAATCGTGCCAGGGTTAATGCTCGGTTGCTTAGAAAAATCAAACTCTTCGAGCGTCCTTATCATCGGGAAATGCGCCAACATCATCGCTTGTCTTGAACGATTCGTGTCTCGCTGCTCGATTTCTTTGCTAAAGACATATTCCAACTGCTCTCGTGGTGTCATCTTTCCTACTGTCACGTTATCGAGTAGTTCATCGAGGTGATCACGAATAAACGAGAGCCTCAGACGAGACGCCTGCTGGCGAAGCCGCGTATCTGTTTGTCGTTCTTTCATGCGTTCCCCTTTGTCTCTGTATCTGCATTAAAAACCACTTCGTCATAGGCTTCTGTTGAACGATTTAGCTCATTGTTGCTGCTCCTAAGTTGATTCCAATGAGGGTCCTGTTTAAGTTTTTCTAGTTGCCTCTTTATGGCTTCTTCTTGCTCTGAGTCTGTTGACGTCTTTTGCTCTTCGGGGTTAAATACGTCCTTGGCCTTATCGAGCGTCGCAACATTTTTGCCGCCAAATCGCACAATGATTGTTTTCTCATCGTATTGGATTTCCACATCTTTCCCGATGAGAGCATCGTCTACGCGATAGTGTTGATTTTCAATGCGGATAAGGCCGTCTCGAGTCACCTTCCGAGTTTCAACAAAAACGCCTGCAATCTTCGGTAGCGTGCAGGAGCGTAATTCCCGTTTCTCTAGTTCCCATCTAGCTTGCGGGGTATCTGGTCCTGTAAAGATTGTGTTGAGTTTGCGACTATCGGATTCCTCTCGACACCAGGATTCAAGCCAAAGATTCCACGCAGTTAAATCGGGTTTATCGACTCCAACAAGAGCATTGCCCTTGACGTACTTAACACTCGACTCCACTTTGCCTTTAGAGCGAGGATGCTGAACAGCCGTGGCAATTCCTTTGATTCCGTAATACGTTAGGAAGTAGTAGAAGCGTTCGGTGAATCGTTGAGAGGCATCTTTTGCATAGTGATTGCGCACGAGACTTGAGGCGTTATCGCAGACAATGCAACGGGGGAGCCCGCCAAAATAGTGGAAGGCAGATTCCATTCCGTCAAGCCAAGCTTCCTGCGTTTCGTGCATATAGGCTTTAACAAAAATGCGCCTAGAAAATCCGAGCTTGCAAACAAAAAAATGCAGCCGCACGCTCACGCCGTTCATGAGGACGTCCTTTTCCCCAAAATCGACCTGAAGATGCTGTCCTGGGGCCGTTTCGAAGCGTTGAACCATATCCTCAAGATATGTTTGCCGGCGCCATTCTTTTCTGAGCGGACGACAAAACCGTTGCAACATTCTTAACGGAATCTCGACGCTGTACTTTTCTCGGATGCATCTTTGCAACGGAGGACAGCGTTGCTCACACTTGGCGTAAAGTTCCTTGATTTCTGCTGGATTCTTTTGCAGGAAAGCTCCAGCTTCGCTTTTTGGACCGTATTGAGG
>CAVJUW010000116.1:0-2059 GCA_963652725.1 Bacteroidaceae bacterium | reverse complement strand
ATGCAATCCCGTACAAAAACTCTTTCTTGCAATGGAATTTTCCAAGGTAGGCACCATAATTCTTTTCTTTAATCTGGTTTAACGCACTTTGGGCTGCTTCGTAGAGCTCTTCTTGTTTAGGCGCGTACTTAATTTCAATCACGACACCCGTTCGACTCGATGAAGTATTATCGGTAAAAACGATATCCGCATAACCGTTTCCAGACTCTGCATTCGAGTTGAAAAACTCAAGCAATCCTGAGCCACACGCACAAAGCGCATTGAGCATACCGTGATAGTAATTTTCGCGCGGAGCCTTTGTCGCCGTATCGCGAATAGAAACATATCCGTCCAAGACAGAGGAAAGTGCCTCTGTGATTTTGTCAACATCCCCAGCAAAAGTAGCCCGAACAAATTCAAGACCGCGATTTGCGAATGTCGAATTGGTCGCAGAAAATCGAGC
The DNA here is from genome assembly GCA_963652725.1 of Bacteroidaceae bacterium. Taxonomy (GTDB): domain Bacteria; phylum Pseudomonadota; class Gammaproteobacteria; order Burkholderiales; family Burkholderiaceae_F; genus Duodenibacillus. Next base: position 1,617 of record CAVJUW010000116.1, on the reverse strand, counting down.
TTGTACCTTCTTGATGAAGGTGTCTCGGACTTCTTCATTGGGAATTCGCAATTTAAAACTTAATGCGCTTTGCGGTAATCTTTCGGCAATTGTCAAGTAGCCCGTGAAAAGTAACAGTGTCCAAAAATCTTGCGAATCGTGCTTTTTTAAATCGTTGTAGTTGAGCGTTTCGTTGACAGTGATTTCAATTCCCCCACCGTCAACAAGAATCTGCATTTGCTCGGCTTCTTTGCCTGAGAGATATCCTAGGAAATCTTCGATGACTTCGCTTTCACTCGTTGCAATCCAATAATTTCCTGGTTGTAAATTCTTCGGTTTCCCTAATTTAATGGCGTTGCTACAAAAATTGACGAGATCCCACGGGCAGTAGATTTCACTATCAGCAAAGCGATAGCCGTCATACCAGCGTTTAATCTCGTGAAAGTAACTCTCAAGACCATAGTAATGAAGCAGTTCTTGTACTTCAGAAGCCGTAAAACCAATTGCTTCACTTAGCGCAGGATTCGCAGAGCAGACTGTATTCACATCGGGGTTATTGAAGTCGGTAAAAATACTTTGTTTACCAACGCGAAGGCATCCTGTGAGGACGGCCTTCTTAAGATAACGAGCGTTAGCTGAATTCGGTTTCAATGCTTCGCTCAAGAAACCCTGAATCAGAGGCAACATTTGCTCGTAATAACCATTTTTCGCAGCTGTTGCTAAAGGCACATCGTACTCGTCGATAAAAACAACGACTTCCTTTTCGTAATGCTTACTTAAGTAGGAAATGATGTCTTTTAAGTAAGTCTTAATGCGACTCTTATTATTGGCATCGGGCAAATATTTCTCAGACTGGTATTGGCTAAGCCGCTCTTTTTCGTGCTCATTTAGACGAGGGCTGTCCAAAAGAAAAGAGAAAGATTGCGCATTCTCTAGAATACAAGAAGAAAGACTCGAATAAGCCCCTAGAAAGTCGTTGTCTTTAACGTCTTTTAAACTAAGAGAAATAACAGGATACTGCCCCATATGAGCATGACAAAAATCTTTGTCTTCGAGAATCCTTAGCCCAGCAAAAAGTTCCTCATTGTCTGAAGTGTCGTTCGGATTCCGAGTATTAATTGCAAAAAAAGCCGCCATAGCGTCCATGAAGAGCGTTTTTCCAAAGCGGCGTGGACGCGTAATGAGCAAAACATCAGCATCGTCCTCAAATACAGTTTTGATAAACGGTGACTTATCAACGTAATACTTGCCATCTTTTCTTAATTTCGTAAAAGAAAGCGATCCAAAGGGCAGTTTTTTCATACGTCATCACTCAAAACGAACTGAAGATACTTAAATTTTAATACGACAAAGGAAGGAAATAGACATTTTTTCTAAGAATTTCAAGGGCATTTATGAAATAGAGGCCAAGAAGCAACTTACAAATAAAGGCTCAAACAGTGCGATTGGTAATCTATCCCAGATAAAAGTGCATCTAGGGCTTTTTTAAAGATGTCGCTAAATACAGTTTAAAGATGTTGCTAAATCGTGTTCTCTTTAAAATCAAAGGATTATCCCCTATTTTTAAAGATCTTCGATCGGTACGATTAAAGATGTTTGACTTCTTAAGGAGGGAAAAGATCCCCATCCTCGTTATCC
>CAVJUW010000115.1:0-2075 GCA_963652725.1 Bacteroidaceae bacterium | reverse complement strand
AGAGATTCGTTTTACAGCGATGATTGAGCTCTACTGTTAAAAAGTCCGTTCAAAGTAGAGACAAAGCGTGGTTTAGCGTGGAAGAACTCTCATTAGAGTACAGCTTCCCAAGCAATGAAGGCTTTCTTTTCTTCTGAGAAGATAGCGGCAACTCTTAGGAGACGATTATTTGTGTGAGCGCCATAGTTGTTATCTTTAATTTGCTTAAGGGCTTCTTTCAACAATGCATTTGCGTCTTTCCCTAATCTTTGAAACTTTAATTCAAAGACCCAGTGAATCGAATCTGTAGCAACTTTCAGATCACTTCGCCCTAGCGAACCATGACGCTCAGAAATCACATCAAAACCTGTGCAACTTAAGAAAATTTGGAAGAAGGCCTGAAGTGTTTTTTCCGAATGTATAGGATAGTTGGCATAGTCAATCGCAGAAAATGTACGATTAGTGGCAGTAAAAAGAGCGTCTATGTTGCCAGCGACTAATGCGTCCTGAATCGGAGCGATGCCAACCTGGAAAAGTGAATTCTTTTTCACGAGTTTGCGTGCGAAATATGAGGCAAAAGAGTAAGCAACTTCTCCGTTTGGGTAACCGACATAAAATGTATCGAGTTCGCGGTGTTTAATCGTGAAGTAGCCTAATTGTGTAAGAAGTGTCGAATCGTTGGCCGTATCCGAGTCACTCGGTTCTTCGAGCGCTTTAACCGCAAGGGCTTTTTCGATGCCGTACTCTTTGGGCTCCATTGGTGTAGGAGTATGAAGATATTTTTCTAGCGCTTTGATATTTTTTCCGCTTTGTACCCAATAATTATCAAATCCGCGTTCTGGCCAACTAAAGAAATTCAGCACAGACCACGGGGCATAGACATGACTTGTCGCTTGCTCATCAAAGCAATAACCACCGTAGTTATCCCCGAGTTTATCGAGGATTTCCTTTTGTGAGATTGATAGCGCTTTGGCAGCTTTCTCGAGATATCCAGCGAAGTTATTTTTGATATCACTTTCTGAATAACCGAGTAATGTCCCGAATGCGGGATTCAATGAGATATCTGTGAAGTTGTTGAGTTGAGAGCAAATCCTTGTTTCGTTAAATTTCGCAATCCCCGTTATAAAAACAAAGCGGAAAGCAGCGCCGCTAGCTTTAACGTGAGCATAAAAAGACGATAAAAGAAGGCTTATGTCACTAAATAGTGCTCTGTTATCGAGTGTCGCTGTTTGTGGTGCGTCGAATTCGTCAATTAATAAGACAAGAGAATTGTTAGGCTGGCTTTGCATCCAATCTGAGATTTGGTCGATCCAATACTCTTCTTTTTCTTCATTAAGAGAAAAGCCTGCGCGTTCAAAAGAACCGGTAACAACCGAGCGAAGTTTCTTTTCAAAGCTTGCTTTGTCCGTGAAGCCCCGTACCTTGGAAAAATCAATTTCTACGACGGTGTATGTTTTATCGTCCCAAAGCTTCTCGATTGTAAGACCAGAAAAAAATTTCAAACCGTTTTTAAAAAGAGAAGCAAAGGTGCTGACTAGAAGAGATTTTCCAAAGCGGCGAGGACGAGTTAAAACGAAATTTTCCGTTTTTTTAGCAATTTCGTAGATAAGAGCCGTTTTGTCCACGTAAATCTGCCCACGCATACGGAGAGTTTCGAAGTCCGATGTGCCAAGCGGGAGTGGAGGAATTTTCTTCTCGTCCATAATCTGTAAGCCGATAAATCCTCTTATGAGCAACGGTAACTCAAATGTCTATGTTGGGAGAACTTTTGAATCTTCATTGACCTCACTTTATAGGTCAAGGCTATTTTGATTCAGCAAAAAATCCATAACTCCCATCACGACAATGTTTTTTTCAGTTCGCCAAAGTTTAATTCTATCTTTGACAACAATTTTTTTTTAGGAGTTGTCAATGCGATTTAGAGACTTTTGCTCTTGGTCTAGTTTATCTTTGTCTGGAATCGCAAAGGCCGACTGAATGTAATAGCGTCGAACAAACCTTTGTTTGCCATTCTTGTTAGGATTGCGTCTAGTTGAAATCATTCATTTTGGGGTTGTTACTATGCAAGAGATTCAAATTCAAGAAATCGGTCCGTC
>CAVJUW010000114.1:0-2224 GCA_963652725.1 Bacteroidaceae bacterium | reverse complement strand
CCACTACGGCGAGCAAGGTCAATCATGCCTCGGTAGCCTATGATTAAGTTGCAAGTATTGCCGTAGGGTACAAGGTAAGCGTGCCCCAAGGCAGAGCCCGGTTCAATTCCAAGCTGAGCGCATTGCAAAACAGCGCCCAGGAACGACTCACGATTTGTTCTAAGCAACGCTGGCGTCTTTCGGCACTCTGTCATCACAACCCGCGTTAAGCGCTCAGGCGTGAGCGTTTTGGGAAGCGCCAAGGCCATTTGCGACTGAAAGCCTTTTGTCGTGACGATATCAAGTAAAGTCCCCTCTTTCGTCTTCTTCACGACTGCGCTTGAGGTGGCAGGCTTGACCTTTTCAAGTAGAACGTCTGTTGTACTCATTGTTTCCTCTCTCTTTAATAAACTCGTAAAACGCGGCTTGGCGCGCTCTGGCCGACATACTTAATCCACAGCTCGGGGTCGTCTTTCTTGAGCTGCTTAGAATCGAAAGTGGCACGGCTCTGCGCCTTAAACGTGACAGCTTTCACGCCGCCAAGCAAGAGCCCTTCGTTGAAGCCGATGAGGTCGCCGAGCTTCGTAGCAAGCGAGTCAAGCTGCTTTTTGATTTCGGCCTCTTGGCCTTTAAGCGTCCGGTACTCGCCGATGACGATTGCGGCCTCTTCTGAAGCCTCCACCATCGGGCCCGTCTCACGCTTGTACAAGTGACGAATGTCGTCGATATCCATCGCAGCAGGCTGCTTTCCGCCGAGCACGTAGTCGAACCAAAAAGCAGAGACTTTTTCTTTGATTGCAGAGATTGCCTCGTCGTTGCGGTGGACTTCGTAAACTCTGAAATCGTTGCCGCCGATTAGCACGGCAACGTAGCAAATCTCGACTTGCGCGAGCATCAGATACCATTGCACTTGCGTCTCGTAGTAGAGCGGGATTCTGTGCTCTGTGACCACCTTACCGGCCTGAAGCTCTTCAAGCTGAGAATCGCCCCAAAGCGATGCTGAATAGGCGTTGGCTGTCTTGCACTCTAAGATGGCTTTGATGTTGTTCTCAGTACCGATGATTCGGTCAAGATTAGCGCGCATCCAATCGCCTTCGCCATCGCAGATTGTGAAAGGGTACGTGTTGACCTCAAAGCCTGTGCGCTCGGCGAATTCCTTCGCCACGATCTCTTCGAGAACTGAGCCGAAGTGCATTGCCATGGTTTCCTGCTGTGGCTCTGCTTCGCCGCGTTTTTCCTGCCAAAGTTCAACCGGAGTGTGCCAAGGAGAAAGACCGAGGCAAGCAGCGACGTCTGAACCGCCCATGCCGTGCTTACGGCCTTCGAGCCATTCGGCTCGGTTGGAGTAAGGAACTAATTTCATCTCTTACTCCTTATCAGAAGCGTCAAAAGACGCTGGGTAAACCATCTGCATGGGATTGCCCATAATGAAGTGCGAGCCGTCCCTGAAGACCCATTCGAGCGTTGGGTCACAGGAACCGTTAGGCGTGGATTCAAGCCTGCGTCCGCATGCGTCTAAAGAGTCCGTTAGCAGGTCGAGGTCGTCGCCGAAGAGAAAGCCCTTCTCGTCACAATCAAACGCAAAGGCAATCTTTTTGAAGGCGTAGGCCATCGACAAAGAATTGAAACTTTTGTTGTCCATGTTGACTCCTAGAAAACCGCACAGAGATATGCGGCAAGTGCAAAACTTCCCCAGAACAAGAAGGCCATAAAAACGAAGCCAAACAAAGCTTCGATGAATTCGCCAAGGTAATTCGGCGGGGTCTTGGCGTTGTGCAGACCCGAGATGGGTTGTTCGATGGTGGTTCTCATTGTTGACTCCTTTGTTTTTCAAGCTGCGTTGTCATAGCGTTAATCGCCTGGCATCACATTCACGTTTTGGATATTAACACAGTGTTAACGCAAAGGCAATGAAAAAGCCCGTGTTTTTTAACGGGCCGTTAAAACGTTTTGATTCTATTGATCAACAAAGCTGTGAAGAAAGTGTTTTGGCACGATAGCTAAGACAGGATTTATGTCGCGAACTTCTTCTTTCGGGATGACAACATTCGCAGCATCTTTGTTTACAGATTGAAGGTACAAATTATCGTTTCTCCAATACAGGAAGCGCTTGACCATCACGCGACCTTTCGTGTCGAAAACAACAACCTCATCGCCAGGCTCAGGGGCCCTGTTCGGCTCTGCGATGACGTATTCGCCTGGTTGAATCCGTGGCGTCATCGACATGCCTTGGCATCTTAAGGCA
>CAVJUW010000113.1:0-2274 GCA_963652725.1 Bacteroidaceae bacterium | reverse complement strand
GCCTTATAAAAACCAATTGTTTTGCGAATTCGCTCGGGCACTTTTGAGCCATATTGAACTCCTCGCTCAAAAGCATTGCCGGAGATTGAAATTACAGGATACGTCATCGCTACTCCTTACTAAACAATTAAATTTGGAGTTCTCAATCTAAAGACTCTTTCCCATTGATGTCAATAGTTGTTGTCAATACTATATGACAACTATTTACCTCTTAATCTTACCGGTGTTAGCCTCGTCTTCCGTCTTTAAGACAGCATTTTTAGGAGATGAACTATGTTGGATATCAACCATAAGGCTAAGGAGATTGAGGCTCTTACTGAAGGGAAAGAAGCCGAAATGACTGCCTTCCTAGCCGACATCGTCAATCGAGAAAGCGGAAGCTTTGACACCGATGACGTTAATGCCTTGGGCGGCTACCTCGAAGGCATCGCAAAAGAGATGGGGGCAAAAATCATCCGAGAAAAATCCACCGTGCACGGCGATCCGATTGCCTGCACTTTCGGCTGTGATGACGACGAGAACAAACGTCGCATCTTGCTTGTATGCCACAGAGATACCGTTTTTCCACACGGGACAACAGCAACACGCCCTTTCACTGAAGATGCCACGCAGTGCTATGGGCCAGGGTGCGCCGATATGAAAGGCGGCATCACAATTGGCCTATACGCAATTAAGTTACTTAAAGCATTAGGTGAAAATGTTCCTCTTGAAATTATCTTCACATCAGATGAAGAAATCGGGTCAGAAGCCTCTTCGGCTTTCGTGCAGAGCCGCGCAAAATTTGCAAAAGCCGCTTTCTTTCTTGAACCCGCTCGCGCCAACGGTGCTCTTGTCACAGGCCGAGACGGCGGTGACCTTTTAGTACTCACCGCCAAAGGCCATTCCGCTCACGCTGGTAATGCCTTTGAAGAGGGGACATCCGCCATCCATGGTTTAGCCAAAGTTGTTGCCGAAATGGCAGACCTTTCTGACGCAAAAGCAGGCTACAGCACAAACGTTGGTCTTATTAGCGGAGGAGACGGTGCGATTATCGTTGCAGATCATGCAACAGCTAAGGTCTACACACGTTTTTCAACTCTTGAGCAGCGTGAATATCTTTTAAATCGCTTTAAGGATATCTGCGCAAAGCACACCGCTGGAGATTTAACTGTTTCAATTAGCGACCCTGTTGGCTTCTTGCCATTCTTACCCAACGAGGCTAATCAAGAACTCTTTAGTCTCGTAAAAAAAGCAGGCGTTGCCTTTGGCTTAGCGCTTGAAGGAATGAATGTTCGTGGAGCCGCTGACGCTGGTATCACATCCTGCGAGGGCGTTCCCACGATTTGTGGTATGGGAATCGTAGGCGGAAATCTCCACACCGATCGCGAATACGCCATTAAGTCGTCATTACCCGAACGACTCCGCGTTCTCACACTTTCGATTTTGCTTGCTCATAACACATACAAATAAAACCCAAAGGAAAAAACTATGACCACACAAATGATTGTTGCGCAATGTTTGATGGCGGTTGTCCTAATTTTGATGATTAGTGGCAAAACGCCTTTATACCTAACAGCTATCCTTGGCTCAACCCTAGTCACTTTAGTGGCGGGCTTTCCGATTACAGGAAAAGAACCCGTAACACTAGCCAAGCTAGTGAGTTCTGGACTTATCGGCGTGATTGCTGATATGACAGGCGTCTTGATGTTTATTGGCATTTTAGAGGCCACGGGATACCTCGCTGCCATCGTGCGCGCTGTGATTCGTTTTGGAACACGCTTTGGCGGTGCCCCAGGTGTGATTGCCGCTGGTGCTATCTCCTCGGGTATTATCGGAATGCTCACAGGTTACGCCCCTCCGATTGTGACAGGTGCAATCGCATGTCCAGCGGCTGTGAAAATGGGAATGAATCCAAACCGCGCTGCAGGTAGTCAAGGTCACGCTGGCATTTTGGGAAATTTCGGTGGTTTCACACACCCAACACAGGTTGCCTTGATTGCAACCGCTGGCTTGACCTTCGGTCTTATTAACGTAGCTGGAATCATCGTCGCTTTATCCGTGATTTTCGCTGCCTTCGTGCGCAATTACCTTCAAATGAAAAAAGAAGGCAAACTAATGTCTCGCGAAGAAGCAGAAAAGATGCTTGCCGAAACAGAAGGTGCCGATGCGGCTAAGACCTCTTCAGGAAAAGCCTTCCTGCCGTTCCTTCTTTTGATGATTGGTTTCGCAGCAGGATTCCCTGTCTTTATCGTTGGCATTGCCTGCGGTGCTCTCACTCTTATCATGGCGCATGTC
>CAVJUW010000112.1:0-2323 GCA_963652725.1 Bacteroidaceae bacterium | reverse complement strand
TAGTCATTACGCACGAAAATCGGCACTAGTTTAAATCGGCGGGAATATCCTCGCCGATAATTTTGCCTCTGTATTATATTTTTGTATAATACGGCTTATGAAACTTGAGGACCTTCCTGATTTCGCTAAGCCCTATAAGAAACCGGGCTACGATGTGCGCTTGTGCGGCAAGGCGTATCGGCTTATTCGTATTTCCTCAAAGCGGACCGAAGGAAAGAAATATCCTGTCCTCTCTCAAGAGTACATCGGCACAATTCTCGAAGACGGCACACTCAAAAAGAGCAAGGCCGAGTCTCGTGGCCCAGGTTTTGTGCAGGAGTTCGGCCTGAGCGATTTCCTGATAAAGCGATTCAGGCGAACGCTGCAACGCTCGATTTATGGCTATGAGGGAGAAAGGGGATTGCACATTCTTTTGTTGGTTATCCTCTTTTATGTTTTTGGCACAGTCTCTGAGGAAGCCATAAAGCGTTGTCGTCTTACTTGTAAACACGTCAAGGTTTTAAGCGCTGTCGCTTCAGAACAGCGCAAGCGTATTGAACGACTTAGTCAAAAGATTGCTACAGAACAAGAGAAACTCTTTGGCGCAGATCGGGCCGATTTTGAGATGTTTATGCGGCTATGCGTTGTGGATTCGGTCTCAAAGAAGACTCCCGAATATCCAGAAGAAGCCCTAGAGATTCTTCGTCGTCATGAAGGGGCTCACTCATGAACAAGAGTACGGCCCTTCTTGACAGCATGTCCAGTGTGGCAGTGTTCTTTGAGAGTCTAAGTGAGCCTTACAAGGTAGGGAAACACGAGATTGACACTCTCGTTCACATCCTCTCTCTTGTTAAGGACTTCCGCTGTGAAGGCAAGACCATTTATCGGCTAGAGAATCTGCTAGCAATCTTGTTTTACCTAGCGATGAAAGGCGAACTCCATTCGTTTTACTACACAGCCGAATATGTCCGAATCAAGGAAGACGAGTTTGTAAAACTAGGGCTTATAGAAAAAGGGAAAATCCCTTCTCACGATACCTTCCGTCGAGTCTTTGAAAAGCTTGATGCCAATGGGTTGCGTGACGTGTTCTTGGACAAGATTCGGTATTTTCTCGAGAGACTTGTCCAACGTGATGAAGCAGCGCGAAACAGGAAGACCTTGTTCTCTGGCGACGGGAAGGCATTCAATGGCTCAGGTCGAGGCGAAAAGAAGAATCTGAATGTCTTTAACATCTTTGATGCCTCCTTGGATATCTGCGTCTCGTCGGTCCCGCTTACAAGCAAGGACTCAGAAATAAAAGAATTCCAACGCATGCTTCCGAAGTACGATTTGAAAAACAAGCTCGTCACAGCGGACGCCATTCACTGTCAAAGAAAAACGGCTGAAATCATTACGAAGAAAGGCGGCGGTTATCTCTTCACCGTTAAAAACAACCAGCCACAGCTTTTAGAGGAAGTGGCCTCGGCGTTTACACGCAACATCGGGAAGAAAACTGACATCCATACAGAGGCTGCTGACTATGAGATTCTTACCCTCAGAAAGGGTTATGTAGGTTGCGACTTCCCAGGACAGAAGTCTTATGTGAAGATGATTTCTTACAAGCGCAAAGGCCAACCTAAATTTAATCCACAGCCCCAATACTTCATCACTTCAGAGATTAATACCGACCTTATTGAAGAAGCCATCGACAATCGCTGGCAAATTGAGAACGGGCTTCATAAATTTAAGGACACGTTCCTCGGAGAAGACAAATGCGTCTTCTCCAATAAGAACGCCGTTAAAGTGATGGCGGTCATCAACAATCTGGTCTACTCGCTTTATCGCATTGCGAGCGCTATCCGTGGCGATAAATCGATGACCGAGACAAAGATCCGCTACAAAGAAGATCCCCTGTCATTGATAGCGACAGTGCTACCGCTCCTAGAAAAGGAAAACCTCTCCAAACTCATCCGAGAGAACATGCGGGGCAAACCTAAGAGCAAATAGCCTCCCTAAGCCGCAGTAATCCCGCTTAAAGCGTGTCGACGCTCAGCCGAAATCCGCAAAAATTACACCCTCAAGCTAAAATTTTGTGACTCTTCCAAATTTCTGAAACTGAGGCCCTTGTTTTATAGGGCAAACTTTTAAATCAATGCCTTCGTGCGTAATTACTAATCCTTGCCTTCTTCGATCTTTATAACATATGTGCAACGAAGAAAACCGATAGAACTAGCTTGATTTAAATGGGCTTTCCGAAAACCGAGCTGTCAAACGTTCTCTTGCCACTAGTTTGTCAACAAAATCGCCTCAAACTCGCCGCTAAGCCACATAAATACTGGCGTTTCCGAGGTTTTCAATTTTTTAA
>CAVJUW010000111.1:0-2325 GCA_963652725.1 Bacteroidaceae bacterium | reverse complement strand
AAACCGAGCTGTCAAACGTTTACGCCGCCAACCGAGCCACGCTCTCGCGTGCCTTCTCAAGAATTTCTTCTTCGCCTTCCACAAACCCCTTACGCATCAAGAGCTTCCCGTCGCACATTGTGCTACGGATTGCGGAGCTATCGGCTGAATAAACCCAATTGCTGATGAGGTTGTGATTTGGAACCATGCGCTCGTTATTGAGATTAACGAAAACGGCATCAGCTAAAGCACCCACTTCGATGACGCCACTATTTAAGCCAAAAGCTTTAGCCCCATTTCGGGTTGCCCACTCAAAGACTAGGGACGCAGGAAGCGTTTCTGGTGTATAGCGCACCTTTGCCAAGAGTGCGGCAAATTTCATCTCTTCGCGCATATCAAGATTGTTGTTGGAACTTACGCCATCGGTACCGAGCGCAATACGACACCCAGCTTTAATTAACTCTTTGGATTTAAAAATCCCAGAGCCCAATTTCATATTTGAGCAAGGATTATGCGAGAGAACAACGCCACGCTCTTTCAAAATCTCGATTTCTTCTGCATCAACATGCACGCAGTGTGCAACGATTGTTTTATCGCTAAGAACGCCTAATTTATCGAGCCAACGCACGGGACTCAATCCGTACTTTTCGATGCAGTCTGCGACCTCTTTTTCGGTTTCTGAAACGTGGATTGTCAGGGGAAGATTCTTTTCTTGAGAAAACTCCGCGCATCGCTTAAGGAGTTCGGGCCCCGCCGTGTAAACAGCATGTGGAGCAACAATGAGTTCCGTGCGACCTGTCTTACTCTTAAAGCTTTCAAGTCGATCAAAAGCGACATCAATGCGCTCTTTTCCAAGACCGTCCATGAAAGTGACACCGAGACTTGCGCGCACGCCCATCTCGTCGACTGCCTTAACGGTTTCTTCGCTCATCCAATACATGTCACAAAAAAACGTCGTTCCCGTGCGAATCATCTCCAGAATCGCTAAGCGTGATCCGTCATAGATATCCTGTGGCTTCATCTTGGCTTCAAAAGGCCAAATATGTTCATTAAGCCAAGCAAAAAGCTCCATATCATCGGCGTATCCGCGTAGCAACGTCATTGCTGCGTGCGTGTGCGTATTGTGAAAGCTCGGCAAAATCGCTTCGTCTGTTGCGTCGTAGAGATCGTCTGCAACCGTATCGTCAGGGGCGGCTAAATTCGTAAAACGACCGTTTTCAACAAGGATGTTGGTTTTCTTGCCATTGAGTTCAACGTTACGAATAAAAAGCGAAGACATGCTGCCTCCTAGATGTATTGAAGTTCCTCTGCGATGGTGCCGTCGCGCTGGCATATTTGCAAAATCTCATTTTCAAGCTCGGCTGGCGGCTCAATCATTCCTTTGGCCTCAGGGTGATTGGCTAGCCAAAGCGCTCCCGCATTATGTAGTGCCATCGTTGCATCGATGTATTTCATCAACGTTGGATCTTTGAGAATAAAGTTTATGGGGCGCTTACCCTCTAAAACACGGTCAGCTGGAAGTTCACTTCCAAACTCGTCTTCGACACCCATATTGGCGATAAGGGCTTTGGATTGCAGGAAAACTCTTGCTGGGCACGTAGTCTTTAAGGCGCCAGCCACTCCCGTAGCGGTAACAACGGCATCGGCTTTCAAAACCGCCTCGCAGATAGCTGGCGTGTTTTCTGAAGCGATAATTTGGTCGGCACACTGCGTCACAACGTCAGTGATAGAAGTGGTTTCAGTCACAACCGTGATGCGGCAGCCATACTTTTTCGCATAGGTAATAAGGCCCGTACCAACTTTGCCGCTACCGAAAATAACAATCTTCTTACCCTGCCAATCGCTATAACCCAATTGCGCCATCGCTCTAAAGTAGCTCTCTCCTGTACCAAGGCAAGTTTCTATGCGTTTGATGCGTCCCCCATCAGCGATAAAAACGGGTTTATCGCAAGACGCATAGCAATGAACCCCTGAACGGGTTAATTCGACAAAGCCGATAGTAGGTCTTAAGTGACTAAAAGCCCCGGCACAGTCCAAAATCAAATCCATGTTGTCGGTAGCCTCACTTGGCGTAACAACAGGAAGACCCTCCTTTTTTAGCCAATTAACGACCTCGTCGTCTGTTGGCATCACCTGAGAGATCCCCACGTAAAGCTCGGCACCCGCTTCAAGCAAAGAGATGTATTTGGAAATCGTGTTTTGAAATATGGGAGTGGCATCCAAGATGCGCAGTCCTGCCAATGGTCGCGTCTTTGCCCAAAGATTGGCTTGGAAGTGTCCAACGGGATATTCGTTATCGGCATAAGCGTTGCGAATCCGTGTTTTTAAGGCATCAAGCGACATAAG
>CAVJUW010000110.1:1613-2398 GCA_963652725.1 Bacteroidaceae bacterium | reverse complement strand
AGCCGGCGGAACCGCGCCCATTTGGAATCCCTGCTTTCTGCATAACCGCATTGGCTTTTTCAAATCCACAAATCCGACCGAGTATCAAACCCTGTGCCAAAGAGGCTTTTGCCTCTCTTTCACATTTTTCTTGATTCACTGTTAATCCCTCAATAACCTTCTTGACAAAAACTTGACACGTGCGGGCAAGAAGATCTGCATCATCGAGAACAAGTCTCACAGGCAATCCCGAAAGTGTTCCATTTGCTCCCCAACTGCGATGAATTCCACACATGAGCGCATCGTGATCTGCAAGAACTCGGTCGCTTGTGGCACTAACAAGTTCAGCGGCTGTCGGATTGATTTTGCCTGGCATGATTGAAGAGCCTGGGGCAATTGCTGGCAAAATCAATTCGCGAATTCCTCCACGTGGTCCAGAAGACAAAAACTCTAAATCGTTTGCGATACGCCACATGGCGAAAGCCAGTTCCATTAAAGCGTTATGCGCTGCCAAAAACTTTCCTGCTTGATTAAGAGCATGAAACGGTGCGGCAGGCTCAGTGAAATCGGATGAAAGAAGCTGAGAAAGAGCTTTTGTCGCCTTTTCGGAAAAGCCCCCATCAACACAAAATCCCGTGCCAAAATCACCACTACCAAAATGAGAAATGTGCCATCTATCTGCTTCGCGTGAGATTGCTGTCGCCGCCTCTCTGAGTGAGAGTGCATACGATTGCAATTCCGCACTTACATAAACCGGTAGACCATCTTGCAATCCAACACGAGCACATTTAACAACACCAGAAAAA
>CAVJUW010000110.1:0-1520 GCA_963652725.1 Bacteroidaceae bacterium | reverse complement strand
CACAAACAACAATCTCGCTAGCTGTTGCGCATACATCCGTAATGGATTGGTTAAGCGTGATTTGGCTTACTTCTAGTCCTGTTTTCTCAACTAATTCTTCCGTAACTGCTTTCGTTGCCTGTACTAAGAAAGCTCCGTAGGCAGCACAGTTAGTAAAGTTTTTCGACTCCCCGTTTATAACAGCGTTTACCGCCTGTTCAATCGTTTTGCATGTGGTTTCGTCTATGCGGGAAATGGCACGGTTTGCTTGAGCTGCCGCTAAGCGAATTAATGCTATTGCCTTTATGAGCGGCTGATAGTTGGCGAGCGTACGGTTTCCTGGGTTTTCCATCGTGAATTCTTTTTGCATATCTATGCCTCTTTCTTAGGAAATTTTGCGTAGGCTCTTATATTTTCTAAAGAGCTCGAGCATCGATCTGCGGTCGGTTAATTTGTTGATATCAAAAATATCCTCGCAGACCTCTGCTGGGAGGACAGCCTCTTTTAGCGCTGCTTCTTTACATGTAATTTCATCGCGGATTGCCCTCTTCGCTACACGAACTCCGACGGGATATCCAAACAAGCTTCCCACCATTGTTGACAGTGACGTGGAAAGTTCCGCATTGCGGCTGCAAACTTCAGGATTGACTTCCACAGAAGAGACAACCTCCCGAGCAAAAATTTCGAGTGCCTTTGTTGCTGCTTTAATTGCGTCAATAGCGGTGATAAAACCTGCGGAGTTTTGAGAACCATGATCGAGTTGACCTTCGGTCGCTGCAAAGTACATCATGCGAGAAGCAGCGTAAACCTCGCCCATAACATCTAAGAGCATCTCGCACACATAGGGCGTGCTTTCTTTTGGATAACCAAAGATTCCTTTTCCTGTCGGCTTAAGTGAGATTTCGCTAATTCCTGAGCGTGGTCCCGAAGAGAACACTGTCATATCATGTGCAATTCGTGCTGAAGAAGAAACAAGCGCTTTGACAGCATCCATCATGATGAAGTCGCGGTCTGTGTTTCTCATCGCGTCAAACACACCGCTATCGGGGATTGCTTCCCAATGCATTTGCACAAGATGCATTTCAAAACCTAGGACTTCGGAAAGATTTTCATAGATGTGTTCTGCGTACCCAGGAAGTTGTCCCATCCCTGTTCCTACTGCAGTACCACCCAGAACTCCTTCGTTCATTGTGGAAAGTATTCTTTCAAGAGCAAATCGCGTACGTTGGACAGAACTTTGCCATCCACCAAAAACTTGGCCCCAAGTCATGGGAACAGCATCTTGAAATCCTGTTCGGCCTAAACGCGTTACATATTTGAATTCGACAGCTTTGCTTTCTAAAGCCTTTTCAACTTTGATAGCTGATTGAATGAGTGGTCCCAAAAGCCGTCGAAACACAATAACTTCTGCTGTCGGGAAAACATCATTAGAAGACTGGCACATGTTGACATGCGAATTTGGGTGAACTGCATCGTATCCACGGTGACCCGTCAGTATTTCGTTGGCCCGATTCGCGAGAACCTCGTTGACATTCATATTG
>CAVJUW010000109.1:0-2428 GCA_963652725.1 Bacteroidaceae bacterium | reverse complement strand
AACCTCTGGAAATTCTGGAGCCTCACGGGTGTCATCTTCCGTAAGGCCATGGACTCGTGTATTCCAATAGGAATAAAAATCAGGAGTTGGATGAATGAGTTCGTAAAACTTCTCAACCACCTTCGAATTTCGAACGACGACCAACCCAACACTGCAAACACTCGACCGATACTGGTTGGCCGTTTCAAAATCAATCGCAGCGAAATTTTCCATCTCTTACCCTAAAAAAGAAGAAGCCTCTTCGCCCCTGCGGCAAATGCGAAATCCCGTCTACCGTGCGCTATCGCTCCGAATAAAGGAGGGAAACGACTAAAGACTCATCACACTAAAACCCCGATATGATAGAAGAACTTAGCCGCCCTCTCCCAGGCTGCACAGAGCGATTGCGTGAAGGTCTAGTCTGTTCCCCCAGCGCAACATCAAATCTTTTGAATTAAAAAGGCGAACTTTTGCCCTCGTTTTGAGGTAGTATACGTCTACGATATACGTACATTATAATAGAGGCAATATGCAAAAAAAGCCCACTTCAATTCCCGCTCAAATACTCGCGCTTATCCCTGCCGAGGAGAAGGGGTGTTCGGCTTACGAGAATAAGAATCGAGGTGTCTATTACGTCTTTAGACGCATAGCGACAAAGTACGACTCGAAGAAAGGTCGCGGGGTAGAGACACGGGAAAGTGTCGGCGTCATCCGCAACAATCAGTTCTTCTACAGCAAGGCTTATCTAGCCAAAAGAGACTTAGAACGGCTTAGCGGGAAGCCCTTTAATCCGACTCAAGAAGAAATCAACGGCAAGCAGAAGTTAAATCAGTTGATTGAAACGGTAAAAGGCCCACGCATGCAAGGCAAGGTTAAGTACCCGCTTGAAGTCATTTTGCTTGTGAGTGTTTTGAGTGCCCTTTCCGGTGGCAATAGTGCCGTGAGCATTGCCTTGTATTGGCGACAGCATCATGCCCAACTCAAGGAATTAATTGACGATTTCCCTGAGAAAGACATCTCTCACGATACGATTAATCGAGTCTTTCAAATCATCAATCGTGAGCAGTTTGAGAGCATTGTCGAGAAACTAGCAACGCCTCTTATACGAAAGATTGGCAGACGACTTTTACACACTGACGGACAAAGTGTCCGAGCCTCTAGGAACGCGGTAAAAAAGGCAGATCGTTCTTTCCTTAACGTCTTCGATTCAACGAACGGAATCATTCTTTCGCACAAAGAAATCGGAGAAAAAGAAAACGAGATTCCGGTCTCTCAAGAAGTATTCAAAAGCCTTGAAATCGAAAATGCTGTTGTTACGGCAGATGCTCTCAACACTCAAAAGAACTTTGCTGAAATTCTTATCGAGAGGAATGCGGACTATTGCTTGGCAGTAAAGGAAAATCACAAAAAACTCTACGATGCGATACGAGCTCTGTTTAATGATCCAGACAACCTTCGAAAAGCAAGCAAATCTGTCGATTGTGATCACGGACGAATCGAAGAGAGAACCGTTGAAGTGATGAATCCGAAATTCCTAGGCTCTCGCCTACTCGGGCAATGGCCAGGGTTAAAGACCGGTGCCATCATTGCTGCGACAACGCAAAGTGAAGAGAAAAGAAACGACGGCAGAGAAAAGAAAGCCAAGAGTTGCGAAACACGGTACTTCATCAGTTCTATAGCGTTCAACAAGGAGAATGTTGCCGCTGAGTTTGCCGAAATTATTCGAAGACATTGGTCCATTGAGAACAACGTTCACTGGACACTTGATAACTGCTTTAACCAAGACAAGATTCAAGCAAAAAACGAGAACTATTTAGCGGCGCGAGTGACCCTCAACAAAGTAGCGTTTAACCTACTCACGAAGAAAAGAGAAGAACTCATGAAATCGTGCAAACATCGCTTGTCTATGGATAGTCTCAAACAACTATGCCAAAGTCCGGCCGATGCGCTCGAGACGGTTTACAACGTTTTAGGAACATCGCAGACATAATTTCATGCGTTCGCCCTGATTTTAGCCTTGTGTGTGCTTTTTCCGAGTCTCTAGCTTCTCAATAGAGTATCTAAACATAGGGCAGGATTTCTCCTGCCCTATGTTCTCAGATGCGATCTAGCAAACAAAACTATTCAACTACAAATCGTTTAAGAGGCAATGAGTCATTTGGCTAATCTTTCCTTTCCTCGTCATCATCCTCATCGTCTTCCTCGTTGTCATCTTCCTCGTACTCGTCTTCTTCGTCATCGTTTTCATCACTATCATTTGCTTCGCCGTACCCTTGAGGAAAAGATTCCTTCATCCCTGAACACTCAAACATTTTATCCGTGTCAGAGGCATTGGACACATCCCATTTGTCCAAAGGCTGATTAAATGACAGGGCACCCTGAAACATATGAGATATATCTTCAACTTTACTCACATCCCAATCGTTTAATGGTTGATTGAAAGACGTTG
>CAVJUW010000108.1:480-2504 GCA_963652725.1 Bacteroidaceae bacterium | reverse complement strand
GAATCATGAGAACGAGAATCTCAATAGCAATAAACGGAATGAGTTTTGCAATGAGATTAGCAATCTTGATATTTCCGATGCCGCAGACCACATAGAGAATGGTTCCCACTGGCGGCGTAATCACGCCGATACCTAGGTTGAGAACAAACAACAGTCCAAAGTGGTATGGATCGATACCAGCTTGTTGAACAAGCGGGAAGAACACAGGCGCAAAGATAAGGATGTTTGGCGTCAAGTCCATCACCATACCCGCAAGGAATAAGAAAAGATTCAGAGCGAGCAAGAGCATCACAGGATGCGCGATGAGCGGACTAAAGAGGCCGACAACCTGATCAGGGATTTGTGCTGATGTGATAAACCACCCAACAGCGCAGGCTGCTGCAACGACAATCATGACAACCGCTGTTGTACGGGCAGATGTCGCAGAAACGCGCAGTAGTTCTCGGAAAGTCAGTTCTCTATAGTAGAAGAGGCAAATCACAATCGCATAAATGGCCGCAAAAGCACCGCCTTCTGTTGGGGTGAAGACACCGAAACGGATGCCACCTAAGAGAAGAACCGGGAGCATGAAAGCCGGCCAAGAATCAATAATGATTTTGCGAGCTTCTGCACGCGTGAATGTCACGTGATCGTTGTATCCGTCTTTACGAACGATAAAGTACCAAAGCACCATCAAGGCAAGACCAAGAAGAATGCCAGGGACTATGCCAATCATAAAGAGCTTCGTCACGGAAAGACCCACGGTAACGCCTAAGATAATGAAGTTTGTCGAAGGCGGAATAATGGGGCCAAGAATAGCGCCTGAAGCAATAACGGCACCTGCGCGAGCTGGGTCGTAACCGACCTTTTTCATCATGGGAAGCAAAAGACCGCCTAAAGCTGCGGCCTCGCCAACGGAAGATCCCATAAGACCAGCGAAGATAATCGAAGCGAAAATCGCAGCGTAGCCAAGACCACCGCGGATGTGACCAACTGCAAGCTGGGCAAGACGAACCACGCGTACAGAAAGACCACCAGCACTCATGATTTCGCCGGCAAAGATAAAGAACGGAATCGCCATCAGGGCATAGTTGTCTGATCCGTCGAGCATCGCCTGCGGAATGATAAGAACATCAAGTCCCATTCCGCCGTAAATCATCAGAATCACTGAGCACAAAACCAAGACGAGCCAAATTGGGACGCCAATGAATAGAAAGAAGAAAAGAGAAGAGATAAATAAGAGCAGTTCCATGGTTATCCCTCCTTCCCTGTAAATTCGTTTTCTATACCAGCTGCACCGACCTTATGCTTGGAAAGTGGTGCTTTCAAATGCCCAATGAAATCACGGAAAGTGATGATGAAAGCAATCGTTGACATAATCGGTAAGCAACTATTGATAATGCCCATATTGATGTTGGTTGCTACTGAATTGATGTCATAGGTGAGCATCAGAATGTTGATGCCGCCTGCGGTAAGAAGCGCTAAAGCGATAAGCGAGCAGACATCCGCAATGAGTTCAAGAGTGCGCCGTGCCACACCATGCAGTTGATTTAACAGCAAATCAACAGCGATGTGTTTTTTGCGATAACACGCTTCAATTGCTCCGTAGTAAATGATGTAAATAAAGAGGAAGCGAGCCCATTCTTCGCTTGGCGGAAAGCTCGAGCGAAACACATAGCGCAAGAAAGCGTTGTAGAAAACGAGACCAACCATACCGAGAAAAACGATGGCACAAAAAATTTCGAAACAGAGTTGTCCGTTAAAGTGCCAGTGCGATTTTTCTTGGACGACTTGCTCGTCCTGAGGGGAGCCTTGCGTCATACAAAAGAGTCCTTAAGAAGAAAAAGAAAACATGCTCGGCAACAGACCCCGAAGAGAATCGGGCTGCTGCCGAGCGCCTCAAGGATTAGAGTTCCTTACCTTTGGAGCCAAAGGAAAGTGCCATATCAAGAATTTCGCGAGCATTCGGAACATATCCAGGATTTGTCTTTCCATCGAGTTCCTTATTTAAGAACATATCCCACGTCTTTTGACCAGCCTTAAAG
>CAVJUW010000108.1:0-470 GCA_963652725.1 Bacteroidaceae bacterium | reverse complement strand
GGGCATACTCGTAGAGGCGATCTGAGAGGATGTCGCCAAAGGGGCTGTCGCCGCCGTCAACCGTACCCTGATCGAGGGCGCTCGGTAAGTCAACATAATTAATTGCTTGACCAGAAATTCCGCAGAATTCAGCAAATTTCACATAAAGAGGAACGTTCGGGGTGCGCATACGAAGACCCTTGACGTCATCCATTGTTTTAAGTTCTTTCTTTGTGAAGAAGTGACGGAAGCCAATCGGGTAAGCATTCAAAACACGCATTCCGGATTTTTCGACAAAGCTCTTAGAGAATGGGCCTGATGTGTAGCCTTTGGCTGGTCCAACAATCAGCTCAAGAACGCCACCTTCCATTGCACGATGGGCGTGGTCAAGATTCTCATAGAGCATTGGTGTTTCAAACATAGCCATCGCGGGGTGGAAGCGGCTCGATTGCGGGCCAACGCAGCACATTTGGATTGTGCCATTACGGGTC
>CAVJUW010000107.1:0-2526 GCA_963652725.1 Bacteroidaceae bacterium | reverse complement strand
ACGGTGGAACTTTGGCCACCGGTCGCATCCGTTGTCAATCACTTAATTCTCACAACGGACGCAGGTCCCTTTGGCGCATTAGCTCGCGAATTTGGCGGCAATTCCATCGCCTCCCTTGCTCTTATTCGAGAAACGGGAGCGACAAGCCAAGCAATCGCTGGGGGCTTGATGTGCATGGTTCCCATGATCGCATACGCTCTAGTGAGGGCTGGAGACGTTGCAGCCACAACGCTTGTTTCAGGCCTTATGGCGCCAGCTCGCGCAGCCGCTAGCGCTCAGGGTGCGGGCCTTGCTGCAGGAAACATTCAACAAGGCAATGTGCGACTTTCCAATACGAGCGTTAATACCGTTCGCGCCAATAAGAGCGATAGGGCAACAGAGGCAGTTTCACCAGAGATTCTTAAAACGACGTCAGCTTATGGATCAGTCACACGTGATGGTGAAGGCTCTGTTACCGGATTAACACGTACGCCTGTTGCTTTCGGGATGACGCAAAGCGCGACAGAAAACTACGCTAGACACACATCAAGCGCCGTTACAACACGCCGCACTAATGCGGCGGCCCAAACCTCACGCTACATTGTGGCCGACGCCGCAATGAGTGCGGATGCTTCAGAGCGCGGGTTTGCTTCAGCACTGCGTGATGCGATTAGCCAAGGGAGAACGCTATCGAGTGACTTTACGCACAGCAATTCGGCAACGTCGAATATTTCTTACGCAACAGAATCGGGTCTCTCACGAAGCGATCGTGTTTCTGAAGGAAGCGCTGTTCGCTCTGACGTGGGATTGGGCTTTAATGCTTCGGTTAATGCGTTTTCCCAAACGCCATTTTCTGTGCCAGGAGCAGCAAGTTCCCCGCAGGATTTAGGGCAGGGAAGTTCATTAAATGTTGCTAATCCAAGCCTCGCTCTAAGCGAAGCGCGTGCTCCTACTCTTACTCAAGGAGCTGCTAAAGCTTCAGAAATCACCAATCTTCTTGGGACAACAAGGCTTGGCAGCAATGTAAGTTTTAACGAGGTCCAAGACTTAATTGACACAGCGACGTCGTCTTCAAGCGCTCGAAGTGGTAAAGAACGTCAGGAAGCCTATGGGGAACTCACACGAGCGGCAGAATCTGTTGCCAATACCCACAGCGATGAAGGCGTGAGATCGGCTGCAAGGCGCTTTTTAAGAACGATTACAGCTTCAGATATTGCCTCCGATGAAAGCACTCGCTCTGTTACTTCAAGCGTTGATGCGACAGGCGCCTTAACAGAAGGCCGAGCCTTGTCGGCTCAAACTTCTGTTGATAGGTCGGTAGCTGCAATGCAGGGAGCCATCACGCACTACGGAACGCCTGAAGCGACGCTTCGTGCAGCTTATAACGGCGATTTAGAAAGAACCGCAGGAAATCTTCAAACTAAGGTTCAAGACTCCGTAGACACAAATCACGCCTTCGGTCCTGGAAGATTGAGTTCAGCTAAGAGCCGTGTGGCTGATGTCTATGAAGGAAGTGACGCTTTCTTAAGTGAAGGAAAGATTGAAAATCAAAAGCGGTTTACTAAAGACGTTGAAACGCTTCCCACGGCTGTCGCCCCCAATGAGGTTCGAGAAGCTCAAAACAATGCTCAGTTCGAAAGTAACTATGAAGACGCGAGAGCTCTTGGAACATTTTCTCGTGAGGGTCTAGGAAATGATGCAACGTTCGAGCGAGGACTCTTACTTTTAACCCGTGAGTCTTACAGGCGTGAGAACGCAGATAAAAACTATGCGGTAAGAAACGCCTTTTTCTTCGGTTTGGGTTATGAGTCGCCTTCTGATATCTCTTCAGGTATTCGTGAGAAAGCGACGAAAGACCCAGAACTCGCAGATCTCATAAATAGGATTGGCTCGCAAAACCAAAATGAAGTAAGCGCCTCCGATTGGGAAGCGCTTCTCGCGAGGACAAAGAAATGATTAGTGCCAGAAGGTTCGTCTCATTAACCACATGTGGTATCTCATCTCAGGCGTTAACTGACGCACGTCACCGTTTCTCGGAACAAGATGCTCGAATTTGCCAACAACAAAGAGGATGGGCCAAAAGAGAATGGAAACGACTTTTAGAAGAATTTGAAAGGCTGTAAGGAGCATAAGAAGGAGCGGCGTAAAAACGAATCGTCCTAAGAGAGTCTTTCTTAAAAAGGTTTGAGAATGTGTTAATGCGACGTGGCGCTCAGAGACTTTGGCGTGAAAGAGAGTCTTTGGGCCGTAAAAGAGAATCTGAGCAAAGAATATGCCAGGCGAAAGAACGAAGGAAAGGACGTTACCGAGGGTTTGTGAAAATGAACGAAGTAAGGAAAAAAGAGAATTTAGAAATTTACTAAACATAACTTAAGCACCCAATTTAAACGCAATGAAAAGAGAGTTAAACCATTGTGAGGACCTTAAATCGATGGGCCAAAAATCCATCGACGAAGCCAATAAAGGCGCTTCGCGCAGCTAGGCCAATTGTCAATCTCTTGCGAATTTTTCTCGATGATGTGCGAGAGATTGAGCGCGGGCCAAAGA
>CAVJUW010000106.1:0-2548 GCA_963652725.1 Bacteroidaceae bacterium | reverse complement strand
GCCGCATCTCAAAGCCAACAACCGCAGATAGGTTCTTGTAGATTGCTTCGTGGTACCCTGGCATCTGACCAATGCCAGTACCTAAAACAGTGGCGCCTAAAATCGTTTCCTGAAATTCTGGTCTCATCGCTTCGAGACGCTTTCTGTTGCGTGCAATCATTGCGTGATAGCCCCCAAAGACCTGACCAAAGGTCATTGGAACCGCATCTTGCATGCAGGTGCGACCAAGGCGCACGTCATCTTTAAATTCGAGCGCCTTTTGGGCTAACGCACTTTCCATGTATTTAATCGCATCGACCGTATCGCCAATCATGCGGTAAAGGACAATGGCTTCAGCGGCTGGATACGTGTCATTACTTGATTGGCACATATTGACATGCGTGTTGGGGTGCACGGCGTCATAACCCTTGTGGCCCGTTAGGATTTCGTTGGCACGATTGGCAATCACTTCATTGACATTCATGTTGACGCCCGTGCCGTGAGAGCGCCAGACGTTGACAGGAAATTGTCCAGCCATCTTTCCAGCGATGATTTCATCGCACGCAGCAACAATGGCATCGGCCTTTTTCGCATCCAATGCACCAATTTCTTTATTGGTTAATGCACAGGCCTTTTTTACTTGAGCCACTGCTCTGATTACGCGTGGCAATTCGTTAAACGTGTGATCTGTCACATCGTAGTTGGCAGCACAACGCACGGTTTGGATGCCGTAATAGGCGCTTTCGGGAACGGGAAGGTCACCCAAAGCATCGTGTTCGATTCGCATGTTTTCCATAAAACTCTCCAAAATCGATTAGAAGATAAAGCTAGCAAGTACAAAGCCAATCACAACGGAACTGATGCAGGTGACAAACCCTGGGCGTTGATAGCTGTGATTTAGGACGTACTTACCAATGTGTGTGGTTCCAGAACGGTCAAATGTCAAAGCACTGATTGCTGAGCCCGTTGCTGGGAAGAAAAAGAGGCCGTTAACAGCTGGCGCCATCGCAACTAGGCTCCCCACAGGAAGGCCCAATGAAGCGCCAATTGGCATTAGTGAGCTTGTCGTAGCGCCTTGGCTTAAAAGAAGAGCACTCATACCGAAAAGCACGATACCAAAGAGCCACGGATAGGCTTGAACGGTAGAACCAAGAGCGACGATGAATTCAGCTTTGTGCGCCAAGAAGAAGGTATCTGTCATCCAAGCGATACCAAAGATCGCGATGACGCCAGTCATACCTGCGGTAAATACCCCAGACTTCGCAATCTTTCCTGGAGCGATGTTGCAGGTAAGAACCATAATAAAGGACGCAGCAAAGGCAATCATCTCGATCGCGTTTGGAATCGAAAGGCGTACGAGTTTGCCGTTCACGTTCCACGTGGGCATCAAGCCCTTAAAGCTACCTAAGAGAACAATCAATGCCACAGCAATACCAAAAATCGTGACTGAGAGCTTTGCTTCACGTGTGGCAACGTAGGCAGGGCGATTGGTTTCGTGGGTTAATTCGCCAGAAGCTAAACGGCGCTGGAATTCGGGATCCTTTTCAAGCTCAACGCCTCGCTTATAAACACTGATTGCACCTAACATGCAACCAATGAAAATCGAGGGGATGGCTACAAGCATGATTTGACCAAGAGTGACACCATGAACGGCTAAGACGCCAAGGAGGGCCGCGGTTGAGGCTGAAACTGGCGATGCGGAAATGCCGTGTTGGCTTGCGACCATCGCAATTGACATAGGCCTTTCAACGCGGATATTGGCTTCTAACGCTACTTCAGAAATCACCGGGTAAATCGCCATCGCAACATAACTTGTGCCAGTGAACATCGTAAAGACGAATGTCACGATTGGGGCCATGATTGTGATGCGATTGGGGTTGCTGCGAAGAATCTTTTCAGCAACGGAAACCAAGAGGTCTAAGCCCCCAGCACACTGTAATGTGGCAGCCATCGCAGAGACCGCTGTGATAATTAAGAGGACGTTCACGGGCGGGGAGCTCGGTCGCAACCCAAAGACAAAGACCAAAATAACAAGACCGACGCCGCCAGCAAAGCCCATGGCTACGCCGTTCTTTCTTGCACCAATCATGATGCAAGCCAAGATGATGAAACCTTCAAGCCAGATCATATTTTTCTCCGATTTATATAAGGGATTTCACGAAAAGAGCCTTCCTTTTGTGATGCGTGGCAATGTAAAGTTCGCAAAGTGGCTAAACAAACAGATTTCGATTTTCAAAATAGTAGATATGCCTTAGGCAAATGCTCTAGGTCGAACTTGCACTGTTAAAGCCATAATGCGAAAGTGGGGGACTTTTTAATGTGGGTTAAAGGGTAAGGAGAGGTATATCAATGAATGCGGTCAATACGGAAAAAACGAGTGTCTTTGAAGCCGATGCCTTACTTTTCATACTCCTTTATGAATCCCAGAACTTTTCGAAGACCGCTAAAGAAATCGGGCAAACGCAATCATCCGTTTCGCGTCGAATTGTCGAGTTTGAAAAGAAGCTTGGCATCACGCTTTTTGATAGGACTGTGCGACCGATTGCTCCAACGTTAGAAGGTCGTATTC
>CAVJUW010000105.1:1052-2661 GCA_963652725.1 Bacteroidaceae bacterium | reverse complement strand
CTCTTCACTATGGCGCACCACACGGTTTGGCCTGCTCATTTTTGCTCCCTCAAATTGCTGAGCTCGTTACACAAAAAGGCAAGTGGTTTGTAGGGGCAAACCAAGAGTTAATAAAAGACACACTTAACTTACTAGAAAAAGCCAATTTGTCCGAACGTATTGCGCGGTACGCATCAAGAGAAGAAATCGTTCGCTTAAAAGGTGAGATGTTTACTCGAGGCCGTAGCGAGAATTTCGTTCTTGGCAGTGAGACCCTTGATTACCTTTTAGATTCGAGCAACTCATAGTCATGTCAAGAGAAAAACGTCAGAGACGTTTCATAAACGATAGAAGCATCATGAAGCTTTATTTAATTATTGCGTTCTTAGCAACGCCAGGACTGGCGCTAGCCTATCTTGATCCTGGCTCAGGAAACGCATTGGTCTACCTCATCGTAAGCCTTGCTGGTGCCTGTCTTTATTATGTTAAAGGCCTTTTTTATAAGGTTCAGGCACTTTTTGGTAAAGAACCTCGTGAGAGGTCTAAAGAAGGAGCCGATGTTATTCTTTTCTCTGAGGGACCTGCTTATTGGTTTACGTTTAAACCTCTGATTGAAGAGCTTCTTAGTCGAAAGATTCCCTTCCAGTACATGACGCTTAGCGTCGATGACCCTGCGCTTAGAATCGACAACCCCCTGATGCAATCAAAATTTATGGGTTATGGCGCTGCAGCCTACGCTCGTGTTACCAATGCGAAAGGAAAGCTTTTTATCGCAACGACTCCCAATATAGGTATTGAAGGCTATCCGATAGCACGTCCGAAAAATGTGGAGAAAATGGTTTTCGTTGCTCATATGGTAAGCGATATTTCTTATCTGAAAAAAGGTTCGCTTGATTACTACGATGTAGATTTAGAGGTTGGGCCTTGGTGTGAACCGCGTTTACGACAAGTTGAAAGAAAACGTGGGTTAAAGCCAAAAGAAGTTCACGCTGTTGGCCTTCTATATTTAGATGAACTCCTCAAAGGCTATACGCCAAAAGAGAGCATCTCAGAGCCCCTTACGGTGCTTGTTGCTCCTAGTTGGGGCGTGAAAGGATGCCTTTTTGTTCATGGAATTGGATTTATCACTGAACTTTTAAAGGCAGGGTTCAAAGTAATCCTAAGGCCGCATCCGCAATCCTTTATAGCTGAGCCAGAATTAATCAACCGTATCGCCGAGGAAAACTCTCAGTATCCCAACTTTTCATTAGATCAAGAAAGAGATGCACGCATTTCAATGAAAAAGGCCGACATCCTGATATCGGATTCATCGTCTTTCCGCTTTGATTTCGCCTTCCTTACGAAGCGCTCTGTGATAACGCTTGCAGTACCTGCAAAAAACCTAGCTACGTTCGAAGCAGATGTGCTTGGCGGTCCTTGGGACATCAACGTTGTTCCTAGATTAGGAGCCATTATTAATCGGGGAGATAAAGTTAATTTGCCACAACTTGTTCGTGATCTTGTGGAAAAGCCGACCGGCGAAAGCGAAACGCTTTACGACGAACTCGTTGCCAATCACGGCACGTCAGCACAATGCATAGTCAATTGGATTGAAAGAGAATTAGCTTCGGAGTAAAGAAATGGATTGGAT
>CAVJUW010000105.1:0-1042 GCA_963652725.1 Bacteroidaceae bacterium | reverse complement strand
ATTTTTATTACTCCATTAGAACTTCTATATCAAGGGCTTTTTGAGGCCATTCAAATTTTTGTGGAAAATCTTGGATTGGCGCTTTTGGTTCTTTCTTTCGTGACAGTGGCTTTAATGATTCCACTAGAGCGCTGTGTTTCTCCGCTCGTAAAAAGAGAAAAGCACATTGAAAGAATTCTTGAACCACAGATTAAAGAGATTAAAGAGAATTCTTCTGGTGCTGAACAGCACGCTGCCTTAAAGAGGCTCTATGCCCGTTATCGCTACAACCCGGTATTTTCGATTTGTTCAGCACTGGGCGTCTTAATACAGTTGCCTTTTCTTTTGGGCGCCTATTGGATGCTCTCAGATTACGAAGCGCTTAAAGGTGTTTCCTTCGGCCTTATTCGTGATTTGAGTTTGCCAGACGGTTTACTTTGGGGAATCAATCTTCTTCCTCTTCTCATGACGGCAATTAATCTAGCAACGATTGTTGTCTCTCGCCTTGAGAAAAGAGATGCGATTCAGGCGCTATTTATTGCTGTGCTCTTTTTAGTGCTTCTTTACACAGCGCCAAGCGCCTTGCTTTTGTATTGGACGATGAACAATGTTTTGCACTTTGTTCGAGCTGGTCTTAAGCATTTAGCCGAGCATAAAAGCATCAGAGCGGGCCTTCAAAAGATTAGAAGGTTTCTTTTCATAGCAGATCAAGCATTCTCTAATTTCCTAAAAAGACAATTATCTTGCTTCGCCTCAAGAGCTTATTTTTTCATTCCTAAGGTTGTCCGCTCTGTTTTGGGGAGGATATGGAACTGGCGTTTTACCAAATTTGCTCGCAATAGGTTTGAAGCCGAATTTGACAAAAACGGCTGGCAGGTCCTTCTCATCCTCTCAGCAATAACACCGGCGTGCTTCCTTTGGTTTTCTAACATTGGATTTTTTTCTCCAGAAGAAATCGCAACTTCTCTTTGGATGACCCTTTTTATCATGATTTTTGTGACAGGCGTGTTTTATCTTTTAAAGCACTTCTGTCATGCGTCATTTTTTAAACAAGCCTTTATTG
>CAVJUW010000104.1:1715-2682 GCA_963652725.1 Bacteroidaceae bacterium | reverse complement strand
GCGTGTAAAGAATGCAGCCCACAGAGTAAATGTCTGACTGAACAGACCATACGTTCTGAGAGGTTTCAGGAGCACAGAAGTAATAACTGTCAATGTCTGCAGGATAAGAACTCGAAGGTTGAGAGAGAAAGCGGGCATGGCCCAAATCAATGATTCTAGGAGTAGCAGGGCTTGAGGATAAATCCAACATAATGTTCGACAGCGTTAGTTCATTATGAAGGACGGGGTCGCTAAGCGAATGCATATAGGCTAAGCCACTGAGGATTCCTTTGGTTATCTGAGTGGCTTCGTGAACGGAAATCTCATCGGCACGGGAAAAGTATTGTGCAAGAGTTTCTCCGCTGATGAAGTCATAGACCATCGCCAACATCTTTTGGCCTTCGACAACACACTCTCTTGCCTCATGAAGAGTTATGAGATTAGGGTGGTGTAGAAGCTGAGAAATCTCTGATTCCAAAACGGTGTGACTTTTTGAAAATTGAGTCTCACTCAATTTTGAAAAGTCGACGAGTTTTAGAAAGAAATTTTTCCCAGCCCTGTTTTTTACACGCGAAGTCTCAGCGTATTTACCTTCCTTAATCGGAAAGGTAACGGTATATTGCCCAATCTTCTTGCCTTTGACACTTAGCATCTTCGCCTCTTCGCAACTTAGAACTTGATTTTTTCGTTCTTATTTGAATCATCCCATAAGTCAAAAGCAGCCCTGCAAACAGGGTATAGTTTTTCTACAGTTGGGGAATCAGCAATGATTTCCATGCCTTGATTGAGAAGCCGACGCGCACGAGCTGCATCTTTCCAACGATATGAATTAAAGTCGTTTGACATATCGCGTGTTAGACGAATGAGCTGATAAATAAAAGTTACTTTAAAGAAAAGTTTTTTCACATCCTTGTATGTTTTTTGGATGAGAGCCGCATTCTCTTGCTGGATGGCGCTATCAACTTGGCGGCGCAGGTTTTCAACTTCT
>CAVJUW010000104.1:0-1649 GCA_963652725.1 Bacteroidaceae bacterium | reverse complement strand
CTACAGCAGGAATGTCTTCGCCTGTGACAACAACGTCAAAGACGTGATCGTTATAAATGGCGCTTGTTCCCTCAGCGTTATGCTCGCCCTGATAAATAGGAATAACAAGGCGGTCTTCTTGCATACCAGGACGCAACTGTTTCGGTGTCTTCAGCCCATTTTTAACACCGACAGCAGGAATAGCCTTATTCTTTTCTAACCCTTTAAGTGGGACAAACTCATCTCTTACCCGTTCATCGTTATGAACTTCTAATCCAATGTTGTAAGGGAGAACTGCATGGCCAACTACAATGCCTTGCATGATGTTAATTTCGTTTGGAAAGCAGGGAACGGTATTTCCTTTTTTGTTAAAAGCTGTGATTGAAAAAGCATTAGATTTCCCTGGAATTAACTGACACTCAATGACATCGCCTGCCTCGCTGAGTTCTACTTTGCCGCTTGACCATGCCTTGTCTGCGCGTGTTATTTCAACGAAGAACTTTCCAGAACCTACATTTTTGCTTTCATTGGGAAGTAACTTAATGGCTACGAATTCAGATGCTTCAACCGAATTCGATTGGTACGAGACGTCAAGCGCTAGCGTCCCAACTTCTGTAGGAGCCGAAAGCGAGCAGTCAACTCCTGAGGCAAATAAGGCGGCGCCTTTTGCGACAGCTGTCATAGGATCAACGCTTGTATCAACGTTTTTTGTAATCTGTTGCCGCAACATGCGACGCAAAACGGGGGAGTGGGTTGGGCCCCCTACAAGGATTAGGGAGTCAACATCTTTGCCTGTGAGATGGTTGCGGGAGAGTAGGTCTTTTGTAATGTCGATGGCTTTCTGAAAGATTGGGGCGGCAACCTCTTCGAACTCTTCTCTTTCAATGACCATATCCAATTCGATTTCATCGCCGTTGTCGTCTTCGCCGAATTCGTCTAGTTGAGAGGTGATGTCAACTTTGTCCTTAAAAGACAATTGGTTCTTCACCTGTTCGGCATAAAACTTAATTGCGTCTCGGAATAATTGCTTGTTTTCTTCATCAGAAAGAATGTCATCTAAAGCGAACTCTTCTTTCAAACGAGGAATCAGAATTTGGTCAATGACTGCGTAGTCAAGGTTTTTCCCGCCTAAGTAGTTATCTCCTTCTGTATCTTTAACTTGCATTACGCCGTCTTGAACCTCAATAAGTGCCACATCAAAAGTGCCACCACCGAAGTCAAACACAAGCCAGGTTCCGTTTTTCTTTGCGGCGCTTAGCCCATAAGCCATTGAGGCAGCGATTGGCTCCTGAAGAAGTTCGCAGTGATCAATTCCTGCAAGCGTAGCTGCTCTTTTTGTGGCAGCAATTTGATCGGCTTTGAACTTTGCGGGTATTGTGATAACTGCAGCGTTGATGTTGTCTTCGGACACGAAAGACTTTAGAGCTTTTAAGACTTCGGCAGACAATTCTTCAGAAGAGAAACTGCGTTTCATAAAAGAGCTTTCGTATTGAGTATCAAGCCCCATGGTGCGTTTAAACTCAATAAAAACGTTCTCTTTGTCATTCGTCCAATGCTTTGTTGCGCGAGATTTATCTTGCCGCAAATCGTTAAAGGCACTGTCGCCAACGCGAATAATCCTTTTTTTCGTAAAAGAAACGCACGACGGCATCGTATCTTTTAACGTGTCC
>CAVJUW010000103.1:0-2710 GCA_963652725.1 Bacteroidaceae bacterium | reverse complement strand
CGAATACGCTGGACTCTGGCTACCGCTAGAAACTTCTATCCCAACCCCGCCAAGAC
This sequence comes from Bacteroidaceae bacterium, assembly GCA_963652725.1. Classification (GTDB taxonomy): domain Bacteria; phylum Pseudomonadota; class Gammaproteobacteria; order Burkholderiales; family Burkholderiaceae_F; genus Duodenibacillus. The sequence continues at coordinate 2,654 of CAVJUW010000103.1, read as the reverse complement.
AAACAAAATCTCCGAGTAAAACATCAAGCGTTAATTTACTTTTAAATTTATAGCGCATCGGGTGAGCGAGAACGGCAAGGCCCCCTGCTCTCTTTATAAGGGTAAGCGACTCATCTAACGCGGGCCACGGAGCGGGTACGTAGGCAGGAGCCTCAGAGCCCAAGAAGCGATCGAAAGCCTGTTGCTCAGTTTTAACCACGCCTCGAGCAAGAAGGATTCGCGCAAAGTGAGCGCGCGAGATGTTTGTGACGTGCGGGAATTTCGCGTGAATATCCTCTAAGGTATCAGCGATTCCTAGAGCCTCTAAGCGGTGTGCAATCCTTTCTGCCCGCGTGCTACGCATTTCAGAAATCTCTTCGCACTTTTTATTTAGCGGCGCATCCTCAGGGTCAACATTTAGGCCCACCACGTGAATGCAGGTTTTACCCCAGTTTGTCGAGAGTTCAATCCCAGGGATAAAACGCATGCCGTATTCTTTGGCGCGAGAAAAAGCTTCAGCATTTCCCTTTAGCGTATCGTGATCTGTTAGAGCTAAGACAGTAACGCCATTTTGGTAGGCGATGTCAACGAGTGCGGCAGGAGCTAAATCACCGTCGCTTGCATTTGAATGTGTGTGTAAGTCAATTGTCATATCGTTAGAATAACGAAATTTCTTAAAGCTCGATAGGTTTTTAGGGAGCAAAATATGGCAGATAAACTCGTTCAATTAGTGTTTTCCGAAAAAAATACGCGTGGCGTCGTGTTAAACGCAACGTCTCTTTGGGAAGAACTCACAAAAAACCAAACGCTCCCACTTCGTGTGAAAACCCTTCTTGGGAAACTCACGGCTGGTGCCTTGATGCTTTCTGCGGGCCTGAAATTTAATGGTGCTCTTGTCCTACAACTGCAAGGCGACGGTCCTGTGAAGCTTGCGATCGTTGAAGTCCGCACGGGTTTTCTTGTGCGAGCCACAGCGCAACTTCGCGTAAGGCCTGAAGATATCGCACATGACGCAAGTTTTAAGAGCCTAGTTAACGCAAATGGCCTAGGGCGCTGCGCTGTGATTCTCGATGCCGCTGACCGTCGTGTGGGAGAACAACCCTATCAGGGGCTTGTCGCTCTAGACGATAAAGGCGTTGAAGCAACACTTGAAAACTACATGACGCACTCAGAGCAATTAAAAACACGCATCTGGCTAGCTGCAAACGAGGCTGCAATCGGAGGCGTTCTTTTACAAGCATTGCCTAACGTCGGAGGCAACGCAAAAACTGACACTGTTGCTGACGAAGAAAGCGAAAAAGGCTTTGATGAAGTGGTGCTCTTTGGTCAAACCGTAACTGAGTCTGAACTCTTAAGCACAGATGCAACCGATTTAGCTCGACGCCTTTTCTGGGAAGATAACCCGCGTGTTCTCAATGAAGCCACTCCCCGCTTTCAGTGCCGTTGCTCAAAAGAAGCCATCGAAGCGATGGTCAAAAGTCTAGGGATTAAAACAGCCGAAGAAATCATCGAAGAAAAGGGATCGATTGATGTCACCTGCGAATTCTGCGGCAAACGCTACAGCCTTGACAAAATCGATGTCGCTGCTCTTTTTGAAAATGGCACGACAAAAGGCTCAACACCAACTAAGCACTAGGGCGCTTCGTTAATTGCGCTTTAATCGCACGATTGGCAATAACAAGAGAGACTCCATCTCCCTTGCCGTACGTTAGGAACCCTAAGCTATAGAGGCTTGAAAGAAGCTCATTGCAAGAAAGCTTCTTTCGTTTATTGAAATCAAGCACACTCGGTTGCGATTTGAAAGGAATCGCAACGCCCCCAGTCGCACGCTCAAGGATTTCAGGAATTTGAGATTTATCTCCAAGACTCAGGATGGCTTCAAGTTTCTCATAATTGAGTCCTAAATTTGAGTCGAGAAGCACGTCTGGGTAGTGGCCTCGCATTCTTAATTTACTTAGGAAGTAAAGACAAAGCGTTGGGTTAAAGACCGCCTCAGGAGCTTCATAACCAAAGCGATACCCTTCATACCAATCCTTCATGAAACTGACAACATCGTCAAGATTAAGCTTGCATTGCTTTAGATCGACTGTTTGTAAGATAAGACTTCGTAACTCCTCTTTACTAAACCCAAACATGCCAGCAAAAAGAGGTTCATTGGAAATGTTCGTTGCGATATCAAAGACCGATTTACAAGTGACGAGTGAAAGCGAAGTAACGCCAGTAATAAAGATGCGACCGAGAGCGCCGAACGTGGCCTTTTTTAGCGAACTGAAAAAATCGATGTAAAACCCAAGGTCCGAAGCGATGTTTTTGAACTTATCGAAGTCTCTTGCAAGGATTTCGTTAGCGAATTCGTCGTACTCATCAATGATGACGTAAATCTTTTGCTTGTACTCGCCTTCAAGGAGGGTAAAAAAAGCTTCAATGAGAGTTGAGGCATCGGCGAATTCTTTTTGAAGAATCTCATCTTCACGCGGATGCGGGTACTTGCAAAAGAAACGAAGAATAGAATTCTTTACACAAATCTTAAAGCGAAGCGATAAATCTCGCGCTGAAGAAAGACCGGAAAAATCCAAATGTAGCGTCCTAAAACTGCTTGCAAGAGTTGTCTTATGAACACCGATGTAAGTACCCTTAAAATTTGCCTCAAAGTCTTTAGCTAGGCTCTCGTCGTA
>CAVJUW010000102.1:0-2766 GCA_963652725.1 Bacteroidaceae bacterium | reverse complement strand
GGCATCGACTGTCCTCACTCGTTCGTGCGACAAGGTAAATAGGACGCATGAGTTTAGGTCGTGGCATGGGAAGCACAGCAACGTTTTTCCGATATTCTGGATTTTGAATAAGCGATAGTGTTCGGCCCACTGTCCAGCCAAAGCCCTGTGCGATTAAAGCAACCATAGTTCCGTCGGCGTCAACAGCGATGTGGCGCGTCGTTTTTACATTTATAAGGCTCAAATAGGTATCGTTGAGTCGCCCGCCTCCTCCTTCGTGAACAAATTGAAGATAGGGTAACCCTAAAAACTCTAAATCTGACCAGGTTTTAATCCTTTGGTTTTTTATCTTTTTATTGGGGAGCAAAAGGACAGATTCCTCATCGAAAACCTTGATGCGTGTAAGGTCTCGTAGTTCAGAGAATGCACCGCTAATAAAGGCGTAATCAATTTCACGGCGAAATAGACTTTCTAACAGACTTTGGGATGTCCCTGTCATTGTCGTTAATGCAGAAGCCGAGCCGCTCAAGGAATTAATCAGTAAAGGAAGAAAGCATTTTGAAAGGCCATCAATGGCACCGATGCGAAAGACGGGTTTTAAAAAGGATTTTTCACGAATAGACTCGACGGCTCTTTCAATGTTTGAGTGAGATGATGCTACCTCTTTGAGTAACACGGAGCCTTCTTCGGTGAGCGCAACGGGGCGACAACTTCTATCAAACAAATCGACACCAAGTGCATCTTCAAGACGAGCAATCATTTTCGTAACGGCCGACTGCGTGACACCGAGCCGCGAGGCAGCAGCAGAAAAACTGTGTTCAGCACATACTGCAAGAAAGGCCTCAAGAGAATCATCCATGAGTCGCATCACAATCTCCTTTATTCCGTCTAGGAATAAAGATTACCACCTCTAAGCAACTGATTTTCCTTTTGCACCTAAGAAACGACAAAATTCAACGTGGTTAGTCAGTTGGAGGAATGATGAAAACGATAATTGAATTGCTGGATTATCTCGATGATCCTGCGGTTAATGGGGAAAAGGTTGAGCGTTTCCTGCGCGAAGTGGGCGCGACGGACGTTCAAGTAAAAACAATCTGCGGAGAAAAAGGCAGCACGGACTTTGTTCGTGTGTTTATCGCTGGAAAAAATGGCAAAGCAAATTCAGGGAAAGCTCCAACGCTTGGAATTGTTGGCCGCCTCGGGGGGATAGGAGCGAGGCCAAAGTGCCTTGGCTTTACCTCTGATGGAGATGGTGCTCTCGCCGCTCTTTCTGTCGCAGCAAAATTAGCCAAGATGAAAAAAAGAGGGGATGCTCTAGAAGGCGATGCCATCATTGTGACGCACGTCTGTCCGAACGCTCCAACAAGGCCGCACGAGCCAGTTCCTTTTATGGAGTCTCCTATTTCAAGCGCTATGTGTAATTGCGAAGAAGTTGAGAGCGCTATGGATGCGATTGTCTCGATAGATACGACTAAAGGGAATCGTCTTCTTAACACGCGGGGTGTTGCCATTACTCCGACAGTAAAGGATGGCTATATTTTGCGTGTGAGTGAGGATTTGTTAAGTCTACTTGAGGTGGCAACAGGACGTCTTCCTGTTGTTCTTCCAATTACGCAGCAAGACATCACCCCGTATGGCAATGCGCTTTATCACGTTAATTCGATTATGCAACCAAGCGTTGCGACGGCTTCTCCTTGTGTGGGACTTGCCGTGACAACACAATCACAGGTTGCAGGGTGCGCAACGGGTGCAACGCACGTGAATGATGTTGATGAGGCCGTCCGCTTCTGTATCGAAGTCGCTAAGGCCTACACAAGCGGAGTTTGTCATTTTTACGATGTAAAAGAGTATGAGCTGATGCAAAAGCTCTATGGAACACTTTCACACTTTAGAACACAAGGGAGAAAAGCATGAGTTGGACAATTTGGATGGCTGCTCTTGTCGTGATCCTCACGATTGTCGCGCTTATCAAACGCTATGAAACGCGACTCGTTCTATTTACTGCTGGCATGGTTATGGCTGTCGCAGTTTTAGCGCCAAACATTGCGTTGGATGCGTTTGTCAAAAACATGACTAATGCTTCGCTAATCAAAGCAATTTGTTCATCAATGGGTTTTGCTGCGGTAATTGCCATTACACGATGCGATGTGCACTTCGTGGGGCTCATGGTTAAGCCGCTTTGTAAACTGGGCATTTTCTTATTGCCGTTTTGTATGTTACTTGCCTCGTTTGTCGCCATAGCAATCCCAAGTGCGGCGGGGTGCGCTGCAGCGTTGGGCCCGACAATGATTCCCTTGATGGTTCGCGCAGGATTTAAGCCTGTCATTGCAGGTGCTGCCATTTTGGGATCTATCATCCCATCGGCTTTAAGCCCAGGTTCGAGCCACAACGTGTGGGTAGCAAAGATTTCCAATATGGAAGTGATGGACCTCATTGTTCAATTCGCGCCGCGCATTCTTATCCTTTGCGCTTTGAACATCATCATGGTCACGGCGATGGTTTTTGTTTTCCGTGATTACAAACGTCGTTCAGCTGATGACAACGAGGAAGTTTTCGAGGTAAATTCGGATACTCGTGGGGAATTGCCAGATCACCCCAATGTTCTCATGGCAATTGCCCCTGTCCTTCCCATCATTATTCTTTTCCTCGGGGCAACAGTTGTTCCAGTTCTCAAGATGTCGATTGCTGAGGCTATGATTTACGGCGTCATTTACACATTTATTGTGACTCGTGCAGATCCTCAGAAAGTGACGAAAGAGTTTTTCGCAGGTATGGGTAAAGGCTATG
>CAVJUW010000101.1:0-2795 GCA_963652725.1 Bacteroidaceae bacterium | reverse complement strand
TGCCAACCTCAAAGCAAAGCAAATCGGCTAAAAGTCTCCAAGCTCCCTCCCCTCGTTGCGTCGGAATTGTGATGAGGTCAAATTCGATGAGATAAAGCGCCTCTCGCCTTGTGACGAAATCAAAAAGAAAGAGGATTGAGGCTACGGTAAGCGCCGTAAGGAAAAGAACAAAACCCTTATTGCCTAAGAAGCCGCGTAGAGAGCTTCCGAGTTTTGGAAAGAAAACACCACCATGAAACCCAATGTGGATGGCTACGAGTAAGAAAAACCAGCAGGAAAAACCTGTGTGCAGATAGCGAATCGTAAGAATTGAGCTGTAGAGCTTTTCGGAAATGGCGACAAAAAGGGATTGTGAACCAATGATGCCTGTTGCGATGGTACAGAAAAGCGTGAAAGCGAGCGCAGCATTTAAGATAAGAAGAACGTAGTCCTTACCCTTAAGTTTTCTTGAGCCTACCCCAAAAAGCGCTTTCGCCTTGCGCTTACACCAAAAGCGATTGAGCGTAACGTGCGTTATAAGGGAAACCGTAAGAAATAAACCGAGAAGCTCGTGAGCGAGGTTTCCAGTCAGAAACCCCGCCATCGCTAAGGCTAGGGTAAGTGCGAGTAATTGATCGAAAAGCACTCGCCTCTTCCAAGCTTTTTCTGGATTTGCGTTTTCAAAAATAGTCAGTGGCCACATAGTTTTTAGTCGACTTTAGCAACAAGTTTTCCTAATTCATAGGCATCGTCAGGAAATCGGGTTGACTCTGTCATCGAACGCGTCCCACAGCCGACACCCAAAATCTCTCCGACATTTTTCCATCCCATATACTCGCAAAGCCTCTCGTAGTGATGCGCTAGAGCAGGAAATGTCTCTGGACTCGAATTCCAAGCCGCGGCAAGCAGGACCGCTTCTTTTGAGACGTGAAGCTGTGAGTTAATCGCATAAAAGCGGTCAATCACAAGTTTAATCTGCGCTGAAAACCCATAGTAATACAAAGGGGTACTAAAGACGACAAGGTCAGCAGCGATTAGATGCGGGTTTAACTCAAACATATCATCGCGGTAGACGCAATCAGAACCTCCCATTCCGCAGCGATCGCAGCCACTGCAGGCTGTGACGCGCTTGAAGGCCGCATCAAAACGAAAAACAGAAGCCCCGACCGATTGCGCGCCTTCGATAAAGCGATCTGTTAATAAGAATGAAGACCCATGCCGATGGGGGCTACCAGTAATTACGGTGATTCGCTTGCCGTTCGGAGCCGCTTGTGCGGCATGAATACCAAGAGCGCCAGTCGCAGCGCCTCCAATGAGAGCACCTGCGCCTGCGAGTACTGTTCTGCGACTAACGAGGTGAATCTTTTTTTCAGAAAGATCTGTCATTTAAGGGCCTCCTTTGCTTCTTTTTCAGAAAGGATTCGGAATGTCACGGGATTCTTAGCTGAGTTTTCTATTACTTTTAAACCCTCTTTGGTAAGTTTTCCTAAAGGGACGAGCCCTTCGGACAAACGAAAGTCTTTGCGGAAAACGGCGATGTTGCCCCATGGGGCGTAGTACGTGAAGTCTTCCTTAACGGGCGTCGTTTCTCTTGGAGAAGCGCCTAAATTTAGCGGGGTTTCCAAATAGGCGATGCGCTCAGTTGATCCGTAGTCTTCAAACGTCAATTTCAAAGGTAAGCGCGAAATAAAGTCTTTGGCTGCATCGGTGTCGTTTAAAGTGAGAAAAGCGACAGTAGAGCCAGATTCAACAGCAATCGTTTGATTGGCCATAAGGGGAGCTCCCAAGAAAAAGAGGGTTAACCCAAAAAGAAAGGTCGTAATGTGATTTCTTTTCACAGGGCCTCCTAAGTTAAAAAAGTTGGGCAATCTTTGACGTTCAAACTATAAGGGTTAAAATTGATTAATACCAATACTTTATTTTTATCGTAATTTATTTATTTTAGGCATAGATAAAATGGATGTTCGTTCATTGCGGTATTTCGTGGAAGTGGCTCGCCAAAAGAGCTTTACCGTTGCAGCGCAAAAGCTTTTTATCACGCAGCCTACGCTTTCGCGGCAGATTGCCGAACTCGAAGAAGAGCTCGGACAACGCCTCTTTAGCCGCACGACGCGTAAATTGGAGTTGACGGAGAAAGGAGTTTTTCTCTTTCAAGAGGCACAAGACATCCTCGCTTTGATTGAGCGGACGAAAAAAGAAGCGATGTCAACCAAAGAGATTGCAGGAGACCTTGTGATCTGTGCGGCAGAAACGCCAGCAATGGAAGTTCTTGCCTTGGCTATCAAGGATTTTTTGCACGAGCACCCGAATGTACACTTTCATTTTTTAAGCGAAAATGCGGTCGACGCGGCAAACCATCTTCGCCTAGGAAATGCGGATTTTGCGGTTTTTATCGCTCCGACAGATACGGAAGATTTCACTTGCCTCACGTTGCCTCGGCATGCACGTTGGGGAGTCTTAGCTCGGCGTGATGCTTTTGCTGACAAGGTCTCGATTACGCCAAAGGAGCTTTCCGAGTGTGCGCTTTACATTCCTCGTCAACGACTCATTCAGAATGTTTTATCGGGCTGGCTCGGATTTCCTTTTGATCGGTTGCGCATTGTAGGAACCTATAACCTTATTTATAACGCTTCTCTTCTTGTGCGCTGCGGGGCCATGGCGCTTGCAATTGAAGGAATTGTGAGCCCTGATGATACGATTAACTTTTATCCCCTTGAGCCCGCTTTATCAAGCGACATTGTCTTTGCGTGGTCAACGAATCGGCAAGACAGAACGCTCAACGAGGTGTTTATTAAGGCAGTGAAAGCAAGGATTGC
>CAVJUW010000100.1:0-2867 GCA_963652725.1 Bacteroidaceae bacterium | reverse complement strand
TTCTAAAGGCTTAAATTTATCCTTTTCTAAGCCTTTTAAAGCCCTTCTGAGACCCGTTTTGGAATGCGACAAGGCGGGTCGTTTTCTAGGTACGTGCGCTCAATGGCGGGCCTATAAAGGACGTTAAAAGCCATTGATATTAAAAGGAAATAACGTCTTGATTCCTGTAAAATTCGAAGCATCTGAACAAGGAAAACACCTCGATTTTATGACGCCCGAAGAAAAGAAAATCCAAGAGTTAGAGGCCAAAATCAAAAGGCTCGAGTCTGGGCAACAGCAGCTACAAGACGCACTGAAAAAAGCCGATGACACCATTTCTGGATTGCGTAAAGAACAGAGCAAATTGCAAAAGGAAAACCATAGCTTGCAAAGCAAATTTACTGTCGCAATGGAGACAAACAAAGAATTTGCTCGGCTACTTGTTGATTGCATTGAGATTGCGAAAGAAAAATTCCCTAATGACGCTCAATTCCAAGAATTCTTTATCGAGCGCATCGAACAATCGAACACTCTCTCACTAAAAACGCTCGGAGCCAATAAGTTCTTCCGTCGCATCTTTATGAAGCATCCGGAAAAACTCATCTATCCAGATACAAAGAAAACTCTCGAGAATGCCGTTGCGAGGGCCAATGTAATTAGACCTCAAATGCGTGATATCCAACGGCGCTCTGAACAAGCCGGAAACGCTATCGCTGTAACAGGCATGGCCCTTTGCGAAGTAGCAAAGAAAAGCGAAGTCGATGAGACATTTAAGGCAGCTGTCGCTCTTGTTGAGTACCAAGCGCCAGAGCGTGATGAGAAAGTCAACGAAGAATCCAAAGGGCGTCAATCTTTGGAATTTGAACATAACGACGAAATCACAGAAGAACCCGAGTTCGTCTGCTCTTGTGGCAATAAGACAGACTTCATCAGGGGAGCCATAAAGCAATCCGCTGTCCGTGAGATGGCCTCCTTTGCGCATAAGCTCATTGATACGGTTTGCTCACGCTACCAGAACATTAAGTGCTGCCATTGCGGCAAAGTGCACATCAATTACATGGATGGAGCCATTCCTGTCACTCCCACTTCGACAATGGGAATATCGGGTGCGGTAGCTTCTAGTGTGCTCTATGCGCATGGAATCCCACTTAATAAAGTGGAGAACCTTTGCTTTAGTGATGATGCAAAGCTCGGGCATGAAACTTTAGGGCGCAACATCCACAAGCTCTCTAAGGACACATTTAAGCCCTTAGAGAATGTGCTTATTGCTACGCTTAACTCACAGCACACGCTTTTAGCTGATGAGACCGTGATCGACGTCTTACAAAGCCAGGGAAAGGGAATCTGTGAACCAGTCCAAGAAACTCGTCAGAAAGATTACCTTGCTGCTGTTTGTTCTTCTCCTTATGAAGAGCATCGCGCCGTTATCTTTAGCCACTTAGGTGGACGTGGAAGCCAAGTGATTGCCGAGAATCTTCAAAAGTTCAACCCTGAGGTCTTGGTTACCGATGCGTACTCTGCGTACGATAGTTTTTGCGAAGGGAAAGACAACCTCAAGCACCAGTGCTGCTTAGTGCATCTTCGCAGAGAACTGCTCGATGCCGTTGATATTGACAATTTAACGCGAAGCCTAAATTGCAAGACAAAAGAAGAAGCCATCGCCAGAGCCATCAAGGGAATCAAAATTGATCCAACAATTTATGAACTCTGTGCTGTGATTTACGCCATCTCGTTGGTTTACGCGTTTGAAAGCGAAGTTAAGCGTGAAAAAGATGAACCAATCGAAGAATACTTCGAACGAGTACGAAAGAACCGAAACGAGCACGCTCGAATATTGATGGACAAAGTGGATACAGTATTAAGTGGGTTAGCCGCTAAGTACACGAAAAAACGCGGCGAGAAATACGTCTCTGAGGGAAGAAACGATCAGCTTACCAAGGCGCTTACGTACTACATGAATCATCGAGAGAACTTCCGAGCGTTCCTTGATGACCCACAAATCCCGCTTGACACCAATGCGGTTGAGGCGAGCATACGTGCGGTAGCGGTATTGCGTAAATCGTGCGACTTTAAGCAATCGATCGAATATACCGAGAGTCTTTGCACGCTCCTCTCTTTAACGGAGACTGCAAAGCTCAACGGGATAGACCATGCAATCGACTGGCTTAACGATTATTCCAAAGCGTATTACCTCTATAGAGCGAGTAACACGCTTACGCAGGAAGTGAATGTTAACGGCAGGCCGTTAGACTCGAAACTCACAGCCTTCAATAAAGGTTCTGAAGAAGGGTTCGACTTTGAGCCGTGGCTTCCCTGGAACTACCTCAAGAAAAAACCTGCGTAGCGTCAAAAAGCGGCTGCGGCCGCTTTTTTAATGCCCATTATTGAGCGATAGGGTGCGTACGCCCGAAGAGGCATTCGAACTCGAAATAAAAAAAGAGATTCTTCAACTTAAGAAAAAAGAAGACGAGTCGCTACATGTTGACTTTAAAAAGGGCAACATCGCAGGTGAATATATTCGTTGCGAACGATGGAGCAAAAACGACTTTCAAATTTTTTGCGCCTGGCATAAAAAGAAAAAGGAGCTTCGCCTCTATCGCACGTTTGAGGCAGAACCCGAGGCCGTCATCGATCTCTTTTATCAAGTGCTCTGCCAGAACGTCAACCCATTGACGTATCCGTACTGGGAAGACATCACTGATGGCAACTACGATGATAGGACTCTTGAAGAAGTCGAAGAAGACGAGAAAGACTGGTATTCGGGAGAAGAGGATAAAAAGGCATTCCAAGTTTTAAGCAAAGAATATCTTAAGACTTTTGGAAAACCCTTTGAGACTGAGCCTTTTGAGGAAGACGAGTTATCTCTTTGTAACCTATTGATGGCCTCG
>CAVJUW010000099.1:0-2933 GCA_963652725.1 Bacteroidaceae bacterium | reverse complement strand
TTCTAGGCACTTGGGGTCATCACGTTTCAGTTGCTGAGCCTGAAAAACTAAGATTGCAGGGCCAAGAAGGTCTGAAGACTCTTTCCCCAATGTTCTAGTTCGGCGCTAACCACACAGGCGGGTGAAATTTTGCTACTTGAGTCGGCAGTAGAAAGTATTTCTCTATCACATATCCTTTTAAATTTGTGCAAAGGCTCTTCAAACTTGGCTTACAAGGCAACGCTTCTTTAGTCCTCCGTTTCGCTTTGTCTTAGTCGCAATGGCTTTAACAAAGGATTTTTCCGAACTAAATAGGGTAAGTTCTCCAGGGCAACTCACAGAATCCTTAATACGCGTAATAGCGGTATAAAGGAGTTCTCGAGAAAGAATGGGGCTATCCTCGTTAACAGGTAAAAAGACAGCGACGTTTGCGTATTCCGATCCTTGAGACTTATGAATGGTGAGAGCAAAGGCAAGTTCAAGGTCCGATAGTTGCCCAAGATAGATAACCTTATTTCTGTCACCGATATAAAGACGAGCATTTTCATTTGCTGCATGCGGCAAAACGACGCCAATATCGCCGTTATAAACGTCAAGTGTCGGATTGTTGCGTGTTATAAGTAGCAATTTCCCAAAGTCTTCACCGTAAGAATTTTTCCACGCTTCATTTCCAAAGTGCTCGGTTAATAAATCTTTGCGGCAGGCATCGGCGTATTCATTAAGGGCATCTACGCCTTCAAAGCCGCCACGCCTTGCAGCAAGGGCTCTAAAGCTCGGGAACTGTTTCCAAACCTCATTTAGGTTAACCTCAGAGGAGCTTTCGATTAGCCCCAAAAGAACCTTTACATAAGCGCTCATTTGGGTCTTAACCCAATGTTTTGCTTCTTCGGAAAGCAAAGCGTTCTTGGGTATTGACTCTTCGCACTCAATGTGGGCTTTGAGTTTTGAGGTTTTCTCTTGCGCTTTAAGAAGCAAAAGAAACCTCTCAGAGTCACCGTCGTTTACAGCGTGCGCAATTTCTCCGAAAACACTTTCGTCGTTAAAGCGCCAACTGACATTAAGTCGCGCTGAGAATTCCTTTTTCTCTTTACCAACATGTTTAAGAGAGGAGAGGTCAGCGAATGCTGAACCAGGTTCCACAGCCGAGAGTTGATCTGCGTCACCCATGAGAATGACTCGTGTATTGGTGCTAAGCGTTTCAAAGAGAGCCTTAGCTAGGAGCGTGCCAATCATGGAGGCTTCATCGATGACTAAAACGTCAGCGAGAAGTGGCGATTTCGCAGAGGGTTTTTCTCCAGTTTCAGGTTGAACCGTGTAAAGCATTCTGTGCAGAGTCTCAGCCTTAAGGGTGTCTTTACGAATAGCAAGATTTGGGTAAAGATCTGCAGAATGCTCAATCGTTCCTAAGATGGATTCAAGCATACGGCTTGCAGCTTTCCCAGTGGGAGCCGCTAAGCGAATCGTGAGATTCGGATTCTCACTTAAGAGGCACTCTAAGATTCCAGCAACAGCGGTTGTTTTCCCAGTTCCTGGTCCACCGTGAATCAAAGAAAAGTTATTCTTTAAAACTAAAGTCATGGCCGCTTCACGTTCTTTAAGAGACTGCTTTTCTAGAGCAGATTCTCCTTTTTGTGCGGCTAATAACCGTTTTATTGTATCGGTGGCTTTCGGTGTGATTTCTCGCGGCGTTTTAAGAAGAGTAAGAATCGTTCTCGCAAGAGTCTTTTCAGCGACAAAGGAGCGCATTAAATAAATGCGTGTAGCGTTAGGTTCGTTTTCGAGGTCAATCACGAGGGGAACGATTCCTAGTGTGTCGCTAGCGCTATCGGCGGCAAGTCCTACATCGATTAAAAACTGTAAGTCATTAAGGGAAATGGCGTCGAATGTCTCTGAGCCCTTATCTTTAATCTCGTTTCGTTGCGCTAAGAGTTGATTGATAGCTTCCAATGTCGTGCAAAGTCCGCCGTTATTTTCATCGGCTAAAAGAGCAGGGAAAACGGCATTGAGAATGCGTGTGACCTCGGATAACTTAGCCTCGTCCATTCCCGCTCTTTTTAAGATATTGCTAAGAAGCTCAGGATAAAACGCTAAGCAATCCCGCGGCGAGGGCATTGTTCGTGTGTTCATTATTTACCCTCCTTATCCGAAAAAAGGCTATCGAGCTTTAGGAGTTTCTCTCGCATATCAGCGATTCCCATAAAGTAGCGCCCATACTGTGGGTCTCCTCCAATGCCACGCATAAAGACATAGACTGCGCCCCCGATTTTCTCAAGAGCTTTTTCAGAGTCGTGCTCGGGGTCAATGCTTTTAACGTAACGATAAAGCGCTGTTAAATAAAGAAGGGCTTGCAAGTGATAGTAGTGTTGATTCATCACAGCGTGCATAGCGTCAGTCCTGTAATTGGATGACACGTCGCAGGCATGGCTTTCGGTTTCAATCTTGTTACTTTTCCAGTCAACAATCCAATATTTCCCTAAGTCGTCTTTAAAGAGTAGATCGATTTCTCCAATTAAAAAGCCATTTAGTGCGTTTTGAATCTTTCCCCAATCGTTTTGAGAAACAATCTTTGCTGTATCGGTATCAAAGACGGCCTGTGCAATGGTTTCTGGTCTAATTGTGGTTTGGCCAGGAGCGGCACTTATATGAAACTCCAATTCAGACACAAGGCGATTCTTTTCAATTAAAGCGGCTAGTGTCGGGCCATTCGTAAAGAGCGGTTGATCTAAGAGCGCATCAAAAAATTGCTTAAGCCACGCCAAGTGATAGGCACGAGCGTTTAAAACGAGACCGGCCTTTTCTTTTGTTGCAAGAAGAGCCTCTGGGTCAAAGTCAAAAGCAACTTCGTCATCAGCCCTTAGGGTTTTAAAGAGCGCAGCGTTATTAAATTCATTTTCTAAGAATTGGTAAAGCGCATCTCGTTTTCCTACGGAAACGAATTTGGGGTCGGTTCTTCC
>CAVJUW010000098.1:0-3055 GCA_963652725.1 Bacteroidaceae bacterium | reverse complement strand
CCCAAGTCCCGAGAGCTTTACAGAAGAAGTCGATAAGACTGCTGCGATTCGAGCCTTAGCCTATCAAGGGCTTAAAGCAGGAGAAAAGATCACAGGAACACCGATTCAGCACGTCTTTATTGGCTCTTGCACTAATGGACGCCTCTCAGACTTAAAGGCAGCAGCGGCCATCTTAAAAGGCCACCACGTCGCAAGTGGCGTCCGAGCTCAAGTAATGCCAGGCAGTATGCGCGTAAGGCGTGAAGCTGAAGCCCTAGGGATTGACAAAATCTTTAAAGACGCAGGATTTGAGTGGCGTAAATCGGGTTGCACCCTGTGCTTATCGATGAATGGCGATATTTTGGATGCGGGATGCCGCTGTGCCTCAACAACGAATCGCAATTTCGAGGGTCGTCAAGGGCGTGGTGCAAGAACGCATTTGGTTAGCCCCGAGACAGCCGCAGCTAGCGCAATTGCTGGCTACTTAACTTTCGCCGTGAACGAAAACGATAGCCATTAGGAGAGTGAGACTATGGAAAAATTCACAACACTTCATTCGGTTGCCGTTTCTCTTAACATGGATAACTTAGATACCGATCAGTTAATGCCTAAGCAGTTCTTGCGCGGTATCACAAAAGACGGTTTAGCCCAAGGGCTCTTTTATAACTTGCGGTTTAGTAGTGACGGGACACCAAACCCAGCCTCCCCCTTTAATAAAAAGGGATTAGAAGAAGCGAAGGTGATTGTCGCAGGTCCTAACTTTGGCTGTGGATCCTCTCGCGAGCACGCCGTCTGGGGCTTGTTGCAGTACGGGATTCGCGCAGTGATTGCCCCGAGCTTTGGAGAGATTTTTTACTCGAATGCTTTTAATAACGGGCTCTTGGCTGCGAAGGTAAAAGAAAGCGATTGCGAAGCGCTTTTTAAGGCGCTTGAGACCGATCCCCTTCTTGCCATTCATGTGGACTTACCAAATCAAACGATTACGGCAGGTAAGTTAGACATTGGCTTTGATTTGAGTGCCTACCACAAGATGATGCTCACAGAGGGCTTAGATATGATCGATGCCACACTGCGTGAGATTGATGCGATCAATGCCTTTAAAGCTAAACACGAAGCGGACTTTCCTTGGATGAGCCGGCTTCCTGGAAAATACCGTCGCGAGCGCGAAAGGTGAGATTGCTAAAGCGGTTTTGCCTTTAGCTTTTAAGAAGTCGTCTTCTTTTTTGCTCAAATAGGCAGACCGCCGCAGCGATTGCCACATTTAAGGATTCACAATCGGATTCAATCGGGATTAAGTAACGAGCCTCACTAACATTAAGAGCCTCTAAGCTTAATCCTGGTCCCTCAGCACCAAACATCCAAGTGGTGTGCGTCGCTTCCCAATCTTTCGTTTGAAAGAGATCGGCTCCGCCTCTAGCGTCAGCGGCAAGAATCTTTCCGGTAAAGAGCTTTTTGATATCTTTTGCTTCGATATCTTCATAAATCGTTAAGCCAAAGTGTGCGCCCATTGCCGCTCGCATCACTTTCGGCGACCAAATGAGAGCCGTTTTTGCTGAGGCTGCGATATACCGTACGCCAGAAGCCAAAGCGGTACGAAGAATCGTTCCGACGTTTCCTGCATCTTGAATGCCATCAAGGTAAAGCGCATCAGTGTCTAGGGAAGTTGCAGGAAGCTTTGCTTCTGGGATTTCGAGTTCAACCATGATTCCTACGCCATTAGCTACTGGCGCAACCGCTTCATAAAGACTTGCTGGAAGCGTAAAAAGTCGTACGTCTTCACGGTTAGAGAACTTTGAGAAAAGGGCCTTTGCTTCATCAGTAGCAGAATCTTCTCGCAAGATTGCAGCATAAACGGGTGCACCGCTATCGTAAGCTACGCCACTTACATGTGCGCCTTCGGCCAATGTTCTATTGAGTTTCTTAATCGCTCTAGGGTGAGAGGCAAGTTTGTTCCAACGTTTTACGTTGGGGTTTTCTGCTGAGTTCAATTCAAGGGGGCGCATCTTATTTGTTCCAATCACGCAATAGCCGCTTCATTTTACGCTAGGAGTTTTTCTTCTTTTTCGCTAAGAGCTTTTCGTAAAGTGCCTTAAGCTTTGCCTCGTTGCCTTCTTTGGTATTTAGCCATAAGTCGTTTCGTTTCTGCCCTCACTTTTCTTTGCATTTGAGGGCTTCTTTAAAAGTCATGCTCCGTCTTTTCGTGAGATTTTTAAAGGTTTCTTCAAAGTTAACGGTCGGAACTGCACCATAGCGACCAGCAAGGTAATTCGTAAGATAGTCTTCATTTTTTCGAACACCACTCTCGCCACTTGTGCCGAAATCAGAAAGCGCATAGTGAATGCTCCCTTGCGTTTCCTTATCAACCTCAACAAACTTTATCTCATCTCTTCTGAGGTAGTTCGAATTTAGGAAAATCGGGTTATGCGTGTTAAAGATTAACTGCGCACCGTTTTTGTTGATCTCATCGTTATGAAAACTATTGACGATGCTTAAAAGCGCCATCGGATGAATCGAAGCATCAAATTCATCGATGACTAAAACCGCGCCATCGATTAAAGCATTGCGAATGAGAGGAAAGAGTTGAGCGAAACGAATCGTTCCGTAAGACTCAAAAACTTTGGCATTAATTAGCCCTGCTTCATCCTTTTTCGCTGGGTCTTTTAAAAGTGAACAAAGCTCAGCGCCCGTTCCATCGGGCTTGGCGACATAGCAAAGGTTGTGTCCTGTGACACCAAAGGCGTAAAGAGCCTCTCGAAAGTGTGGCTCCAAAGGTAAAGGAGCGCTTCTATCTTTTTCAATGGCTGGTGCCACAGTCATCGCTTCAGCGTGACAAAAGATAAGAAACTTCTCTTTAAACCACGAAAGAACTTTTGCGCAAAGCTCAGGACTTACAATCGATTTAAAGCCATTGGTTAAGAAGAGCTCTTCTTTCTGTAGGCTTCGATTGATAAGTTCCAAACTAAATTTATTTTTCGCTTTAAAGCCCTTAGGTAAATAGGCCTTTACCTTACTGAGATTTTCGAGCGTTACATGGTCTTTCTCGCGCTTAAAAATAAGAGCGCCATTAACCTTCAAC
>CAVJUW010000097.1:2560-3068 GCA_963652725.1 Bacteroidaceae bacterium | reverse complement strand
CTTGTACAATTCGCGTAACTGTTCCGCCTGGCGAGGTCTCTTGTTCTGGCGAGAGCACATTTCCTACTTGTACAATTCAACGACAAGCATGATGAGTTCGATCATGTGGTTCTGGCGAGAGCCCATTTCCTACTTGTACAATTCCGACCCGCTGTATCTCCTTGAAATGAGAGGAGATACGGCTGTTTCGGCTTTCTTAAAAAAGCTCCAATTGTCGAACATTGAGTTTTACTCCTATATTTTTTTCTCTCCTGGAAACACACAATGTTTTTAAATTGTGCGTCGGTAATTGTCAGAATATCAACTGAGCCGCCAGGGGTTAGAAATCCGCGGACTTTGTGGATGATTGCTGGAATCTGCTCTTTGCTTGAGCAAAATTTAGCGTAAACACTCAGTTGGCATCTTAGAAATCCAATATCTAAGAGAGAAAGGCGAAATCTATTCGTCGCTTTTCTCTGCCTTTTTGTCACGACAGGCAAATCGAACATGACAATCACCCACATAAGTC
>CAVJUW010000097.1:1109-2550 GCA_963652725.1 Bacteroidaceae bacterium | reverse complement strand
AAATCCTTCTGTAGTGAGAGCTTCTTCGAAGAGGCAATGAACCAAGCGCTGTTTAATCTCATTCGTCAGGTCCTGTTGTTCATTTTTTAACTGATCCTCACGAGATATCCTAAAAACCTCGGCATCAATTACAGGACGAAAGGGTTCCATAAGATCATCGTCTAAGCGCATTGTGTTTGCTCCATTGCTGTGGTGCAGGCCAACGCTAGGATGGAGTCCAGCAGCGATTACTGCACGAGCCATGGCAGAGCGAAACACTGTGTACCCGTAATTAAGGAGGGCATTAATTCCTCCTGCCTCCCGATTGCGAAGAAAGTTATCCCCAAACAAAAGATGCCAATAAATTCGTGCTGCTTGAGCTTCACAATTTGCGGGGTCGCCATTCTTAACTTGCTTAAGTAACCTTTGAATCGCAGCTGATTGGATTCCTAGTTTTTCGAGGAGAAGATTCTGTTGTTGAATTTTTGAGCGCACAATTTTGGCCCATAGGCCTCGTTTTTTTGCTTCAGTGCTAGAAATTTGTGCATCAAACCGTTTGGCTTGCTGATGGTGTCCACTGACAGGCCAAAGCATTCCTACGACCTCATGCAAGTCATTGCACAAAACAAAAGGAATCCCGCGCTCTGCCAAAGAACAAAGGACATTATTTGTGTAACTAAGACCATGCGCATGCGCAATGACAGCAAGGATATTGTCTAAGGGTATTCGGCCGAGTTCTTCGCCTTGAGCTTCCTTATTTTTAATTATCAAAAAACCCCTATAAAGAGCGAGATGCCTTGCATCATTCGCTACCTCGACTATTCTCCCCATCATGGCTTAGTTTTCCTGATTTTTCCGATAGGAGATACAAAGACAAGTGTGGCTTTGAGTTTTTCTAATGGCCCCACGCGTTTTCTTAAGAAAGAGAAGTTATTCTTTTTATCTCGATCTCGGCTACTAGTGTTGGCTTCGTTAAGCGGGCTCAACATAATCTGTCCAAGTTGTGTCATCGAATTCACCAGAAAAACCTGTTTTTCCCCATTTTCATTTATTTCAATCGTGTCATTAACCATAAGCCGCATGATGAGAGGTTTTCCATCGTGTGTAAAAGGCTGCCTTAGTGCCTTTTCTCCATGCTTCCTTACGATTTGATAGGCATCGAAAGTTGAAATGACATTTCCTTGCCATTTTCCGTTGGCATCAACAAAAATTTCTATACAGAAATTGCTGTTTCCCTTGTACCCTTTGTAAGCGTGTTGCGATCCATCAGGATTCACGCCGTGTCTTGCAGAGGCTTTCGGGGAAGTTATTGGTATGAGTTGCAGTTTCGCAATATCAGGCTTACGTTTTCCGTCCACGTATTTATGAGTAATCGTCAATCCGTTCGGCAGATATCCTCGTGCAGTTTGGTCATGCATTGCGCCTTGATAGCCATGATCAGGTTTATGACTTACCTTAATGC
>CAVJUW010000097.1:0-1096 GCA_963652725.1 Bacteroidaceae bacterium | reverse complement strand
AAAGAAGGCCAAGGTAGAGGTAGGTTCTCAAGAATGCGGCCACAACCATTTTCTTGTGCTTGGGCGCTTGCTGTTGAAATTTGTTGCAGTGTAGAGCGATCGGTAACAGCGATTACGCAAGCGTCAATGGCATGATGTCGATGATCGTCGCGATTCTTTTGGTTGGAATCGCTTAAGATGGAATTTAGCCCGTATTTTCCCCGAAGCATCGCAGTCAAACGTCCAGGGATGGAGCGAGTACTTGGACAAATCAAGCCTAGATACTCTTTTGCAACAACACTCATATACTTTGTGTCGTTTAACGCTCGCGCTACGAAATCCTTGTCTTCTTTTAACCATGTCTCATAACCGGTTTCTCCAAAGCGTGAGCGCTTTTGTTTGCTCATGCGTTCTGCTCGAGCAAGAATCCCATCATATGACCATCCATGTCGCTCGAAATCTTCTCGAGCTTCCCATGGCGTTCGATTTCCTTTGATACGATTCGCTTCACGAGTGCTGATTGTTTTGTTGGCCATTGAGTCATCTAAAGTTCTAGAAAACGGAAGAATGTGTTCAATCTCAGCCTCACCGTTTAACAGCATCGTTGCGCTTATTTGCTTTCCAGAATAAGGGCACAAGCGCTCAAGTTCATCAGTTCGATTTAGTTCTTCCCAAAGAATCCACTTTGTGATATCCCTTCCTGATACGACGTTTTCATCGCACCCCAAGATTTTTGCGATGTCTTTGCGAATTCTTTCCCGTTTCTTTTGATTCTTTGCTTGCTCTTGAGCAATTTCTATTTTCTTTGCTTTTGAGAGTTTTAAATCACGGGCAACTTCGATAATGATTTCGGATGGCTTGCCGTAATGTCGAATCAGTAAATTAACAACGACTCGTAATTGATTTAAACCGATATGAACTGTCGGATTAGCAATTTTCCCAAAGCGTTTTTCAGGAGGATCTTGTTCTTTTCCTGATCCGAAAGCAACATGCCTACTTAGATATTCTCCGTAGTACGGTAATTCGTTGAGCAGTTCGCCAGTTTCTTGCAGATGACTCAATGCGCTGTGACTAGCAAATCCTGCTTCTAGAACCGCCTTGTCGTAAGTAGCAACTT
>CAVJUW010000096.1:0-3080 GCA_963652725.1 Bacteroidaceae bacterium | reverse complement strand
CAACTAAAAGGGAGGCAAGAAAATGACTTATCAAAGATAAGTTTCTTTTCTTGTGGATACTCTCTTCCAAGGAAACTCAAAGAAAGTTTTTAGAGATTGTGAGAGAAATCGAAAACGTTCTAAGAGACCCAAGAAGAGGTAGCAAGACAGCAGGGGAACCCCCTGCTCTCCCAAATTATAAGAGAAGCGCAAATGGAAGGAAAAGTCTACAAGCGGATTCGCCAGTCGCTTGGCTATACAGCAGCCGAATTATCCGAGAAGATTGGGGTGGGCGCAAATTACATCTTGATGATGGAAACAGGGCAAAGGCCCGTTTCTGAGAAGCAGGCCGAGAAGATTATCGAGTTGCTCAAGGAAGCGATTCATAATGATGATTACTTCAAGGATCTCATTCGCTACGGGATTATTGTTTCTTCGAAGTAGCACAATGATTCAGTTATTAGGAAATCCCACTTGGACAACACAAGCAAACAGAATCAGATAACGCAAAAACGGCTTCTTCTGATAAAGGAACTGCGCATGACGAAGACGTTCTTCGCTACCGACTAAAAGTAATAAAAGACAAAGGGCAAAGTTCTAACAAGTTTTGCTTAAACAGGGCAGATTTCGAACTTCAATACGCTAGGGCGCAGAGCGAGAAGACGACTTATAAAGTTCAAGGATGGCGTCAGTTATCTGGTGAACTTTGGGGGATAAATAAGAAAGTAAGAATAGTTGACGATTGGCTCAGTCACAATGTTTCTTGGTTTATTTCCAAGGTCGTATTTGATTTGAACGCTCAGGGAATGTTAACAACTATAGAGTGTTGCGATCAAGCAGGGCTTATGAAAGAAACAACAACCGACAAAGCGAAGGAAAAAGTAGTCTCTTGGAGCGGTGCGAAATAACTCTTAACTCAAATTAACACAAAAAAGTGGCAGAATTAGATTAACCTTGGAGGGCATATGAAAAGGCTCGGCTTAATTCTTTTTCTAACAATGTTTTGTGTTGCTGCGCAAGGCAAGGTTGTTTGCGACAAAGTAAGAGTGGACTCTGCCTTTTCCCCTTCGGGAAAAACGTGGGCAAGCCAAAACTGCAAATACATTAAAGACGAAATCGACCCCTATTACGGCCCAACAGCGCAAGAGGGTGACATCTCTCGCATCGTGAAGAATCTTGATGGCTCTATCAGCGTCTACCGGTACGGCAGTGGAAGCAACTCCGAAGATTATCGCGAAGTCACAAAAGGTGAATGGAAGCGAGTCCACTAAACGATAAAACGAAGAAGCAAAGGTTTCTAATCAGAATGATGGACGGTCACAGAAATGTGGCCGTTTTTTTTATGGGAAAACTCGAAGATTTTATGGCTCGGGGCACAGTAAGTGCTGCCAATGGCGCAAAGCCGATGCGAGAACTGCAAATTAACCTTCTCGCAGGCGAAATGCGCGATGAAGTTGAGCACGCAGAGCCTTATGGCTTTACCTCTGAACCTCATACTGATGGTCTGCCGGAGGCTTTTGCTCTCTTTCTTGACGGAGACAGGTCGCACGGCATTGTCTTTTGCGTTGCAGACAGGCGCTATAGGCTTAAGAGCCTTAATCCAGGCGAAGTGGCAATCTATGACGATCTTGGCCAAAAGGTACTCCTAACGCGCACAGGCATTGAAGTTGTGACGCCAAAAAACATTACAGCTACGGTTGGTGGAAACGTCACAGAGACAGTAAGCGATAGCCTCACGGCAACCGTAACAGGTTCTGTAACGATTAAAGCGGCATCAGTGAAAATTGATGCGCCGTCTACGCACATAACCGGTTCGCTCTTAGTTGATGGTGCCATCACTGGCAAAGGTGGTCTTGCTGTATCCGGTGGTGGAGGCGCAACGGTCACGGGTGACGTGCTCGCAGATGGCATCTCGCTTAAGAATCACGTCCATCCTGGCGACTCAGGTGGCACGACAGGCAAACCTCAATAGGAGTTAACCGATGGAAATGCTTTTGAACGGAAAGCTCGCTGACGCATCGAATTTAGACGATAACGAGCTTGCGCAGGTCGTGTTGGTGAGTCTTTTCTCTTGGCGCAAATCGGCAGATGACGACGGCGTCGCTGCGCCTAACCGACAAGGATGGTGGGGTGACACTTATGCCGATACCGCAGGAGACCGAATCGGCTCAAGGCTTTGGCTTTTGGAGCGAGAGAAGGTACTGCCAGCAACGCTCAGGAAGGCTGAGGAATACGCCAAAGAAGCGCTGCAGTGGCTCATAGACGACAAGATTGTTGGACGCATAGATGTGAACGCAGAGCAGTATGAAGCCAACGGCGTGACGCTTGTTGTAAAGCTCTACAAGCCTGACGACACACAGATTTTCAATGCACGGTTTCAAGACGTTTGGAGGTAAGAATTTATGGCATGGGAACGGCCAACATTGCCAACACTTATTGAGCGCGTTCAGGCAGATGCCGAATCACGTATTGGCAAGAAGCAGATGCGCTGGTCAGTTGTTACGGTGCTTTGCCGAGTGATCGCAGGGACTGCGCACGGCCTTTATGGCTTTATCTCATTTGTGTTGCGACAGTGCTTTTCGAGCACGGCAGAAGGCGTTTACTTAGAGCGCAGAGCTTCTGAATACGGCATCTACCGCAACAAAGCTTCTAAAGCCGTTGGCACTGTGACATTTGAAGGAACGGGAACCGTCCTAGAAGGCACTTATCAGCAAATGGTGACGAAAGTTCCGAGCCACAGGATGCTTTTTTTCTGAGATAGATAAACTCAGTGATGAGAATCTTTGGGCAATTCTTTACGCGAAGCCCAAAAGATTCTTTCCATGGTAAAGCGACGAAGGGCTCTATCGAGAGTTTGAGCAAATGAAGCTGAGCATCAGAGCTTTTCACGCCGCAATTTATCTGTTTAAAGTTTCTGAAGGCGAGAAGTCAATGTCCCTAGACTCCTTCTGTTTGCGTTTCCGCCATAAGCAAAAGCGTGTCAAATCTGAATCTAGTTCTAGCGCCACGGAAGGTCAATCAACGCCTATTTTTCTAATAGTGTTAGACAAGTGCTCCTGAGCAAATTCAACGCTAAGAAATAAAGAGGTATTACAACTTAC
>CAVJUW010000095.1:0-3098 GCA_963652725.1 Bacteroidaceae bacterium | reverse complement strand
CTAGTTCAGAAGATGCTACCTACGAACTTCGTGCGAAAAACCTCATTATTGAGGCTGGCCGTGACATTGATATCCGTGGACGCAAAGCCTATCTCGGTGAAGAGAGGCGAACCTTGCGCAGCAGAATGCTTCGGGCAACAATCCCAGATGGTGCAACAGGCCTAATCGTGCTTGAAAGTAACGAGTCAATTTACGCTGATGGCGCGACTCTCTCGGGCTCGAGTATTGAGCTTAATTCTTCAGCGGGAGACCTTTTTGCTCGCAATGCGAATTTGACAAGCTCTGGGAAGTTCACCCTTAGCGCAGGCGATGATATCGACGTGAGTGAAACAAAGCTTACTGCCACTAGTGCAAGTGAGAAGCTTATCCTTAAATCAAATTACGGGAATGTTTACGCAAAGAGCGCAACATTGAAGTCTCCTGTTGAGATTGCCATTGCGGCCAATAAAGATATCTCTCTATCTGGAACGACATCGTTAGAAGATGCGGCAAAAGTGACTTTGACATCAGAATTTGGTCTTGTTGATCTTTCAGGCGATGTTGAAATTACCGCGTCGACGATTGACTTGAAGTCAGAGTACAGTGATATCTTCCTTGCCGACAATGTGAAGCTCACAGCAACAAGTGAGGTCTTAATGGATGCTAGCGAAGGCATTCTTCAAGTCGATAACTCTGTGATTGAATCTCCAAAGCTTATTGCTGTTGCAGATGATTCGATTCTTTTGCAACCTGGCGTCGGAAACAAAGTCTCGACTGTAATACTCAACAGTGCTTACGGTAGCGTTGGCTATAACACGGCCGTTGACACAACGTTCACAATTAACAATAACAATTTGATTTATGGAGACGTGTGGTTTGAGGCGCCAGGAAAGAAATTAACGTTTACCAATAGCATTGCCTCATACGGGCAGATTTCTGTTCGCGCCAAGAGCTTTACCGCGCCCGTGCTCATATCTGCCAACGGCGTTTATGTGAGTACAAATTTCAATAATGATGAGGCGGGAACTTCCATTAAGATCGATGGCATTCTCTCTACAGAAATCGGTCTGATGACAGATAAAGGCTCGATTGATGTCGGCATTCTCAATGCTACTGATGGGGCTGTAAGTGTATATCGAACTTCTTTAGACACTTCTGGGACGATTTCCATTGGAGAGCAAAGTTACGCCACGCGTAACGGCTTTATCTATAACGGCAATGGCAACATTACCTCAGGCCTTATTGCTGATGAGTATGTGCAATTGCTCACGGGCCGTTCAGGCACAGTGACTCAATTGCCGAACACGAGGGACTCCTTAAGTTATGTCATGCACAAGGTCTCGTACTTGAGCGATGAAATCAATGAGATGACTCTTGAAATGGCGGAGGACTACAAGTGGTTCCCGATGATGGATTGGCGCAAACTAGGGTACACCTACATTGCTCGAACCACAGATGATGTTTGGGAAGTCTATCGTCGTGAAAAGAAGCATCTTGATGAACCCTTTGCCAATAAAGAGCACATCATTCTCGACAATTGGACGAAAGCTTTTGATGCAAAGCGGATTGAGGGCATCAGAACATTTTGATGGAACACGAGTGACTGAGAACCACCTTAAGATTTGAGGTGGTTTTCAGTTACCCTAAGTTCATCTGATTGAGATGCTTTCTAATGCTACCGCCTAGAGCCGCTGGCTTACGCGGTTCTCGATTCCCTTATTGATGTGTAGGTCGCTATTTCTTAGCTCCCAATTCTCACCAAGTAAGAGATTCTCGAGAAAGCGTTTGAGGTACTGAAGTTCGTAATCGATGTCTTTGGGGATGTTGCGGTAGTTGGCTCTTACAAGAGCGTTTCTGAAATACTGGGAATGCAAAGCAAAAACACGCATATCCAGATGAAACCCTAAAGAGCGCAAGTACAAGATGGCAAACACGGCTGTCGTTCGCGTGTTCCCTTCAGAGAAGGGATGAATTTGCCATAGATTCGATAGAAAGTGGGCGACGTGTTCTATAGCCTTCTCTTTACTTAAGCTAGGAAGAGAAATTTTCTTTTCTTCTTGGATTTCCCAGTCAAGAGCGCGATAGAGATCCTCCCAATTAAGATACATGACTGTATCGCCATCGAGAACCCATTCTTGCTTTGTTATGTCAAAGGCCCTAAGAGTACCTGCACTTTTAAATACCCCATCGAAGATTTTGCGATGTAGTTCGATGAAGCCTTCGGCACTAAAGTTAAAGGCACTCGAGGCTAAAAGTGTTGCGATGTTAATTGAAGATTTGTCGGCTTCTTTCTCTCTTGCGGCGCATTCTTTTGTTCCAAGATGATACGAATCAATGAGTCGATGGCATTCCTGTAGCGAAATCTCGCCTTGAGTGTTTCGCTTTGCGATTTCGAGAAGATAGTCCGAAGCGCGCAATTGATCGACATCTTGTAGCCCGATAGCGGCTTGCCAAATCATCGCTCGCGCTCGCTTTAAAGGAGCTTGTTTTTCGAATGTCGCCTCAAATGGCTTAAGAAAGTCCATCAAGCTTTTGGTTTCTGTGAATGTCATATTTCCCTTTATCGGCCTAAAGCTTCTAGTTTTGCAGGAAGCCTCTTTTCCATTTGAAGTCTTGCGATGACTAGATTTGGGGAAATGCCGAGAGTCTCAGCAAAGTCAATAATGTTTCTTCTTGAGAAGTCCTTTTTCGCAAGAAGTCTTTCGTAGTCGGTTTTGGCAATGAGAGTGTCTTTGGCCCAAAGCATGGATTCTTCCTGGGAGACAATTTTTTTGCGCGGGCCTCCAAGAGCGAGTTGGCCGACTTCATTCATTAGGGTAAACCAAAATAAGGGGTCCTCTTTTTCAGGTTCTTTTAGCGCTAGAAGAATCTTTTCTCCCATTTTTTCGGATATGACGTTTAAAAAGGACTCTTTCATTGGTTTGAGAATAACAAGCGCAATTCCATACGAAGCGAAAAACTTCTCAAGCTCTCGTTGTGCTTTTTCTGCTTTTAATAAGGTTAGTGGACGTAGAGCGATTGCATCACGAGTGAGAGCTCGTGCGTTTGGCCTATCTGTTTCCTTTGCTAATGACAAATTTCTTGCCTGTTGTAGCCAACAAAAGCTTGCATACTGTGCT
>CAVJUW010000094.1:0-3153 GCA_963652725.1 Bacteroidaceae bacterium | reverse complement strand
GGGTCAAGCGCTTCGTCAATCTTCATGCGAAGCGTTGCCACACGCGTGAGCGTTGCAGGATCCACAGGGACATCGCCAATCTTTCCACGAAGCGAATCAAAGGCAATCTGAAGAGCGGCTGTGACAGCGATGCGTTCCGCTGTTAAGAGCCGCGTATCTCCAGTAATTTCCTTGGCGCGCGCATTCAAAAGTTCAGCGGCTGCCTTAAGTGTGAGCGCATCCTCTTCAGACACATTGTAGGAGTAGGGTCTATCGAGGATTGTCAGTGTGACTTTGCTCATTTTTAATGATTCGAACCAGATTGCAAGGCGCCGATAATTGCATCAAGGCGATGCGCAAATTCAGCTTGTTGAGCTTCGCGAGCAGCCTTTTGTGATTCAAAGTCAGCTTGCGCATTCTTTAATTGGTCGCGTTCAGCTTGAGCGGCAACGGTTTCTGCTTTGGCGCTTTCTAGCGCTGCTTTCAAAGCATCGTTTTCCACTTTGAGGGCACGAAACTCTTCCAAAATTCTTGATACGGATTGCTCCAATTGTTCCAATTGTTCGTTCATAGAAATTATTCCTTTGTATTTTCTTTCAAGTCAGAAAGCGTGCCGAGAATCGTTGCATCGGCTTGCTGCTCTGTCGGTAATAGGTCTTGCTCAATTTTTTCGACACGGGCTTCGTCGTTAAAGAAGATTGTGAGTTTACGCAACTCAATATTGCCGCGCCGCGGATTAAAGTAATACACGTAGTCCCAACGATTTAGGTGAAAGTCGCTTTTGACAAGAGGTTCACCTAAAAGAAACTGAACCTGTGAGCGTGACATTCCAACATGAAGCTGTTCGGCCATCTCTT
Organism: Bacteroidaceae bacterium; assembly: GCA_963652725.1. Taxonomy (GTDB): domain Bacteria; phylum Pseudomonadota; class Gammaproteobacteria; order Burkholderiales; family Burkholderiaceae_F; genus Duodenibacillus. The sequence goes on along the minus strand of CAVJUW010000094.1, from coordinate 2,317 downwards.
TCGTTACAAGGTTCCCCTGTGGAACGTCAATGCGATACACGTAACTGTTGTAGTTGCAGCCCGCTAGAAAAATCGTGCAGGCAGCGATAAAGGGAAGTGTTAGACGCATTTTCTTCATAAATTTGTGTCTTTAGTAAATCCGTTAAGCTCAATTAGTCGCTATGATAGCCGTATTCAGCGATTTTGGAGGGCTTAAAGAATGTCTGAAGCGTCAGCAAGTGTTTCACAACAAGAATTAAAGAACTCGGGCCTTAAGGCAACGACGCCTCGCTTGCGTATTTTGGAGCTCTTCTTGAAAGCTTCTAATTCGTCGGTACGCCATATGACAGCTGAAGATGTCTATAAGAAACTGATGGCTGAAGACATCGATGTGGGGCTTGCAACGATTTATCGCGTCTTAACGCAGTTTGAGGCAGCGGGTCTTATCGTGCGTCGGCAATTGGGTAATAGCCTAGCAACCTATGAACTTGAAAAAGGCGAACACCACGATCACATCGTATGTGCCCGGTGCGGCAAGATTGAAGAATTCGTTGACGCAGAAATCGAAGAGCGTCAAAAGGAGATTGCTGCCAAACTTGGGTTCGAATTACAAGGACATAGCCTTTCACTTTATGGCTTATGCGCTTCGTGCCAAGAAAAAGCCAAAAAGAGAACTCGCCTTGTAAGGGGTTCACACAGCCGTTAACGCACACGCAGGCGCTGTCCTGCGTAGATGCGCACGGAATCTAGGTCGTTGAGTTTTCTTAACTTCGCAACGGTTGTCTTGTACTGCTTGGCTATCGCGTAAAGCGTTTGTCCACGATGAACGACGTGCGTGTTCTTTCCTGGAGCAACAGAGCGAACCTTCGCTTGGGCAGGAACTGTAATCACGAGGCGCTGCCCGATGCGTAGTCGCGTAGATCTTGAGTTGGCCTTACGAACAACTGCTTGAGAGACTCTAAATTTAGCCGCAATCTTAGAAACAGTGTCGCCTTTTCTCACACGATAAACAATTTTTCGTGTTGCTGGTCCCGAAAGAGATAGATGCGCGGCTAATGCTTCTTCTGCAATATCGGATGTGTCATTTTCATCGGCAGAAACTAAAAGAGCAGATCCTGCTAGAACATTTCGCCCTTTAGGGATATGGTTGATGCGAAGAAGCTCTTCATCTGCCATGCTGTATTTGGCTGCGATGGAACTAACTGTTTCTCCAGTTTGAACGCGGTGTAGCTTCCAAGAAGAAAGGGGTTTTCCTGTATCGACCCAACTAGCCAAGTTATCCAAGAAAACATCGAGGTTTTCTATCGGAAGTAGGAATGAGGAATTATGGTTGGCAACAATGACAGGAAGGTTAAATCCGGGATTGAGTTGTCGGAACTCCACAGGGTCCATTTCTGCTAAGTCTGCTGCCGTCTCAACACTGATGTCACGTTGCTTTGTGATGCGAACAAAATACGGTTCGTTTTCAATTTCTGGAAGCGTTACTCCGTACTTTTGAGGATTCAAAACGATTTGCTTAATCGCTTCGAGCTTAGGCACATAGTTTGTTGTTTCTCGAGGCATCCGAATATGAGAATAGTCTCCTGGAAGCCCACGATTCTTGGCTTTACGAATTGCTCGAGAGACACTGCCCTCGCCCCAGTTATAAGCGGCTAGTGCGAGCTGCCAATCGTTAAATTGGGCGTAAAGTTTTTCGAGATAATCTAGTGCTGCTCTTGTGCTTTCTAAAACATCACGGCGATCGTCTTTCCAAAGATTCTGTTGTAACGAATAGACGTTTCCAGTTGAAGCCGTAAATTGCCAAAGGCCAGAAGCTTTTGCGATAGATAATGCCTCAGGCTGAAAGGCACTTTCGACAAAAGGTAAAAGTGCCAATTCGGTTGGCATGTTGCGCTTTTCAACTTCTTCTACGATGTGGTAGAGATACTTACTAGCACGCTGAGCCATGCGCTCGATGTATTGGGGATTTCTTTGATGAGCACGAAGCTGTGTTGTAACTCGTTTGTTCTTAAGCGTGGGCATCTTAAAGCCCTTGCGAATCCTTTCCCAAACATCACTTGTATAGGGTTCAGGATCGACAACGAGAGCGCTTTCTGGAAGCGCCTCTTCTTCATCTTCGGGCAAGGCATACGCGGAGCCAATTAAAAAAAGGCTACAACCGAGAAAAACAATAAGAGCGAACGGACGATTTAAAACTGACATCAGGGCAATCAGCAAACAATTAAAAGCGTCATTTTACTTTGCCTTTTAGATTAGGGGTTTCAAATTCCATTATCGTTTGGAAAATGCTGATGAGGTCTTCTGAAAATTCAGATTTGTCTGCTGACGACAGGTAATC
>CAVJUW010000093.1:0-3186 GCA_963652725.1 Bacteroidaceae bacterium | reverse complement strand
ATCTAGCCTTTTTTGCGCTGCAACAACTTCCCCCATCCCCGCTTCAACTTCATCACGCACTGTTGCCTCGGGATTTAAAGCGGGTTCTTGGGGAAGATATCCAATCTTTTGTCCGCTTAACCAAACGATTTCGCCTTCGATATCTTTATCGACGCCAGCCATAATTTTGAGAAGCGTGGACTTTCCAGCGCCGTTTAACCCCAAAACGCCAATCTTGGCACCAGGAAAAAACGACAAAGAGATATCTTTAAGAATGGAGCGCTTCGGAGGAACAATCTTTCCGACGCGGTACATGGACATGACGTATTGCGGCATAAGAATCTAAAAGGGAAAATGGTTAAAGGGCTAGGATTTTATTGGGCAAAGGCTACACAAACAACTCTCTCAAATTACTGCGTTATTCCTCTTTCTTAGATTGATCTAATTTATTTTGCGCTTCATACAAACACAAGTACTTTGAGCATTCATAACTCATGTTCGCAAGCGACAGCCAAAGACCAGCCTTCCCATCTAAAAAACCCAATCGAATGAAATAGGTCTTGATAAAAAAGAATAAGGCTCTAAAGGGAATACTCAAAAGAGACGTTTTCTTACCCTGTCGGGCTTTTTCTCTACCCCAAAGCACGGGATAAATTGCCTGCTTTTTGTAATACGACTCTAAAGTCGGATACGAGTAATGAATAAGCGGCGTTTTAAGCCTTTTCACGAGAGAATCTTTCTTTAACGGGACACTTTCGTGGACAAGCTCTTTTGAAAAGTTCGTATGCTTTCGGTTATAGATACGGCGAACATAGTCTGGATACCAACCGCAATGTCTTATGGGCTTCCCAAAAAGGTATGTTAAGCGTGGAATCTCGATAACTTCATTGCTTTCCATACGAGAAACGCATTCTTCGATTTCTTGGACGAGTTTCTCTTGCAAACGTTCATCACTGTCGACATGAAAGACAACGTCATGCGTTGCTAGGGCTGTCGCATATTGTCTTTTTTCACCAAAGCCACTCACAGTTTCAGGAACGTTTTCGACTCTTGCGCCAAGACCCTTTGCAATCTCGCACGTTTTATCGTTGCTATGGTCATCTAGGACAATAATCTCGGCACAAAGGGAATCTAGAGACTCAATACAGTCTCCGATATTTTTCTCTTCGTTTTTAGCCAAAATGATGACGCTAATATTCACATCAGTACCCTTCTTCTGAATATAACTTACTACCTTGCTAACTATCCGCTATTTAACTTGAATCGTAAAGCCCAAACTATCCCGAATCTTCTCTACTTTACCTTGCGAAGGACTTGTTCGTAAAGCGCCAAGTACTGCTGCGATATCGCCTCAACACAATGGCTCTTTGCTACTGTGCATCCCCCTGCAATGAGCTTCTCTTTTAAGCTCTTATTTGAATGCAGCTCAATTATTTTATCTGCTAATTGCTCGGAATCGCCCCGTTCAATAAGAAGACCAGAAACTCCATCTTCAACGATATCTGGAATTCCTCCGACATTCGTAGCTACTACTGGGATTCCAAGGTGCATTGCGTCCAGTATTGAACTTCCTAAACCCTCATAATTCGAAGGAAACACAAAGACATCAAAATTGGATAGATAGTCAGCAACATTGTCATGGAAGCCTAAGAATTCAACGGGAAGGCCTTGTGCCTTTGTTTGGAGCACTTCCTTATCGGCCCCTTCCCCTAAAAACACAATAAGCAAATTAGGAATTTCTTTTTGAAGCTTTTTCGCCGCTTCCAAAATCGTGTTTTGCCCCTTATGAGAATCAACAAGTGCGCCGACGTGGCCAATAACAAAACGCCCTTCCCATTGTTTTCGGATTCTTGATGCTTCTTCTTGGTTAGCTTCAAGATTGGAATGAGCATCATGAATTGTTGTAGCAGAAACGCCAAAAGTATCTTCCATGATTTTGCTTACAACAGAAGAAACACCAACGCATGCGGCTGCCCTTGAGTACATCATTTTGTTAAAGATGTTATTTCGAATTCTGTGATTGACTCGTCTTGTAAGCACATAAGGGATATGAAGGAAACTATGCTGAAAGATTGCAACATGGCCCGCGAGCGTTTCGTGAACCTGAATTAAATTTGTCTTCTTATCAAGTTGGAAAAGACTAAGAATCCTAGCCTCTGGCTTATCTGAAACCGTTTGAACCGTGAGATTTGGGACATCCTCAAGATGTGGAATTAGAGGACTTGTCTTACGGCAAATAATGTTCTGTCTAACATTGAAATTAGATAAACCCTGAAGCAATAGAACTGTCTGCCGTTCTCCGCCTCGGAATCCGTGAGATAGGTTTATGTGGGTAACTGTTAACTCTGACATGACGTCCACCTATTCCTAATCTAGTTTAAAGAAGGCTCTCAACCATCCCGTAAAATTGCCAAGATCATTGGCTTTCGTTACTAACCTAGATTAGCGATTCACTCTCTAGGGAATTTCTCCCGATTCACGTTTAGATTCGTTGCGAATTGCGCATTCGTATAAAAGCCAAATACTCAGAAAAACGACTAGGAACGGTTTATGACGAAAAGCCACCTCCGTCATTCCCCATATTACTGCGTCAACTAAAAGGCATAGCAACACAGGCTCTGTTCTCGCTATAAGAAACAGTTTGTACAAAAGCCAATTGCAAGCCACGAACAACAACAATCCACCCATCACAAAGATATTGATTCCTTCATTATGGAAGTGAGGAAGCGTTTTTAGAAAGACGGGATCTATATTGGAGTGTTTCAAGATTGCAGGCCAATCAAGGAAGCGAACATCTCCAACTCCGAACCAAAAGTGATTAGGAATGACATCAACAAGAGCGGCTTTCCACATAGCGAGTCGCAAACCGATAGAACTATCTGTTGTCTCGCTAGCTCCCAAACCAAAAAACTCTTGGATTTCTAGAAAAATAACCTTGAACTTCTGCTCAGTTACGATTGGCGATGTCGTCACAACAAGTAGCATGAAAACCATTGCTATCACAATAAACAACACTGATTTACGTGTGGACCATTCATATCTCTTGTGTGCTAAATACGAAAAAGTGCAAATGAGAGCCACTTCTGTTACATAAGCCGTCCGACAAGCCGTTCTCAAGGCAACCCAAATTGCCAAAATTCCGCAAATAGCATAGATAAGTCGATTTCCCTGACTGAGTTTTCCATATAAAACAGAAAAGAGAGAGAC
>CAVJUW010000092.1:0-3369 GCA_963652725.1 Bacteroidaceae bacterium | reverse complement strand
GTCTCAGCGCGTGAGACATTAATGCCGCCATTAACGGTTAGAGTGTTTGCTCCTTTAAGATAAAAACTCGCCGTTTTAGACGAACTATCGTCAGAGGTAAATGCGGCGTTGATGTTGCCATTGACAGTAAGCGTCTTACTTGCCTTTAAGTTAATAGAACCCCAAGTGTCCACCTCTATGGCGTTCTTCTTATTGTCTGTGGCCTTTAATTCAATGCTTTCTGCATTAACTTCGATGGCTGCGCCATCGCTCGTCTTTAGGAGTGCGTAGTTCGTTGCAGTGCCCGTAGATTCAGCGGTAAACGTCTTTGTATTGACAGTGGCTTTCGTTTTGGAACCAATAGCATAAATGGCAGACTTCCCTGTTTTTGAACTAAACGATTCTGTCGCCTTGATTGCTGCATTCGTTTCCTTATCACCCCCAGCAAGATAAAGCCCGTCATATGCCCCTTCTTGTGAGAATGTTTTTGTATAAACATCAAGAGTACTTCCGCTTTTAACGGAAATCACACTCGAAGAGACACTTGAATCTCCCTGAACGGTTTTCAATGTCACGGAAGAGCATTCCTGACCCTCTTTCCCGAAACTAAGTTTTGAACCATCGGATATTTGAATCGCACTAGCGTAGCGAGCATCGGCTGTAATGGACACTGTCGAACCGGCTTCGCTCGTACCAAAACTCGCTTCAGAGTTCCCATTTGCAACAATCCCACTTGCAAAAGAATACGGGGAATTATTAGCTTTGGCATAAATTTCCAAGTTCTTGCCAAAGCTTGCACTAGCTCCGCTCAGGAAAAGACCTGTAGCATTACTTATATTTTCGGTGTCTGAAGACTTCTCGGCTATGGCTTTGATTGTTGTGTTGCCAGCAACAGTGACTGTTGCCTTCTCATTGCTTTCTTCGGCATCTGTTACCGCATAAAGACCATTAGCCTCATATTTTGCGCGAACATTCGTCGTAAGATTGCCCGAGTTAATATCTAGACTTGAATTGAAAACATAAGCACCTGTGGCTTTACTCGTAGCCTCATAAGCGTATTCAGTCTCGCTTCCTGTTTTCTTTGTCTGATTTAAATTGACTGTGACGTTCTTGTGCCCAATTGAAGCTTTGCTATCATAAGTGATAGAAATACCGCGCTGTTTCGCAACATTTTCGCAATCTTGCGTAATCGTCAACTTCGAATCTGCCGATGTGTCTTCGGGATTAACCTGAATCTCGGCTTTATCAGCAGCGCTCAGGCCATAGAGTCGCTTAAGAGTCCCTGAGGAATCAGTAGAACTCAAATTGAAAGAAATATCATTGGCGGTAATGGTGCTCTTGCCGTCTTCTGTGTATGTCGCGTAAAAGAAAGCATCTTCCTCATGAAGGGGTTCGTAGCTAGCTGTCAAATTTAATGACTTACCTTCAATGGCAATTGTTCCCTTCTTGTTGCTCATAATGCCATTAAATGTCAACGTGTCTGACGCCTTAACAGAAATCGATCCTCCTGATTCGTATGTGCTAAGAACATCCCATTTATTGCTATTGGCTTCAAGAGTGATGTTTTTCGCTTCGATATTTACTGTTCCCTTCTCTTGTGCCTCGATTGCGGCATAGTCTTTACTAGCAGACGTTGTTTTTGCCGAGAAATCACCAGTCGCCTTAATCGAAACGCTTGAGCCTTCTCCCTTCGCAAGGATAGCCGAATCTCGTGTTTCCGATACGAACGAATCAACATCCATCGTCAGAGTGCTACCCGTTTCAAGACAAATGCCCTTTGTTGGTGCGGTTTGCGTGTACTCTTTGGCATGGATATCAATAACACTCAAGTCAGACGCATAAATCACGAAGCCTTCTGAAGTGTCTTTCGAAGAGGAATCGAGCCCCTCATTTGTGAATGTGACCTTGCTTAATTTCGCGTTTTCTGAACCAACAGAAATCTTGGCCTTATCTATTGCAACTAATGCTGCGGACTCATTGCTCTTTGCGTTAATCGTAAGCGTCTTACCTGCCGATCCAACGTTAACGATTCCTCCGACCTGAGAAAGGATTCCCACAGCGCATGAGTCACTTGCTGTAGCTTTCGCATCAATGGTAACGTTCCCTTCTACGGTTACCGTGTTACCAGTGCCAAAGGTATAGATGCCGTGCGCAGTTGGTTCGATTGTGTCGGTTTCACTCTTTGTTCCATCCGTTAGCACCGTCAAAGTGGCATCGCCTTTTACGGTCACTGTGTTTGCCACCTTGCCTCCCTCGTCTGTTGCGGCTCCAATACCTAAAGCCCAATGATTAGCTCGGGAATTGACTACCACATTGCCAGCGATCTCAAGGGTAGAGCCCGCTTTTGCTGTCGAACTTGCGTTCGCATAAAAGCCTCTTGCGTTCCTAGAAGACTCATTAGCGTAAATTGAGGTGTCTTCTTTTTTGGCTTGATTGATATTGATGGTCACGGTGTCTTGCCCGACGGTAACCTTACCGCCGTCACTGATGCACATGCCCATAGCAGAGGCTTTGCCCTCGACATCGACGTTTGCTGTAAGTGTCGTCCCCGTGTTTGCTTTCTTACTGAGAGTGAGTTCTGCGCCGTCTCTCACTGAAAAAGCCGATACTCTTGTGGTCGTCGTGCTTGTGACTTCATCTGGATTAAGGGTAAGCTCCATCGCGTCAGACGTGATAGCAATCTTGGTCCCTGTCCCTTCAGCCTTAATGATAGAAGTAGCCGCCTCTGTTTGCTTTGCAGTAAATGTCTTTGCATCAATAGTAACGGTAGCTTCTTGAGCGGCGAGGATTGTCTTATCTTTCGTTGTTGACGTAAAGGAGTCAACCACCATCGTCAAGCTACCAAGCTTTCCAAGTGCGATGCCTTCCGAGGCACCTTCTTGAACATAAGACTGAGCGTAGACATTCACTTTTCCCAGAGAAGCGATGTTTACAACAGTACTCGCAGGGTAGTCGCCATCAGACTCTTGCGCCTTTAACGTCACACTCTTTAAGCGCTCGCTACTTGTCCCCATATTAATGGAGCCATAGTTTTGCGCCTCAATCACTGTCGAACGTAAAGCTTTCGCTGTAATTGAAACCTCTTTATCTGCTCCTTCCAATGAAACAGTTCCGCCCATCGTAGTCATGCCATGAGCATAGTCAGGCGACTCCGCAGAAATAGAAACATCACCTTTTATGGTAAGTTCTGAAGCAGTATGACTGTAAATTCCAGCTGCCTGTGAGCTGTTATCGTAGATGCCATTTTGTTTTGTGGCCGTCGCCGTAATCGTCGTATCGCCTTCGAGGGTAGCCTTACCATATGCAGAAAGGTAGATTGCCGTAGCCACCGATTCATTCTTAACATCTATCGTTGATTTTGACGCTTTTAGATTGATCGTACTGTAGATG
>CAVJUW010000091.1:0-3410 GCA_963652725.1 Bacteroidaceae bacterium | reverse complement strand
GCATCATAAGTTGGCCAGCCGCGCCCTTATGTTCTCCAAAGTGTCCCACAAAGCCAGCATTGAAAAGAAAAGCGCTGTCCTCTGAGGGCTTGAAGTCCACACCCAATGTCACGACGCCGCTTGAGCCGCCTAAGTCGGCCTTATCCATTGCTTTGCCTCGGACGCTAGCTTTGGCTTCTCCGCTGAACTCATGTTCCCAAGCCAAGCCAATATAGGGGGTGTATTGCTTAGCTGCTGTGTAGTCCAACTTGACGCCAACTCGGGTCCGATGAGAATTCATCGAATCGAAGTGATAGCTATCGCCTAAGATTGCAACGTCCTTGCTATCGACATGAGACCACATATACTGCGCACTCGTATCGAGACGAAGGCTACTTGTTAAATCCCACTTGTATCCGATGCCTACGTGGGCAGCGTAGTAAGTCGATCCGATATCAAAACTCACGCGCTCTCCGCTTAAGTTTGTCGCATCATTATTGTGGTAATCATTTGAGAGTCTGCCAGCGCGCAAAGACGCATCAGCATATAAGCCCTTAGCGGCGCCTTCTGTCCAATCGTGACGGACTAGAAGACCCGCGCCGTAGTAGTGCGTATCACCACTTCCTTTAAGGCTCTTACCACCGATTGTGTTGTGCGTGGTTGTGTCTCCCCAGCCGGCTTCAAAGAAAACGCCTCCTGTCGTGTCTCCACTCTTACCCGTGAAGGTATGAGCAAAGCCAGCAACTAGGTTCACGCTGTCAATTTCGGCCGATGATCCTGTCTTATAGCGAGAGTGTCCACCGCGAATTGCTCCGAAGGTCCCCCCTTGGATGTTTGTATCAAGAAGGAGATCTGTTCCGCTATTGATGAAAGCTTGAGAAGCAACACGAGCTTCATTGAGAACTTTGGTTTCAGGGTTTACTGTAGCACCGAGAACTGTGGCGATAACTCCGTCATCAGTCAGACTAATCTTCGCATTGTAGCCATCAGCAAAACTCCCATCTTTGGGTACGAATAGACTTTGGCCATCATTGGTAAGTGTTCCTGTTGCATTAGAAATCAGGGTGATGGTGTCATTTGCACTAAGGTCTGAACCGCTTCCAACGCTCACAAGATTGACCGTGGTTCCTTTGGTGCCGTTGCCCAGTGTGGTTTCGTTGGTTTGCAGGATGGTGCTGTTGGCTTCAACGTTGCCGGCACGGATGTTGATGGTTTCGAAGTTGGCGACCTTGTCAACTGTGGTGGTGGCCACTTGCTTCCGGGCGTCCAGGTTCAGGGTGTTTCCGGTGAAGAGGTCGTCGCTGGAACCTGTGCTACTTCCCGCTTCATTATAGCCGCCATAGAGGGAGGTGCCATCGATGGTGTAATTTCTGTTAGAGCAAAGCAATTATGTCACCAGCTTTGGCAAGCATTCTGTCACAGGCTGGCAACTTGAGGTGTCACCGTCTGGCACGGAGCTGTGTCACAGGCCAGCACAATAAACTGTCAGCCCCGAACGCGGGCATTTTGTCAGCTTCCAGCAAATCTAAAACATCACATACCCCAGCGCGACTCAATTGTCTCAGAATCTCCTTGAGGGCCTATTTTTTTTAGGAGTTTCTATGAGTCGCAAATCGACTTCAATCATGGCGGTGGATACCAAATCGCCCAAATATTTGGAGAACCTTTATCAACTCGTGGCCTACGGTCAAATGAGTTCAAACACTGCTGCAAAGACTCTCGGCATAAGCAAACGTCAGCTACTCAGGCGCCTTAAGGCCTGGCGTAGCAACGGCGCAAAGAGCTTTGTGCACGGCAACAAAGGCCGCTCCGCTCCAAATCGTTTATCAGAGGAGACAAGAGAAAAAATCATCAAACTTATTCAAGAAAAATACTACGGGTTCCCTCCGTCATTACTGGCTCAGTACCTTCAAGAACACGAAGGCATCAAGGTCTCAAAGGAAACGGTCCGTCGCATTCTCATGGCGTTGTACCCAGACACCACAGAAGAGCAGCATAGAGAAGCTGGCTATTTCCTACGCAGGCGTAGAGCCCGCTTTGGTGAACTGATTCAAATTGACGGAAGCCCGCATCAATGGTTCGTCGATGACCCAACCATGTACTGCTTGATTGCCTTCATCGATGATGCAACAGGGAAGATTACAAGCGCACACTTTTTCCCGACGGAGACGGCTAAGGGCTACCTGATTGCACTATTGGATCATATCCGAGAGTACGGGATTCCTTTGGCGCTTTATAGCGATCGACACAGCATCTTCAAGAAAACGACCTCTATCCTTGATTCTGATGGAGAAACGCAGTTTAGACGTGCTTGTGATCAGCTCAATATCGAGCTGATTTATGCGCTTAGCCCACAGGCTAAAGGCAGAGTAGAGCGCTTGTTTAAAACCTTGCAGGGCCGCTGGCCATTGGAATTCCGCGCACAAGGAATAAAGGACATTGACACTGCGAACAAGCGCCTACCTGAGTTTATCGCTCAGTTCAATGCACGATACGCAATTGAACCTCGCAATGCGGAGGATGCGAATTGCCCTGTTGCAATTATGGATATGCCCGATGTGGAGCGCGCCTGTGCCGTGTGGCACGAGCGAACCTTAAGTAAATCATTGACCGTGTCTTACGGCAAGTGCATCCTTCAAGTAATGAACGCCCAAGGAAGAAAACTTGAACTTATGGGGCAAACGGTTTACATCCTCGAATATCCGGATAATCGTGAACCAGAAATGCTTTATAAACCCAAGGATCAACCGTGGAATCGTCTGACTTGTTGCGCTCGTAAGAAAAAGACACATGAACCCGTTGTGCCTTTTGAAGAAACATCCAAAACCATCGATTCAAGGGTTGAGGAAGCAGTAAGAAAGAGAATGAATCGGGACAAGCCCTATGGGATGGGGTTTGATAAAGAAGGCGAAAGTAACGAAGAGAAAAAGAAGAAAAAAGCCAAACAAATAAAGGAAGCCAATAAATTAGAAGAGAAAGTTGCTCTTTTAAAAATGAAGAGCAAGTGTAAGAAGTAATTTTTTTAAATTAGGCCCTCAGACGACGCTCTTTTCGAGCGTCGTTCTAGTTAAGCCTACAGTTCGCTCCAAACGGCGTTGTAAGGCTATACCCTAACGCAAAGCGGATGCTTCACGTCTTCGTTTAAAGCCTCTCCCGTGGAGCTCAGTAAGTTCAAGTGGCAGGTGCCGCTCAGAGAAAGGCGGTACTTTCTCTGAGCTCTGAAATAAGGTTTACAAGAAAAGAGGAAAACTGTCTGTGGAAAATCCGCTCTGAACCAGAGAATTTAATGGGTGTGTTTTGCTCAGGAAATCGGCTCTCGTTTTGCTAGATTTTCTGAAAACAATTTGCTGTCACTTCTATTGGCACTTGGTGACATTTATGCTTTGTGCTAGTTGGTGACGTTTTCCCTTTGCCCTAACAGTGGAGTGTTC
>CAVJUW010000090.1:0-3417 GCA_963652725.1 Bacteroidaceae bacterium | reverse complement strand
TAAAAAACGCTGGGGGCGTCGCTATTCTCGCTCACCCGATGCGCTATAAATTTAAAAGCAAATTGACGCTTGATGTTTTACTCGAAGATTTTGTTTGTCTTGGCGGCGTTGGGATAGAAGTTTCTAGCGGTAGCCAGAGCCCAGCGTATTCGCCCGTGTGCGAAGCGATGGCAAAAAACTATCACTTGTACGCTTCGTGTGGGTCTGACTTTCATCGGGTAGGGGCTGAACGACCGTATCCTGGGTCTGAACCCGAACTCGCTAAAGATTTGCCCGTTATTCTTGATTTAATCAAGTAAAGGCTCTAGCGGCCTTCTCTTTCAGCTTCACCGATCAAATGCAGGCTATCGCCTTTACTTTGGTTGTGGTGGTGTTTGGCAATGACTAAACACATGCAAAGGGCTACGGCTAAACCGAATGCGAGCATGGTGGTTTCTACAGACACATCGCAACGGATAAGAAGCGAATAAATGCCAAGCATTAAAAGAATCGAACTATTTTCGTTAAAGTTCTGTACGGCTATCGACCGTCCAGCGCTCATTAAGACATGGCCGCGATGCTGCAAAAGCGCATTCATGGGAACAACGAAAAATCCAGCTAGTGCGCCAATCGTAATCATCATCGCTCCAGAAAAGAGCGCGGCGTAGGGAATCGTAAGACCAAATAAGCTAAAGGCGCCAGGCATTAAGCTTTCTTTAAAGTAGCTCATCGCAGCAACGAGGAGACCCATTGCAACGCCAACGGGGAGCACAGAAACCGATTTCTTTAATGGCACCCAAGCAGCGGCTGCAATCGCACCCACGGCAATGCCAATGGAAACGACGGCTTGAAGCATCGCCCCTTGCGAGAGGTTCATATTTAGTGCGACCTCTGCCCACTTTAAAACCAAGAATTGCAAGACAGCGCCTGCGCCCCAAAAGAGCGTCGTGACTGATAGCGAAATCTGACCCAAGCGATCGGTCCAAAGTAGGTAACACGAGTAGGCGAAGTTTCTGATACTTTCCCTAGGTTCAAAGCTTTGTTTCTTATAGCGAGCACCTGTGTCGGGAATCGCAAGGTTCACGGCCGCTGCTGCAATATAGACAAAGACAATAATCGCAATCGCTCCTTCGGCAACCGTTGTGATCCCAAAGAGATCCATGTGTAAGAAGCAAAGAAGATTTGCGCCAAATGTGGGCTCAACAAGGATGCCGCCAAAAACAACGCCAAGAATAATCGAGACGACAGTAAGGCCTTCGATCCAGCCATTGGCGACAACGAGTTTTTCGGGTGGAAGAAGTTCTGTGAGAATGCCGTATTTCGCAGGAGAATAGGCCGCCGCTCCAATACCAACAATCGCGTAAGAAAGAAGGGGGTGACTTCCAAAGAGCATTAATAGGCAGCCCGTGACCTTCACAGCATTGGTGATAAACATCACGCGGCCCTTAGGCATAAGATCCGCAAAGATCCCGACCCAGCTAGCGAGCACAACGTAACTAATCACAAAAAAGAGCTTAAGTAATGGTGTCATCCACGCGGGCGCATCAATACTTACTAGGAGCGCAATCGCAGCGATGAGTAATGCGTTATCGGCAAGACTCGATAAAAACTGCGCACACATAATGGTGTAAAAGCCGCGCTTCATAGACCTCTTTTCGTAGATTGACGTAAACGAGAAGCGATTTTAGCCGAGACTAGACGAAATACTTAAGTACTCACCACAAAAGAAACGCTTTAAAACATAGTTGTTCGTATTTTGCAGATAATGTGCTTACAGGGTAAAGCGCTTTTTCTGCTGATTGCGTACAAACCACATCCCCGCAGTCATCAAGACTCCGAAAAATAGCATCGTGTGTGTGACAGTAAATCCGACTTTCACCATTAAGCTATATAGCCCCAACATCAAAAGGATCATCGTGTTTTCCGCAAGATTTTGCACGGCAATCGCTTGCCCTGAGGTAAGAAGCTCTTTACCGCGGTTTTGATACACGGCATTCATAGGTACGAGAAAGAGGCCAGCTAATGCGCCAACGATAAGCATGAAGCATCCGGCAACAAGGACGTTAACGTAAAGTGTGGCACCAAAAAAGGAAACGGAGCCCGTTATCGATGCGCCATCAAAAAAACTCAATGCCGCAACCGCTAATCCCATCGCCACTCCCGTCCAAAGAACATCAAAGGACTTTCTAAGTGAAACAAAGCGGGCAGCAAGAATAGCACCCACTGCAATACCTAGAGAGACTACGGCTTGAAGCATTGCCCCTTGCGATAAAGGCATAGAAAGACGCTCTTCGGCCCAGCGTAAAACTAAGAACTGCAAAACCGCTCCCGTTCCCCAAAAGAGTGTTGTGACAGAAAGGGAACACATCGCAATTGCGTCTGTGAAAATCACGCGACTTGTTTTATAAAAGGTGTGTAGGTTACCAAGAAGAGAAAACCTCGCATTCTCATAATGTGCGTGTGTGTTTGCTATCGTAAGGTTAATTAAAGCGGCAACTGCATAAATGCCCGTAACAAAGGCAATGGCGGCTTTTTCAACCGTTAAATCCAAAAAGATTTGTAGGTGTAAAAGGGCATATAAAGATTTTGAAAACGCAGGGTCAACAAGAAGTCCCCCAAAAAGAACACCTAAGATAATCGAAACAACCGTTAAGCCTTCCATCCAGCCGTTAGCGGCAACGAGTTTTTCTTTGGGAAGAATTTCTGAAAGTATCCCGTATTTCGCAGGAGAGTAAGCCGCAGCTCCCGCTCCCACAATCGCATAAGAAAGTAGGGGGTGTGAGCCAAATAGGAGCATTAAGGAGCCAACAATCTTAAGAGCATTCGTGACAAACATCACGCGGCCCTTAGGCCACATATCCGCTAGTACCCCGACCCAGGCTGCCAAAACGATGTAGCTAACGGTAAAAAAAAGGCGCAACAAAGGCGTCATCCAGTCTGGCGCATCGATGCTAACTAAAAGCGCGATCGCAGCGATTAGGAGAGCGTTATCAGCAAGACTTGAAAAAAATTGCGCACCCAAAATCGGTGCGAGTCGTTTATCCATTAAAAAACCTCTTAAAAACTTTTTTGGCAGTGTAGCATTGAGGTCAATGTCAATCTCAAGGTAGAGTTTATCTCCTTTGGGGCAAATAATAATTTCCATCATTTGGGGGAAAGGAAATGAGAAAGAGGATTTTGCTTGCACTGATGCCAGCGGCCTTCCTTATTGGCTGTTCAACACAAAGTGTGAATCCTGCCACAGAAGCTGTTGCAGTTGATGAAGTGTGCGTAACTCCTGATTTTTCCACTCGCAAAGTTGCCTATAACTGCACACTTCGTGCTCTTACTCAGAAAGGGTTTGCAGTGAAAGAAGTCAGTCATGCCGATGCTAAAAAGTGTCGTGCGGTACTTCATATTCAATCTGAGTCACATTGGGATTTAGGTAACTTTACAAGT
>CAVJUW010000089.1:0-3435 GCA_963652725.1 Bacteroidaceae bacterium | reverse complement strand
TGCCGCCATTGACAAAGACCCCCTTATCGCCTTCGAGAGTAAGCGTCGTTTGACTTTTAAGTGAATAGGTCGCTTCAATGCTCCCTGCTGCCTTAACGAGTAGCGCACCATTTGTGGCCACATCTCGAGACTTCAAATTCACATTAGATCCCGATTGCACTGTCAGCTGGTTGGCATAGAGCTCTTGCGTTGAGCTCGAAGAAAGATCCAAATCCCCTGAGTTAGTCGTAATGCTCAGCAACCCTGTGCTTGACACTTTAAACCTCGCGTCTTTGAGGTTTGTATCGCTTTCTGCAAAAATCGTCAGATTGCCATTTTCCGCCTTAAAATCAGCGAAGTAAGCTTCGAGCCCTGCGGTTTTGGCGTTGACCAAAATCGAAGAATCCTTTGATGTCACTATGGCTCTTGTGAGATCTGCGTTACCTTGTGCGTCAATCGTCACTTGCCCCTTAGATTGAAGTTCAACCATAAAAGCATCGATGCGAGACTTTGAAGAAGCCAAAGTAAGAGACCCATTTTCCGAATTTAGACGAGCTAACTTGAGATTAATGGTGTAGTCGCCTTTAAGATTAAGTTCTCCTGCCTTAGCAACAAGTGTCGAACGAGGCGCATCAATGCTACCGCTTGCTTCGATGCTTAACGAATCCGTTGCAGTCGCCGTGCGGCTAGAAAGATTGACATTCTTTGAAGAAATCGCGATTTCTTTTGCCTCAATTTCACTGAGGGTTCTCACCACAGAAAGATCAACTGTCCCACTTTCCGAAGCGACTGTGAGCTTGCCATATTCAGAAGTAATTGCGGCATCCTGAAGATCAATACTGTCTTTCGCAAGGATTTGAGCTGAACCATTCGAGCTAATCGAGGCGCCTATCGCCTGAATTTGATCGGTTTCCGAAGTCAAACTTAAAGACGGACCTGTTGACTTAAAGCGAGCATCATTAGCGTTAATAAAATCACTAGCTTCGATACTTAAGTCACCCGAACTCTCAAGGCTTGATCCTCCTGCGTTGATGTTCCTTCCTGCATCAAGCATCAAATCTGATGCTGAGGCAATTGTGTTACCAGCGATGTTGATATCCTTTCCTGCGCCGATTTCAAGCTTCTTCACTTTCATCGGACTCGTCGTATCGGTACGCGTGAGATCGACGGAACCATTTTCTGTCGTCACTTTTAAGAACATCTCATCGTCTTCGAATTTTGTGTTCTTTAACGACACGTCGCTTGATGCCGAAACAGTTACATTTAGTTCACCGCCATCCATAGGCTTAAATGTCGCATTGTCTGCAACGATTGCGCCTTCTGAGGAATTCAAAACAATGATGTTGGCTTGGATTTGAGCTGCGTCTTTGATGTTGAGAGATTTATCCGACTCTAACGTGAGCGTAGCGCCCGACTTAAGCGACGCATTCTCAGCAATCGTGAGATTGCCCTCGCCTTTAAGAGAAAGCTCATATGTCGTTTCAAGCGTGTTATCTTTTAGCGCGAATGCGTAATCGCCTTCACCCAAAATCTCAAGATTAAACGTCTCAAACTTCGAGCGATTTACCGTAATCGAAGAAGTTCCATCATCGCGCACTTTGATTCTCAGTGCCGTATCTTCTGTACCAATTTGGGCATCATCATCATTGCCGTTTAAGACAATCGTCTTAGCGGAAAGATAGCCTTCTGCCCCTTGGCTCTCTTCAAAGACAGAGAGAATTTTCTCGGCTGTAAGATCTAATACGCCTTCAGTAGCAGCTGAAACAAGTTTTAATTCGCCATTAAGTTCCTTAATGTGAATTCCCTCTTCGCCAGAGAGTGTTACAGACCCTGTTGAGCGAATAATCACAGGATTCGTTGATGAGCCAACACTTCCATTGCCGCCACGCAATGTTATGTTCATTGCATAAATATTTAGCGACTCAGCAAGTGCTTCTATTCCCTTCAGGCTTGTCAAGCGAACAGTTGCACCAGCGGCGTCAATATTACCAACACGCAGTTTCTCATCGCTTGCGACGTAGAACCCTTTGCTAGCTGTGCCATCCAAGCGACTTGTATTTATCATATCGGTAAGTTTGACGCTAATAGGCCTCTTAAGTGTCACTGTGACACTCTCGTTGTCCTTATCCCAGACTACGTCATCAATGTCGGCTCGAGCCAAGACTTTATAGGCTTCCATGCCTTCATCGGTGCTTGCATTAATCTCGCTATATTTAAACGTTTTTGTATCAAGTTCGATACCAGCACTTTGAGAAGCCTTAATTGAGATGGTCTTAGCCTCAATGTTGGTATCTCCTGCCTCTGGAACTGAGCCCGAGTCAGGATTGACAATAGCTTTTGAAACAGCGTAGAGCAACTCAGTTTGCGACCAACCGTAGTTATCCTTGGAAGCAATGGTCTTCGCGAGATTACTATTGGCATTGTCTTTTTCTGCCTCTACTGCTGCATCGGCAGAAGCAATACCACTAAACCGCGCTTTGAGGCTATTGAAGTCTTTCGTTTGATTGTCGTTTAACTTCGCAAGTTGCTCCTCGCTAAGCGCCATGAACTCTTCGTAGCGCTTGAAATCGGCCTTAACAATGTCTTCTTGCGCTGTAACATCAGCGTTATAACGAGTTTCGCCGTTGTTTGTTCCATCTGTATTTAAGATGCCTGCCTCTTTCCAAACGCGAAGTTTTTCTTCGGCATTTCGCTCATCTAAATCGTCGCGATACAGAGCATCCCAAACGTTTCCGCCAGTTGACGTGACTGTCACAGCATTACCCGCAACAATCTTTCCGATACCAATGTCACCAGTTGCTGTAAGCGTCACAGAACCATTTAAAGCTTTCGCATCAAAGCGACGCACAATATCGTCTGTCGCGTTCTTTTGATCAAGATTCGAAACAACAATATCGCCCGCATTACTCACAAGATTTGCTTCATAGGCTGTGAGGTTTGTGACATTCACGGTTCCGCGAGCTGTGAGAATGACGTCTCTTGCCGTTAAGTCGCTTGCGTTAATCACGGCGCCTTCTTGCGTATTTGTGGCATCAAGGTAAATTGCATTTTCCATTGAGCCAACCGCAGAGAGGCTAATCGCCCCTTTGCTGTTAACAATCTTAATGGCGGAGTTTTCTTCGCCAATAGCGGCTCCCGCCTTTAAATTAAGCGTTTTGGCGCCAATAATCGAAGCGTCACTATCATCATTGATGATATTGCGTTGCGCTGTAAGGTTCACCGTACCTTCTTGAGCAGAAAGTTTTCCTGTTAAGACAATATCGGCTGCTGAAGTCACATCGACTTTGTTTGATGCCTTCAAAAAGCCAACATCGACCTTTTCATCGGCTTTCACCGAGTAGGTATTGATCTTTGTACCCGTGGTTGTTCTGACAGCCTTCGAGTGATTATCGCCCGAGAAATGTGTCCAGTTATCGTATGTGACCCAATCGGTTTTCTGCCACTCGCCTTGGCTTG
>CAVJUW010000088.1:0-3436 GCA_963652725.1 Bacteroidaceae bacterium | reverse complement strand
AAAGCCGAACATTGGAAAGCCAAAAATTGGAAAGCCAAACATTGGGAAGCCAAACATTGGAAAGCTAAAAATTGGCAAGGTCCCTCCTGGACTCCCGAGCTAAAGGAAAAGTTAGAAAAGGTCAGAAAGAGAGACGTAAATAGTTCGAACGATGACGCAAATAGGAAAAGCATCATAAATTTCCCAACTTTTTTGATGCATGTTCTAAAACTCTGCGCATTGAATAGGAACAAAGAAGTGGTAGCCGCTACGGACGACAAGAGGCTTATAAGGTACTTTGAAGACAAGTGGAGTTGTGCTTTTGAACATGTATTCAAAGATAGGACTGGGCCGGAAGTTAGAGAATTTCTTTATACATTGTTTTATGCACGATATCTCTTTGATGGTTGGATTGTCAGGGCAGGACAAGAGGGTGAAACAGGATGGGCGATTCAACATCTAGAGGAGAAAGAGGAGAACGGGAAAAAAAGTCTTGAACTTGTAGATTCTTTTGAACTTCCGTATGAAAAAGAACTGAAAGAATACGAGAAGAAGACGAGTAAGAAGATCAAAATGCTGCAATCTTGCCTTCGCGTGACTTACACATCACCAGCATCGATGCCATGGATTACAAAACTTCTGAAAAAGCTTTGGGACTTGAGATACGTAGTATTTCGCAGTAAGAGCCCAAACTACTATGGGGTAGAGGTTCTCAGAGAGGTTCTCGGTTTCTTAGAAGGATATTCTTGTAAAAGAGTTGCGGAAGAACTTAAAGACAAGAAGTACGAGGATGTTAGCCTGGGTACTGCAACACCAAGGATTTTGTTTAACTTTCTTGATTATCTTTTATGGCGAGATCGTCGTAAGTGGGTTGATTGCCTTCTAAAGTGGGTTGATTGCCATCTAAAAGATGACACTGAAAAAAAGCGAGTGAAAGAGACTGTACAAAAGGGAGTGAAAAATTTCAAATTTTTATCCTTAAGATCTGTTGAGCATTGGTATCCGCAAAGTAAGCCTTGGGAAGAAGTTGACCAGTTTGGAAATCTGTTTTTGATTGGCGGTGGGGAGAATTCGAGTCTTTCAAATGATTCTTTGGAGGAAAAGAAAGCCAAGATTAAGAAGTGGGTAGAGGATGGGAGCAATATAAGCTTGAAAGGCCTCCATATGTATGCTATGACTAGAGTCGAAGAAAATTGGAAGGAAACTGGTTGCAAAGAACTTGGCAACGAACATTACAAAAGTTGCAAAGAACTTGGCAACGAACATTACAAAATGCTAAAGGACGAAATTAAATTAAAGCTTGGAATCTAGGGAGCGACCCTTCTAAACTTTCTTAAAGCGTCAGCCATTGACGCACCCCTCTCTATCTTTGCATGAAGAGGTAATCAACGAGATTCGGGATTCCTAAGAAAACTTTCTTCGGTTAGTAAATCCCTTTTTTCGCATGATTACTTCTTATTTCATCAACCTAAGAAGAGAGGAGGTAAAAATGCGAAAAGTCCTCATTAGTGCTGGAGACCTTGAAAAGGGCGATCAAGTCGTAATTCCACCGAAGACAAAGACACTCATTGGTGAATTTCAGCCCAATCGTAGCGGCAGTCTCACGGGAACACTCATTAGTGGCGCAAGCGGTCGCTCTGTGACACTTCGACCCAATAAGGAAGTTAGTGTCGGATCAAAAGCGACGCACCTAGTTGTTTCCACATGCCACTACCTAGAAGCCTTGTACGCTGAGGTTGCTTAGCACTCACATAATGTAAGTATCAATCAAGGATTAGCAGGGGAGAAATTTCCTCTGCTATCCTCGCCTTTAAGTTTCAAAACTCTTTTCTTTTGCGTGCCTTTTTAGGGAACGACGACTTCCTAAAATGGACTTAAGGACACTTCTTGATGCAGTTTGACTGCCTTTCTGATATTCACTTGGAATCGTTTCTTAATGTTGGAACCCGGCAATTTATGTCCTATTGGGAAAAGGTTCTTTCCTCACAAGCCTGCGATGTGCTTCTTATCGCAGGAGACGTGATGCCACTTTATGGCTTTGAAAGAATGCTCCCACTCAGGCTCATAAAGGAATTCACGAAACGCTATTCGTGCATTGTTGCTGTTCTTGGTAACCACGACTATTACTCAGAAGAAACAGCCTTTGACGAAGTTCTTGATACGGTAAGGTCTCGTTTCCCAGTGATTCATTTTCTAGAAAACGAAACGTATGATCTTGGAGAGTTTCAGGTTTTTGGTGCCACTTGGTGGACACACATTTCCGAGAGAAACGCCTCAGCAATTAAAGACTATATGCCTGACTACCAAGCTATCCTTGGATCCGATATCGCGCCTTTTACGCCGCAATTGACGTCTTTGCTACATAAGGCAAGTTTAGAGGCGCTCGACTTGAAACTCACAAAGCCCACAGTAGTGCTTACGCATCACGCCCCAAGCTTTCTCTCGAATTCATGGCCGGTATCGGCTGCGACCGAAGCCTTTTGTTCTGCCGATGATGAATTTATCAAAACGCATGGCGCAATTGCTGCCTGGGTCCACGGCCACGTGCATGATCCTTTTAATTACAAAATCGGTAGCACCCCTATTTATTGCAATCCGCACGGCTATATTGGAGAAGAAAGGGAACTTGATAATCCCTTAAACATTCTTTCCTTTAGCGTTTAGGGTTTGGTTCTTAATGGCGCTCTTTTTTAAGAGCCTTAAATCTCGATTTCCTAAAGAGGTTGGAGGCCTTGGCTTTTTATGGAAAGCCTTGGGCTCTTTTCATTATATGAAGGAGGGCTCCAAGGCGCTTTATGTTGCGGCTTGGCGGATTTTCAAAAAGAAGTCTGCCTTCATAGAAAATGTGCAGAGGTGAGCATTTTTTAGAAAACTCGATAGCCATCTCAACTAGTCATCGACTCCTCCTTCATTGTCTTCTTCTTAGTCTTCTGCGAAAACCCCCTCCATTTCAAAGGCTTTCGAAAACCACTTCGGAGGATTCTTTTCCATGGGCGAATCACAAAACATGTTTTTGTCAAAAGCCCATGGTATAACGCGCCAACGATTTAAATCTTGAGAAAAAGCCTCTGCCCATTCGAACATCGAATTCATGCAGCTTACAGAACTCACATCCCAGGCATTTAATGGCTGATTAAATCGGGCTGTAAAATAGAACATACTATCCATATTCGTGACTCGGCTTACATCCCAGTCATTTAATTCTTGGTTAAAGCAAGACGCACCAAAAAACATTTCGTGCATGTCGGTAACGCGTCTAACATCCCAGTTGTCAAGGGGTTGATTAAAGCAATACGCAGATGAAAACATGCCGTGCATATCAATAACAGCGGAAACATTCCAGAGATTTAATGGTTGATTAAAAGCATCTGCGCTGCAAAACATCTCGTGCATGTCTGTGACATGGCTGACATCCCAATCATTTATGGGCTGATTAAAGCAAGAGGCACCGTAAAAC
>CAVJUW010000087.1:0-3477 GCA_963652725.1 Bacteroidaceae bacterium | reverse complement strand
CACTTGAGACCAAACCCACAACCACAGAAAGCAACATGCTTCCTGTGCCAGGATCCAAATAGGCCCAGGCATCGAGTGGGAACGTTGCGGCAATAGCAATAAAAACCGCAACATCAAGTATCTTTTGGCGCTTCGTAGTCACAAAGAATTTGTCTTTAATAGGCGATAAAACGTGTGATTTTAAGACGGCTTCTTAGAAAACTGTAAGTTATATAGGTGCGCATAGTGCCCCTTCTTTTCTAAAAGCTCAGCGTGACGCCCCATCTCAACGACGTGACCGTCTTTAAAGACCACAATTAAATCTGCCCCTTCAATTGTCGATAAGCGGTGTGCCACAACAAAAGTCGTCCGGTTTTTCATCAATTCTTTCAAAGACTCTTGAATGTATTTTTCGCTTTGCGTATCAAGTGCACTCGTTGCTTCATCCAACAAAAGAATCGGAGCGTTCTTAAGAAGCGCACGAGCTATCGAGATGCGTTGCTTTTGGCCTCCCGATAAGCGGCTTCCAGCCTCGCCTACAGGCGTATCAAGGCCCTTTGGAAGCGTCTCGATAAAAGGCATTAAGTAGGCAGCTTTTGCTGCAGCCTCCACGTCTTCTCGCGTTGCCTTTTCATCGGCAAAGGCAATGTTGGCAGCAATCGTGTCATCAAAAAGAACGACGTCTTGGCTTACTAACGCTAGATTCTTTCTTAAGCTTTGAAGGGTAACTTCACTTTGGGCCACGCCATCAAAATAGATTTCTCCAGCTGTTGGAATCCAAAAGCGCGGGATTAGATTAATAAGAGTCGATTTACCAGCACCTGAGTCACCGACAAAAGCAATCGTCTCTCCTGGTTTCACATCCAAGCTAAAGTGGCTAAGGGCGTCTTTTTGTGTTCCACCATAACGCATCGAAACATCTTCAAAGCGCACGGCGCCCGTTACACGCGGCAGTTCTTTTTTGCCCTTATCGGCTTCAGAGAGTTCATCGACCACGGAGTAAATACTGTCGCTAGCTGCTGTGAGTCGCGCAACAGAGCCGTTTAAGCTAGCTAGATGCCGAATTGGCGGTAGGAGCATCAACAAGGCTGTTAAGAAGGTGACAAACTCACCCATCGTAATAAGACCACGATGTGCCTGTGTTAATGCGACAACAATCACAACTGAAACTGCGCCCACAGCCACAAAACGTGTAAGAGGTGTTCCTGCGCTTGTCACCAACTGCATACGAAGCGCTAATTTGCGGATTTCAGCATTGACTTTCTTAAATAACGTTTCTTCGTGCTCGTAGCCGTCATAGACCTTAATCACATAACGCGCATCGATTGCCTCTTGAACAACGCCACTTAATTCGCCGAGAGCCGTTTGATAGCGCTTAGCGTAATTGCGCATTTTGCGTGTCACCCAACGCAAAATAAGAACAATGATGGGGGCGATCACTAAAGAAACGAGCGTTAACTGCCAATTCTGGAAAAAGAGAACAACTAAGAGCCCTAAAACCTGCAAAGAATCACGCACAATGGAAGTCAAGATTTCCGCCGCTGTCCCCAAAGCGTTACTTGCTTCATTGATAAATTTTGATACAACAATTCCTGACGGGAACCTCTGATGTGTTGCTGCAGGCCAACGAATGATGTTTCCAAACATCTTGGCACGCAACTCAGCAATCACGTTTTGCGAGACGCATTGCAAAAGATACGAGCTCGCAAAGGTCGATGCGCCATGCAAAAAAGCAATGGCAACCAAGGCAATCGGAGCCCAATAAATCACATTGGGGTCTTTTTCGTAAAAGCCAGCGTCTGTGAGTTTTCCAACAAAAAGCGCAATCACAGAAGCCGCGGCGGCTGTGACAATCATGGCAACAATGGCCATGCCAATCATCGCTTTGTGTTGAAGCAAAAGCCTAAAAAGCCTTTTTAAGCTACTCTCGTTTTTTGGATTGTTTTCGTTAACTGCTGTTTTTTCTTTTGCATCCATAATCGTTTGCTGTGCGTTGCGAAAGCGCAACCAAACACTTAATTCGTGAATCGTGTTGGGATTGTACAAGCCCCAAAGGCTTTTGAAGCGAACAGCTCCCCGATATAATCAACGAAATTCACTTCGAGGTCATTATGCCAACCGTTTTGTGTCGACTTCCCAATCACGTAGGCGACTGCTGTATGTGTATGCCCGCATTGCGGCTTTTGGAAGCAAGCGGCTTTACCCCTGCGCTTGTCGGAAAGCGCTGGGCAGGCGACCTTGTAGCTGGCATGGGCTGGCGATTCGATCCCATTGAGGGGCATATCTTCGAAGATGTCACACGCATTCGCTTTGTAGCAAGAAACGCAGGAGCAAAATTCGGACTCCTCTTTCCAAATTCCTTTAATTCAGCCCTTCTATTTAAGTTTGCGCATGTGAGAACCGCAGGACTTTCCACTGACCTTCGCGGCTTTTTACTCAATGACTCGATTGCAGAACCTGGCTCCATGCATGAAGTCGAGCGTTTCTTTTATGTCGCTCACGAAGCCATCCTTGCTTGGAAGGGAAAACCCGCATGGGATAAAGCACCAAAAAGCTTAGGGCTTCTTGTTTTAAAGCGCCATGAAGCAGCGGCGAAAAACATCAGGCGAGAATTCAATATTCCAGCTCGCTATGCGATTTTGGCGCCTGTCGCGCGAGGGCTCCATCGAGGGCGCCCCAAGTATTGGGCGCATTTCAATGAGCTTTGTGCCCCACTTCGCGCTATGGGCATTGAACCCGTTGTGATTCCTTCGATTCGGGAAGAAAAGCAAGCTAAAACCTTGTGTCCTGATGCGACATTCCTCCCGCCAATGGGGTTAGGAAACTTTGCTGCTCTTGCTAAACACGCCGAATTTGTGATTGCCAACGACTCTGGCATCAGTCACGTTGCAGCTGGCCTCGGCCTTAAGCAAATCACCCTTGTTGGCGTCACAAGTGCGGAACGCACAGGACCTTGGAATCCACAAGCGATTGTCCTGGGCGCCGATGGTTCTTGGCCAGATTTGAGTGCTGTTTTAGAGGCGATTCATAGAATCGTAGGTTAAGACCACGATTCAAATTCACTCCGTTGATTTCTATGTGCGTAAAAGGCGCTCACAACGCCAGTTGTTGTGCGAAGCATCTGTACTAAGTGATCCGTGGGATTCACGGGCTTAATAAAGTTTGCTGTGCCGCGCCTCTTTCCAGCGATAAGTTCTAGGCGTACAGGAACGCCCTTTTCTTCAGTTGCAGCCTCTTTAAACCACTTGGAGAGTTCTCTAATGTCTGCTTTCTCGTTGATTCGGACAACTAACGGCGACTGCGAGTCAATTCTTACCTCAGTTAGCGTTTTCACGCTATCGACAATAAGAGAAATTTTCTCTGTTTTTTGGTCTTTGCGCCCTTTACCGACAAAGGCAAAAACTTCATCTTCTGAAAGAATGGAGCGATACCGTTCATAGGCATCCGTGTAAAGAACGGCCTCCATTGAATTGTCGCCATCGCTAATTGTGAGAACTG
>CAVJUW010000086.1:0-3600 GCA_963652725.1 Bacteroidaceae bacterium | reverse complement strand
TTCTTTTTACCTGTCCCCGTGCTTTCTTGCCTGAGTGTGCTTTTTTCTGTAGCCTATTTGAAATCAAAAAATGGTATTAGCCTTACTGGAGACCTGCGATGAATGCGCCCGCACTCGACCCAATTATCGAAGTAAACGAATTTCTCAATCTTTCTCAAAAAGAAGACACCGTGATACTTGACTGTCGAGGTTCATTAACGGACTCAAGTATTGGAGAAATGCTTTTTGCCGAAGGCCATATCCCTCTCGCCCAACACATCGATATGGGAAAAGACGCGGTAGGGCCTCGCACTGAGAAAAGCGGGAGAACGCCACTAGCGAGGCCTCATGTCTTTGCTTGCCGCCTTCAAGAGTTTGGGATAAACAATACGAGCACTGTCCTTCTTTACGATACGGAAAACATGGCGCTCGCTCCTCGCGTGTGGTTTACCTTACGAACGATTGGGCTAGCGAGTGTCTATTTGTTAAACGGCGGAATTAAAGCTTGGGCCGATGCGGGGCTTACTCTAGGAAAAGGAGTAGCCAAGAAACTCCCTCAAGGAAACATCACTCCAAAAGCAAGTCTTGAACGAGTCTTTACGACTTCAGAAATTGAAGAAAACCTCAAAACAAAAGACTTCCTTCTTATTGATGCTCGGGGCGAGGCTATGTACCTTGGGAAAAATCCTGGGCCCGATCCTCGAGGCGGCCATATCCCAGGATCGATCTCTTACCCTGCGCGCCTTAATATCGATTCAGAGGGTAGGCTTTATGACGCTAAGCACTTAAAAGAAGCTTTCATGCGTCTATCTCAAAATCATCCCGAACGTATTCTTCATACCTGTGGCTCTGGCGTTGCAGCGTGCTTAAACCTTGTTGCCACACGACACGCCAAACTTAAAACCGCAGGCGTTTACATCGGAAGCTTCTCGGAGTGGATTAAGAATCCAAATCACCCCGTAAGCACCGAAGACGAAGATTAGGCTTATCCCTAAATCGGCCAAAAGTCGGATTTTTTGGGCCGTTTTTTACGAGATTTCCGTATTAAAATTTTCCGCCTCGTAGCCAAAAACTACGCAAGATATTTGTGAGTTCGAATATTGTTATGACGAAATCTGAAAAAATCGAAGACACATCTGCCACACGTCTTGCCTCGCTTAAGAAATGCAAGACCTTAAACGCCTTTGTTCCGCTTCGTGCCAAAGAAATTCCCGATACGGTTGCATTGCGTCAATACGACCGCAAGACCAAAACTTGGGTTGGTGTTACCTACAAAGAGTTAGACGAGAAAATTACCGAGTGGCGCCGAGCTCTTGCTGCGTTAAATCTCGAACGAGGAACTCGCGTTGCGATTTTGCTCAATAACTCTGTGGATGCCGTTTTAGCCGACCAAGCTGTTCTTGCTAATGGCTTGGTACCCGTACCTTTACACGCTATTGACACACCGGGGTCATCGGCTTTTATTTTGATCGACAGTGAATCCACCGTTCTTATCACCAATAAATTAGAGCGTTGGAGTTTGATTGAGAAAGCCAATCTTGAAATCCCTGATTTAAAGTACGTCGTTCTCACAGACGAAACCGAGATTGACCGCGAAGAAGAGGGCCGCCACTTATACAGTAAAGAAAAGTGGCTCGAAATCGGTCAATCAGTAAAGCGCTTACCTGCTGGCCCCAAGCCCGAAGACTTAGCCGCACTCGTTTACACCTCTGGCACCACAGGTCGCCCCAAGGGCGTAATGCTCACGCATCGCAATGTGGTTGAAAACGTCATTGCAACGATTACGCACATTGCGCCAGCTCCAGAGCCAGGTTACGTCTTCCTTTCTTTCTTACCGCTTTCTCATACGTTTGAAAGAACCGCTGGCTACTACACTGCGCTTGGCATGGGTTGCACAATTACCTACAACCGCTCGATTATGCTTTTAGCCGAAGACCTTCGAACGGTAAAACCCGATGTACTGATTTCGGTTCCGCGTATTTACGAAAAGATTTACGCCCGCATTAACGATATGCTCGGGAAAAAGCCCGCATTTGCGCGTTGGATTTTCAATGCGGCTGTCAATGTCGGTTGGCGTAAGTTCTGCGCAAAAAATAAATTGCCAGTTCCAGCCTCCGCCTGGAGTTTCTTAGATCCCTTTGTGGGACCGATCTTAAAAAAATTGGTTGCAGATAAAGTCATGCAACAGTTTGGCGGAAACCTTAAGGTCGCTATCGCGGGAGGCGCCGCACTAAACGGCAAAGTGGCCCGCATCTTTGGTGGCTTGGGACTCGCTCCAATTCAGGGCTACGGGATGACTGAGGCCTCCCCGATTATTGCGGGGAACTCTTTTAAGATCAATCAACCCGATACAGTGGGCTACCTCTATAAAAACGTTGAGATGCGTTTGGCGCCTGAAACCAATGAAATTCAGATTCGTGGTTCCTCGATTATGAAGGGCTATTGGAAGCGGCCTGAAGACACAGCTCGCGTCTTGGATTCCGATGGCTGGTTAAGCACAGGAGACGTCGGAGAAATTAACGAAGAAGGACTTTTACGCATTAAAGGGCGTATTAAGGAAATCATCGTCACAAGCACAGGTGAGAAGGTTCCACCTGTCGATCTTGAACTCGCGCTTGAAACCGATCCCCTCTTTTCTCAAGCTTACATCGTCGGTGAAAATAAGCCCTTTATTAGTGCTGTGACAGTTTTAAATCCAGAAGAATGGAAGAAACTTGCAGCCGAACTCAAGGTGAGCGCAAACGAAGCAAGCCTTAAGCTTACGAGTGTACGCACAGCAATTCTTAAGCGCGTGAAGGCAGCAGCATCTGACTTCCCACACTACGCCTTACCGAGAAAAGTCCTTTTGACACTAAAGCCCTGGACCATTGAAAATGGCTTTTTAACGCCAACGCTGAAATTAAAGCGTACGCCATTGGCGAAGTTCTTTAAAAAGGAAATCGACGAGATTTACGAAAAGCACGATAAGTAATCGATAGGTTTTCTAACTAACACGAAAGGCGCGAGGATTTTTTCTTAGCGCCTTTTCTTTTAAGCGAAAAACGTCGTGATTTCTGCAAAGTAAACCCCAATAAAGAAGGCATACTTCTCGATTGAAAACCGACTGCAACAAAACACAAGGACACGGAACCGTTTTATGAGAAAACAACAACTCTTGATTCTCGGATTTCTGGCTCTCAATCTTTTTCTAGGAGCTCATGCTCAGACGTTTAAGAACATCGAAGCCAAGGTTTATTTTTCGCCAAACGGTGGCGCACAAGATGCCATCGTAAAAAGCATCCATGAGGCCAAAGAAGAAATCCTTGTCCAAGCCTTCTTGTTCTCGAATAAACCAATAACTGAGGCTCTCATTGCGGCTCACAAAAGAGGCGTTGCCGTCAAAGTTATCGTAGATAAAGAAATGCAACGGCATCGCCATAACACAGTGCCCGAGTTACTGAAGGCTCGTATCCCAACCTTTATCGATAACAAACACCGCACGGCTCACAACAAAGTGATGATTCTCGATACGAGTACGGTAATCACAGGAAGTTTCAACTTTATCATGTCAGCAGAAACGAGTAACGCTGAAAATCTTTTGGTGCTTCGCTCTTTCCCAATGGCTAAGACCTACAAGGAAAA
>CAVJUW010000085.1:0-3614 GCA_963652725.1 Bacteroidaceae bacterium | reverse complement strand
CAACAGCTGAGGCAAAACTTCCTGCTGGCAAATAAGCCGATTGCCCTCGAGCGCGATTTGGGGCTAGTGGTTCTTCTCTTAAGTGCATGGGAGCTGTTGCCTCAGGCGTAAAAGCAGAAATCGTTTTCTTCGGGAAATCTTTCTTTAAAGCAGCATCAGGACTAGTTACAGTCAAGCGAGCCATCCGAGGCTTTTCAGGTTTCTTATTTTTAGGAGCCGCGCCGATTAAGAGATCGGTGTCAGCTGAAACATTGGGAACTGGTGTTACGCCATTAGAAAAGCGCGAGGCTTTTTTGGATTTCTCTTGTTCACGCTTTAGCCTCTTATCGAGTTGCTCGAGGGTCGCTTCCAATTCTTTGACGGTCGCATCCATTTTTTCGAGCTTTTCTCCGTAACTACGCTGAAAGCTTTGCTTTTCTAAGCCATTGGGAGCAATCCGAAAGTCAGATTTCACGACTTTCACTTCGGGCGTCTTAGTTGGTTTTGTCTTACTTCCAAGATAAACAAGAGATAGGGATAAAAGAATGAGCGCGGCAAAAACAATCGCTAAGTTCTTTCTTTGCTTAGCTTTCTCCTCGGATTGCCCTGGGGTTTTAGAAAGATCACTACGTTTCGAACGCTCTGCAAAGCGGCTCTTAGCGTGCGCAATGTGCGTGGCAAGCGTTTGGCGCAGACGCGAGAAAAGAGATGTGCCCTTTACTTTTGAAGTATTGTCTGAAGCTTCAAAAAGCACTTCGCCAGCAAAGGTTTCCCTTTGAGAGGGAGGCGCATTTTCTTTGGGAGGGCTCTCTTTAAAACCGTTACTTGCCGCAGCTCTGTCAACTCCTTGAGATTCTAAAGATGAAGCGTTTGACTGAGTCTCACCATGACGGTGTTTGGTTTTCTCTTCTTCTAGTTTTTCTCGCTCTTTTCTGTAAAGCGCTCTTAAGCGGATTCTCGCTTTTGTTTTTTCATCGAACGTTCTCCCTTGCGCTTTGGGTTTTGCAGGACTTTTCTTTTCAGAATCAGTCTTTTTTACTTCAGGTCTAACCGATTCTTCGTCTAAAAGAGTCTCATTGAGTTCTTCACGAGGCTCCTCAACAAATTCCTCATTAAATATTATGTCCTTTGAAGATTCTTCCTTACGAGCTTCTGGCTTAGAAGGCTCTTTATTTGAGGATTCTTCATTGGTTTTCGTAGGAAGCCCATATTCCCAAGCACCTTCATCTTTCTTCTTTGTCATCGAAGTTCCTCCCCATAGTCTGGTAAACGTTGACAAAGACAATCAGCGCCAATGCGGATTCCCTCAGCCGTTTCTCGAGAGGCTCGAGAGCTAATGAGAACCATGTCTGTGACTCCAGCTGCCGGTAAAACCGTTTCCCCTGTTGCTACAGCTAATGCACCAAGCGCTTCTTTGGCGTATGTCCCTAAAGCAAGGCGGCGAGGTGCCAACATGAGATTGCGCACTTCAATAAGATCAATGATGTAGTCGCGTGTTGCAAAAGCGATTCTTTGCTCAAAGTGAAAGCCATTACAGTCCCACTCGCGCGCTTCAAACTTCAATGGCGTAAATGCTCGGTCTTTGGGAGAAAACGCTGTTCCAACCTCAACTTCAGGGAGGTTTTCATGCTTTAGAGCCCGCTGTACGAGTTCTTTTAAATTGGCGATATAAGACTCACTTGTTAAGTACGCCATCGCTTCGCGAGCTGGAGCCGCAGGGTGATTGGATTCAGATTTAACGGGGGCAGTACCTGCAATTTCTATCGTTTGCGGAGCAATGGGAAGGGCTTCCAATAAAAGGCCGTAACTATGCGTTGCCGTATTAAAAAAGGCTGCGGTTTTGGATTTTCCGGAAGTAACCCAGGCGTTCTTAGCACGCACAAAAACAACGCCGTGCGCCTTGTCGGCTTCAATTTCAAGCGCTTCTGCGTCATAAACGACATCGGTAATTGCCTCTCCTAAGACTCGAACGAGATTCACATGCTCAGAAGAAAACACGCGGTGATTAGCGTTAGTAGTCTCTTTAATCGGAGTCATCTGCTCGGTGTTTTGAGTAGCAGGCGTCGAATTAAGAACATCTTCTGCTGCACCTGCGTAAGTGTGACTTACGAAGCCCGTGAGAAATACGACGGGAAGAAATACTCGGGGTAAAGCTTTCATAAAGGTTTCTCCTATTACTCAGTGTTCGCGGGGCTATCTTTTACTTCTTCTAAGCCTGTGATCCAAAGGCGTCCAGATCGCACAACGCAATTGACGCACGCGGTGATGGTTTCGCTTGCTGTCACGGTCTTACCGATAAAAGTCTTACGTAGACCCTTAATGCAGACGCGCCCTGACTCAGGATTAACTGTCGTTCCCATCGGAAAGAACGCTAAGGAGGCTTGGTTTCTTTCAAGTTCCGCTGCCCCTAGCCTTAAGAGAGAAGCGAGTTCCGTGAAACTTTCAGGAGCCGCTGCCTTTAAAAAGCGCTCTGTCTGAAATGAAGCTGTGGCTGGCGTCACGTTTAAAACGAGCCCTAAGCCTTCAACAGCAAAGCGCTCTAATAGATTGGGACTAACTTCATTTAATCCTGCGATATACGCTGTATCAGCTCCCGGGCTTAAAACTACTGTTCGACTGCTATCTTCTTTTAAGAAAAGCCACAAAGACAAAACGCAATTGGTCAAAACGCTCACAATAAGAAGAATGAGAACGTAGCGTTTGAGCCCCAATAAAACAGCAGCCTCTTCTGTTAAGTGTTGATAAAGAGTGCTCATAGATCCCCCTAGCCTAAAAAGTGGCGCCTAGCGCTCGCTGGCACACGCGTAAATACGTCAAACGGTAAATGCCAGAAAGAGAGCGCTAGGGCGCGGTTAACGCCCCGACCTGAACGCAAGCGACTCCAGATGTGACAAAAAAGGCCTAGAAGTATCAATCCCAAACCAAAGCCATTTAAGACAATGCCGAGAATGAGACCAACTAAGGCCACAAGCACATAATCGATATCAAAGAAAAGAAATCGAGGTGGCGCATCAAGCGTTAAGGGAACAGGAACGGGGCGCATAGGACCTCCCTTTATGTCGTGGCAAACATGTTGTCAATGATTCCAGGAGCAAGGAGCAAACACACCGCTGCACCAATGCAGGCTGCTGCAGCAATGATTGATCCTCGAACAACGCCCATGGAAAGTCCAACAAGTAAGAACGCAATTGCCAAGGACTTTCCTAAGAACCCTGAGCACCAGCCACTCAAGAGTGTCCAAAGCTCAGTGAACTCAGTGCCAGAGTCAGCAGCAAAGGCTGGGTTCGTTAAGAGGAAACAAAGAATGAGTGCAGCAAGTAATACAAAGGCCCACTTCGGGGTTTGATACGTTTCTGTTGGATTCATTTAATCCTCCATTGTTGATTAATTCACGGCTAGCGGATGCTAACCGCGAGGAAATTTATCAAAAATGAAGGCGAGAATGTTATGAGTTTTTCGCGTACTTTTTGGTCGATTTTCACCGAAATCCTAAATTCGCAAAATTTAGAACTCATTGTAATTCTTAGAAAATTATAGAGATTTGAAACAAAACTCTCATGAATTTTTGATGCGGATTTCTCTTTAAATTCACTAAAAATTTTGTGCAAAGCTTTTCTCTATATAGGTGTTAACCC
>CAVJUW010000084.1:0-3614 GCA_963652725.1 Bacteroidaceae bacterium | reverse complement strand
CGGCAATTGAAGCGGTCCCCGAGGACTATATGCTCGCGTCCTTAGCACTGGGCGCGAATAAAACAGAAACCGTTTTCCGAGTGCTTGTTCCAGCAGCAAAAAGCGGCATCGCCGCGGCTGCTGTTTTAGGAGTGGGGCGCGCCTTAGGCGAAGCGATGGCTGTGATGATGGTTGCGGGAAACGCGCCAAATATGCCAGGTCTTTTTGAAAGTGTTCGTTTCTTAACAACAGCCGTCGCAAGCGAAATGTCCTATTCGACCGGATTACAGCGCGAAGTGCTCTTTTCGATTGCCTTGGTGCTCTTTATTTTCATTCTCATAGTCAACGCGTTTTTAAACGTGATTTTGAAAAAGGAGAAGACAAATGCACGGTGATTACAAAAAAGAACGCGCCTTTCATTGTTTTTGTCTTCAGTCGGTTTGTGGCTTAGCCGCTTTATTTTCTGGAGCACTCACATTTTCTCTTATCCTCTATGTGGTTGTCTCTGCTCTTCCGAATCTTTCGCTACAAATTGTCTTTGGTAAGCCAAGTTACTTGGAAGAAACAATTGGCCTCCTACCAGATATCGTAAATACGATCTATCTTGTGTTTGCCGCCGTCCTTGTTGTTTTACCCACAGGAATCGGTACTGCGATTTTCTTAACCGAATACGCGCGTCGCGGAAAGCTTGTCACATTTATCGAATATGCGATTGAAACGCTTTCTGGAATTCCCTCGATTATTTTCGGTTTAGTCGGGATGCTGATTTTCTGTCAGATCTTAGGCTTTAAAACTTCGCTCTTAGCTGGTTCTTTAACGCTAGCCGTGATGACACTACCTGTGATTATCCGCACAACGCAAGAAAGCCTTAAAGCGGTTCCCGATGCCTACAGGGAAGGTGCGTTTGGGCTTGGGGCAGGGAAGTGGCGTGTGATTCGAACGGTAGTTTTACCGTGCTGCACAGATGGCATAGCCACGGGTTGCATTTTGGCTATCGGCCGTATGTTAGGGGAATCAGCCGCTCTCTTATTTACCGCTGGCTTTGCGCATAACTTACATGGCTTTATCGATGGCATTAGTGCGCCAGGAGCGTCTTTGGCTGTTGCCCTCTATGTTTATGCCAAAGAGCAGGGCGAATTCGAGGTCGCCTTTGTTGCGGCATTCATTCTTTTGATGATGAGTTTTTTAATTAATTTAGCCGCGGGGCACTTTGCCTCACGCGTGGATTTAAAAGGTGCTCGGTAATGCGTCCATTATTTTGTGTTCGTGATTTCAATCTTTTCTATGGCGATGTGTGCGCCTTAAATAACATTACGCTTAATATCGATACAGAAAGTATCACCGCTTTCATTGGCCCATCGGGCTGTGGGAAATCAAGTTTCTTACGCTCTTTAAATCGCATGAACGATTTGATCGAAGGCGTCAAAACAACGGGAAGCATCCTTTTTGAAGATCAAGAGATTGTCAATACCGATATCGATGTAAGTGACTTAAGGCGTCGCGTTGGGATGGTCTTTCAAAAGCCCAATCCTTTTCCCATGAGCATTTATGACAATGTGGCTTATGGACCTCGTACGCACGGCATTAAAAACAAAGCGCTCTTAGATGAAATTGTCGAAGAAGCTTTAAAGGGTGCTTTTATCTTTAATGAAGTAAAAGATAGGCTCAAAGCTCCCGCCTTGGGGCTTTCTGGCGGACAACAGCAGCGCCTTTGTATCGCAAGAGCCTTAGCCGTTCACCCCGAAGTTCTTTTAATGGATGAACCAACCTCGGCATTAGACCCCATTGCCACAAGTCACGTCGAAGAACTGATTGTGGAACTGAAAAAACACCTCTCGATTGTGATTGTGACGCACAACATGCAGCAAGCCTTACGTATTGCCGATAAGACAGCGTTTTTCCTCTTAGGAAAACTAATCGAATACAACACAACGGATGTGATTTTCGGGCACCCCGAAAAGAAACAAACAGAAGACTACGTCACAGGACGCTTTGGTTAAGGGAGAAAATCATGACAATTGACAATCAATTGCAAACGCTTATCGCGGGATTTCTGGAGATTTCCTCGGGTGCCGAGCGGATTTTGTCTCGGGTTGAAGCTTCCTTTAAGGGAACAAACACACTTGCGACAAACCCGTCTGAAGAAAAAGAAATCTTTCTAACAAATCTCCGTAGCTTTGAAAAAGAAATCTTTGGCTTTCTACTGCATTACCAGCCCGTGGCACGCGACTTAAGAATCGTCTCGTCGATGATTAAGACGCTTGCTGATATCGAGCGAATCGGTGCGCAAGGGTGTGATATCCGTGCTCTTATGAAAAAAGACGGTTTATCGACACAGTCCTTTAAAGACGACGGGCTCCTTAAAATGATTTCCGATGTAAGAAAAATGGTCTCGACCTCGATTGATGCCTTTGTACAAGACAAAAAGGAAAAAGCCCAAGAGGTTATCGATAGCGATGATGTTGTTGATCAAGCCTTTTTCACGTTAAAGGAAAGCATTTCTCAGAAAATGGCCTCTGGAAAATCGAGTCGCAAGGACATTGATAAAATCATGATTGCTAAGTATTTGGAGCGTATCGCAGATCACGCGTGTTCGATTGCCTGGCGTGTCTTTAGCCTATAAAGAAAAGCGATTTGCGGCACAGGGTTTATGACAACATCACAGACGACAAATCTCATCTACATCCTCGAAGACGACACAGATATTCGTGAAATCGAGATCTATACCTTGCGTAGTCAGGGCTATGTTTGTGAAGGATTTACGAAGGCCTCTGAGTTTTTCGCAGCCTTGGAGCGTCGCATTCCGGATTTACTTGTTTTAGACATGATGCTACCCGATGCTGACGGAAGCGCTGTTCTCTCTCGCTTAAAGCTTTCTGAAAAAACAAAAGAGCTCCCTGTGCTGATGGCAACCGCACGAGGCGCAGAATTTGAGCGCATTCGTGCCTTAAACCTTGGCGCCGATGACTATCTTGTGAAACCCTTTTCTATGCTCGAGATGGCCGCTCGCATTAAGGCGATATTGCGCCGCACGAATCCGAAAGAAAGTGAAAGCGTAAGCTTGGGGCCTGTTAGCCTTGATTCGGCTCGACACGAAGCGACAGTGAATGGCTGTGCCTTAGATTTATCCAAAAAGGAATTTGATCTTTTGGAAATCCTAATCACGCATCCAGGTCACGTGTATTCACGTGAAGCACTGCTTGATCTCGTTTGGGACGATGCGCACGATACGACTTCTCGCACGGTTGACGTTCACATCGGAACTCTTCGTGCCAAACTTGGTGAAGCAGGAACCATCATTCGTACTGTGCACGGCGTAGGCTACAAAGCGAAGTTATGAAAAAAGCGATCTTTCGAGCCATATTCTTCACCTCTCTTGCTGTCATCCTCATTACGATTTGCGGCTCTTTCCTTTTTGTTTCACGCTTAACGCTTCAAGCCAATGAAACCTCTCTCACGCATCTTTTACACGATTTAAGTACGACTCTTGAAAATGAAGAGTCCAGCGCCTTGACTGGCCAATTCGGTGACACGCGAATTACATTGGTTGACAAAAACGGGATCGTGCTTTTTGACTCGATTGGGAAAAAGGACTTTGACAATCACAACACAAGACCAGAAGTGCTACTTGCCAA
>CAVJUW010000083.1:576-3660 GCA_963652725.1 Bacteroidaceae bacterium | reverse complement strand
CTGAAGAAAGACCGGAAAAATCCAAATGTAGCGTCCTAAAACTGCTTGCAAGAGATGTCTTATGAACACCGATGTAAGTGCCCTTAAAATTTGCCTCAAAGTCTTTAGCTAGGCTCTCGTCGTAATAGGCCTCAAGTACGCTAGTGAAAAGCGTTTTACCAAAACGGCGCGGGCGAACGATAAAAGCGTAATCAATCCCAAAATTCTCCAATAGTTCAATGTAGCGAGTCTTATCAACATAAGCGAAATTGCGGCTACGAATCGATGAGAAATCGACTTTTCCGTATGGCAATCCTTTTAAAGAAAGAGTTTCAGCCATCAATTAGCCTCGTTTAAGAGAAATAAGGTTCAGTGTCTTTATTAGGGAATTATACGGAGAAAGACTGTTTAAAAAAGGATTTTAAGGCGGAAAATCGAGCGAAAAAAAGGAGACCACACGGATCTCCCTTTGCGAACAGAAAAAGCTCGAAATTAGGCCGCTTCGTTCTTCTTTGTAAGAAGTTCACGAATACGAGCCGATTTCCCGGAGCGTTCACGCAAGTAGTAAAGCTTAGAACGGCGAACGTCGCCACGGCGCTTAACTTCAATGGAAGCAATCGTCGGGGAATACAACTGGAACGTTCTTTCAACACCTTCGCCGTTCGAGATCTTACGAACGATAAAGGAGGTGTTAAGGCCTTTGTTGCGTTTGACAATCACAATGCCTTCGTAGGCCTGTGTGCGCTTGTGTGTGCCTTCAATGACGTTCACGACGACATTGACGGTGTCACCAGCACGAAACTGCGGGATTTTCTTTCCTTCGGAAAGACGAGCGATTTCTTCTTGCTCGAGAGTCTTGATGATATCCATCGATTTCTCCAGAACCATCGTAACCGTGCTTCAAATTGAGTAACTTCTTGCCGGCCAGAGGATGGGTTTTAAAAACGTCTTAAGAAACTCTTAAGACACCTATTTTTGAGGCAAATCTAAAGCGTTTAGAAATGCTTCATCTTCACGACTAAGTAATTGACGTGAGCGCGCTATTTTAATCAAATCAGGGCGATTTTGGAAAGTGGTTTGCAATTTCTTTTCGCGCGTCCACTTAGCGATGTTGGCGTGATGCCCCGTTAAGAGAACCTCGGGAACCGCTTTGTCTCTCCAAACCTCAGGTCTCGTGTAGTGCGGGGCCTCTAAGAGCACATCGTTAAAGGATTCATCTGCCACAGAGTCGGCCTTAATTGCTCCAGGCAACTGTCTTACCATCGCATCGATTAAAGCGCACGCTGCAATCTCAGCGCCTGACAAAATAAAGTCACCTAAACTTAATGTAAGGTCAACAAATTCCCCGATAAACCTTTCGTCGATTCCTTCGTAGCGCGCACAAACGAAAACGTAGTCTTTGCCTTCTTTGGCTAGGTCTTTAACAAGAGTGTTTTCGATTCTTTTTCCCGTAGGAGAAAAGGCGACTACTGCTCCCATGTTGCCTGATGCGCGAATCGCCTCTAATGAAGCAGCTAAGGGCTCGGCCATCATCACCATACCGGGGCCACCGCCAAATGGGCGGTCATCAACCGTGCGATGGAGATCAGTGGTTGTTGCTCTCGGATTCCAGAAGTGAATTGTCCAAAGGCCTCTATCTTTGGCTCGTGAACTGATGCCGTAGTCCGTGACAGAGCGAAAGATTTCTGGAAAGAGTGTGATCACATCAAGTCGCATCGCTATCCCCAATCGCTTTCCCAATCAACAAAGATGGTTTTTGTTTGAGAGTCGATTTTTTCCACGTAAGTCTTCACAAGCGGAATACGGTGTGTGCGTTTTTCTAAATCGACGACAACAAGAATGTCATGGGCCCCATTACTTTCAAAGCGCTCGAGTTTCCCAAGGTTTTCTTTATTGCGATTAAGAACTTCAAAGCCAATTAAATCAACTGCCCAGAATTCCCCGTCCTCAGTTTCTGGAAACTCTTCTCTAGAAATAAGAATCACACCCTTTAGCGTATCGGCCTCTTCTTTCGAAGTGACTTCTTCAAAGTGAACAAGAAGCCCTTCTCCGTGATTTTTAAGCGATGTAGGGTGTAGCTCTCGAGAGAAGCCTGCGCGGCTTTTAAAGACCCAGCAGTGGGCAGCCGTGAGTGCTTCACCCGTTCCGATCGGAAAGACGCGCACATCGCCACGTACGCCGTAGGAACCAGCGCACTTAGCGACTTCAATGAAATTCTCTTTATTTAAATCAGTCATAAAAAAACGGGCCCTAGTTTTAGAGTCCGTTTATTTTAGCGAGTTTGCCGATTTCTCATTTAGGGTTAAGGTAGATACCGCTTCTTAAAAGCAACCAAGAGGAATTTAAAACGCAATCGAGTGTGCACTAGACACGGATGGCACGACGTTTTAAAAAAGGCTCACTTTTATTTTTAAGCGCGAAAACCCTGAAATCAAAATTAGGCAGCCGCCTTAGCCTTCGCGTCCTTTAAGAGACGAGCAACGGTGTCGCTTAACTTAGCACCATTGTCAATCCAATGCTGGATGCGAGCGGCATCAAATGTTAAGCGCTGTGCGCCTTCGGCGATAGCGGGGTTATAAAAACCGACGCGTTCAATAAAGCGACCATTGCGGCGAGCACGAGAGTCGCAAACGAGCATGTTGTAAAACGGACGCTTTTTCGCACCCGCGCGAGACAAACGAATAATAACCATAGGGTCCTCTTAAATATATTGTGCGCCCGTACCAGGCGCAAAAATCCGTGTCGTTCGTGAATAACTCTCACGTCTTTGAAACGACAGGTTCGGGATTCTAAACCAATTGGCTTTGAAGTTCTAGAAAAATTTAAAGAAAATATACCAAGAAGTCAGAGTAGCCCAGGAAACAGCTACTCGAGAATATCGCCAATACCAAAGAGAGACGCTCTTAGCTCTGACAGAGCCTCTTTTAAAACCCTTTAAAAATGCTTAGAAAGGAAATCAAAAAGTAGCTAAGGCAATAAGAGATTATTGCTTGGACTTAAGCGAAAGCGAATTAGCAGACATCCTCAGATTTCTCGCTACATAAAAAGAGAGCCCGAAAAATACATTTGAAGGCTCTCATTTGTTAGATCGAATAAAAACTAATT
>CAVJUW010000083.1:0-566 GCA_963652725.1 Bacteroidaceae bacterium | reverse complement strand
ACGCTCTTAGCTCTGACTGAGCCTCTTTTAAAGCCCTTTAAAAATGCTAAAAAAGGAAATCAAAAAATAGCTTAGGAAATAAGAGGACATGATTGGCTTTGACGAAAGCAAATTAGCAGACATCCTCAGATTTCTCGCTTTATAAAAAGAGAGCCCAAAAAATCCATTTGAAGGCTCTCATTTGTTAGATCGAATAAAAAACTAATTTGCAGGTCGGGCGCTTTTGACTTCAAGCTTTACTTTATTCCAATCTTTGTCGACCTTAGCTGAGATGAGATATAAATCCCCTCGCCTTACGTGCGACCAGTCGTCATCATCATCGAGCTCAGCGGTAATCGTCTCGCCATCAGTGCCTTGGAATTCATATTTGTCACCGCGAATGTGCTTTGTGAATCGCCCCTTGAGCTTAACGTATTGATCGT
Organism: Bacteroidaceae bacterium; assembly: GCA_963652725.1. Lineage (GTDB taxonomy): Bacteria > Pseudomonadota > Gammaproteobacteria > Burkholderiales > Burkholderiaceae_F > Duodenibacillus. Next base: position 144 of record CAVJUW010000083.1, on the reverse strand, counting down.
CTCGGGCGTGCTTTTTCACCTCCTTAACACTCATGACCTTTTCATGATGAAAACCTGTGGGCCGGCCAGAATTAGCCTTAGCACCATCAAAGCCCGTGGGCCCTGCGGCATACGTTGTCGTTACTAGACCAAGGGCAAGGGTTG
>CAVJUW010000082.1:0-3867 GCA_963652725.1 Bacteroidaceae bacterium | reverse complement strand
GGACAATCCCGAGGATTTTGCCCATGGCCTCTCACAACTTATGGATAGCGAAGAATTGCGCATCCGTTTAGGTGATGCGGCTAAAGAGGATATGCGAGCCTATGCTCCTGAAGTTGTTTGGGATCAGTGGGAACGCTTGCTTAATTCGGTCGTAAACCACGAGGTTTAATCAGCTTCTCGCATTGTCCTTAAATCACGTCGCAAAATTTTCCCCACAGCAGTCTTTGGCAAGGAGTCCACAAAAACAATTGAGCGTGGAACTTTGTAGCCTGTAAGACGTGCCCTGCAGTATTTCACAACATCTTCGCGTGTTAAGGAGGGGTCCTTTTTCACAATCACAGCTTTGACTGTTTCGCCCACACGGGGATTAGAAACTCCAACAACACCACACTCTAAAACACCTGGCATCGAGGCGATGACGCCTTCAATTTCATTAGGATAAACATTAAGGCCATTGACAATGATGAGGTCTTTCTTACGGTCAGTGATAAAGACTTTGCCAGTGGCGTCCATATAACCGACGTCGCCCGTTCTTAACCAGCCATCAACCATCACGTTGGCGGTTTCCTCTGGCTTCTCCCAGTAACCTGCCATTACCTGAGGACCTTTTAGGCAAATTTCGCCTGTGTGTTCAGGAATCTCTTCGGGACTCGAACATGTTCCAAGATCCTTAAAGCCCTCGCCTCGAATAGAAACAATGGTTGAAGGAAGAGGGTATCCGACTGAACCATCCCAAGGAGCGTTTGGTAGGTTGCCGCAAACGCCAGGGCTTGCTTCTGTTAATCCGTAGGCTTCTAGGATGCTTGTTTTTGTTACGGCTTGCCAACGCTCTGCAACGGTGCGCTGCACCTGTGTTCCACCGCCACAGACCATCTTTAATTGACTAAAGGGGGCTGCACAGAAAGCCTTGTTATGGAGCATTCCATTAAAAAGCGTGTTGACTCCTGCAAAGGCCGTAAAACGCCATTTGTGCATAAGCTTTGCAACAGAGGCCATATCACGAGGATTCGGCACTAAGACTTGAAGACTTGCGTGCTTAGCAAAGCAAAGAGTCGCAGTAAGGCTAAAGACGTGATAAAGCGGGAGAGCGGTCATAATGCGCTCTTTGCCTTCCTCGAATGTTTGAGAAATCCATACGCCTGTTTGCTCAACATTAGCGAGAAGATTTCTGTGTGTAAGCATTGCGCCCTTCGCAATCCCTGTTGTGCCTCCTGTGTACTGGAGGAAAGCAACATCGGTATTGTGAAGTTCAGTTTCTTTAAAGCCGTAAGCCTTTCCTTGTTTAAGTGCTTCTCGGAAATTGACGTGTTTTGGAAGATGAAATTCGGGAACGAGTTTTTTCACACGACGAATAACAAAATCAATTGCCGTACGACGAATAAAGTCGAGCATGTCGCTTGCTTTTGTTGTCACGATGTGTTCGACAGCTGTTCCTTCGAGAGCGTTTTCTAAGGTTTTTGCGAAGTTTTCGATAATGACAACGACCTTGGCTCCACTGTCAACTAACTGATGCGCGAGTTCATGAGAGGTGTAAAGCGGATTGACATTGACGACAATCATCCCTGCACGCAGTGTGCCCAACATCGCAATCATGTACTGCGTAAGGTTAGGCATCATGACAGCTACTCGGTCTCCCCGAGTAACGCCAGGAAGACTCTGAAGATAAGCAGCAAAAGCTTTGGATTGCTCGTTTAATTCGTTATAGCTTGTTTTCTTTCCTAAGCAGACAAAAGCTGTGTTGCGTCCGTATTTTTGAGCAACCGAGTCAAAAAGCGCAGGAATTGATGGGTAGGTTTCCGGATTAATTTCAGCCGGAACACCCGGGGCATATTGCTTAAGCCACGGATAAGAATTCATCCTTTAAACGTCCTTCAATGAAAAGAGTAAGCGATTTAGCTAGAAGCCTTAGCAGACTTTGTCGCCTTTTTCGTTGTCTTCTTCGCTGTTACTTTGCTTTTGCTAGCAGGTTTTTTCGCTGTTGAAGCTTTTTCCTTTTTAGCTGTTTCTGGCTTCTTGGCGCGGCTGATACGTGCTACCTTTTTCGCTGGTTTTTTATCGACTTCTTCTTTGGCAGGGGCCGAAGGAACTGCTTCTTTTCTCGAATCGACAAGGCTTAAGCAGTGCTTGGCGTAAGCTTTCACATCGTCCCAATCGGTGTAGTCGATAACTGCAGTTGGATCTGTTGGCCCTTTAGTCATCTTCATAATCATTTGGATGGCAAGTTTCTGATACCAATTCCAGTTCGGGTAATCGACTTTTCCTGCGATGCACTTTAAGTCCTTGGGACGCCAACTCGATTTTTGAAGGAAGCGTTGCATATAGCGATTTCCTTCAATTGTTGCTTTATAAGGTGTGCGCGCAACGACAGTGACATTAAAGAAACTATTAGCACGCGCATCGAGCTTTGCCTGATAACGGCGAATGAATTCCCAAACAATCTTGTTATAAACGCCGTAAATAATAGCGGCGCCAACAATCACTAAGTCGTATTTTTCCCAAACCACGCCTTCCCGAGAGGCTTCGGCTATATCCATTAAGTCGCATTCCGCGCCTTGCTCACGGATTGTTTCGCAGATAACGCGCGCAATTCGTGCTGTGTGTCCTGCGTGGGAATAATAGGTTACAAGTGCATGCGTCATGATTGTGTGTCTCCGAAGCCTCATTGAAAAAAACGATAACCGATATTATGGCGGAAAACGAGAGGTTGTAGCGGTCAAAATCAAGGGTTTTTAGGAAGGAACTTCTATAATTCTCGCCGCAAATAAGAGAGGCTTCCTCTTGAAAAGATTTCTTTACTCGATTGCTCTATGGAAAAGGTAAAAAAGATTCTTTTGGTTCGCACGTCTTCGATGGGAGATGTGATTCACACGTTTCCTGCAGCAGTCGACTTTAAGAGAGCGTTTCCTGATGCCCAACTGCATTGGCTTGTTGAGGAGTCTTTTGCGCCTGTTTGCGCACTTTGCTCAGCGGTAGATCAAATGCGAATCACAGCGTTTCGCCGTTGGCGTAAATCACCGTTTTCAGCGAGAACGTGGAATGAAGTAAAGGAGCTAAAGGAACAACTTCGCTCAGAGCATTACGACGCAGTTGTCGATACGCAGGGAATCTTGCGTAGCGCCTGGGCGGCAAGTTGGGCAGGAGTTCCTGTGACAGGTTATTCACGTGATACGGTTCGCGAGAAACTTGCAACGCTCTTTTATCAAAAAACGTTTCAGATGCCCTCGACTCTGGGAACTGTTCGTCGATATCGGCGAATGCTCGCAGCTTCTATCGGGTATGAGATTGATGAAGAGCATCCACGATTTGGCGCAAGAGCGCCTCAAATCGAGGGAATTGAATTGCCTACTCGTTTTGCTGCGCTTTTTGTTAATGCGAGCCTAAAAAGACCGAAACTTTGGAAAGAAGAACGCTGGACAGAACTAATCCGTGCTTTATCAGACATGGGGCTTAAATCCCTTTTGTTTTGGGGGAACGACTCAGAAAAAGAACGAGTCCAAAGGATTGCGATGGGGAATCCTTCCGCTCTTGTGATGCCAAAAATGTCAATTCCTGAGATTGCTTCAGTTGTCTCTCGCGCTCAAATTGGAATTGGCCTAGATACGGGGTTGATGCACTTAGCAGCAGCTTTGAACATTCCTTGTGTCGGAGTTTGGGTTGACACAGATTTAGAGAAGATTTCTCTAATTGGCGAAAACGATTGCGCAACGGTTGGTGGCGTTGCGGCTGATGTCACTGTGGAAGACATCCTCAGTGCGGTAAAGGCAAGGCTACTAGTTGAGTAGAAAGGAATCTTCTACTTGGCTTCCAATGCTGGGTCAAGCGCTTCGTCAATCTTCATGCGAAGCGTTGCCACACGCGTGAGCGTTG
>CAVJUW010000081.1:0-4009 GCA_963652725.1 Bacteroidaceae bacterium | reverse complement strand
CAAACCCTGAGGCCTGGCAAAACGCTGTCGTTCGTGCCATGCGAAAGAACTTCTCCTGGGATGAGTCTGCGGCACGCTATGGCGCTTTGTACGAAGAGATTTTGAAGTAACCAATGCGATTTCGCTTTTATGCCTCACGCTCCAAAACGAGCGTTGAGGCGTTTGTCGATGGTAATCGCCGCAGCCAAATCTGGGCGTTTTTTTTCAATGCACGGAAGGAACCCTTCCTTTAGTGCAGAGAAAATCATCTTAAGAATCTGGCTTTCTTTTTGCTCACTCATATATGGCTGGCGACAGAAATAAACATGTCGAAGTGGCGCATGACGGAATACTAGGATTGTCACATCCGTAAGATAGTCTCGACCTACCCACATACCAAGAGGCGTCATAAGCCCCCAACATTTGCCTTGAGAAATTAGCTGACACATACTGGAGAAACAATCAATTTCCATCACACAATCTGTCTCAAAACCTAACGCCCTCAATGTCTGGTGACCAACAATGTTATCTATGGTTAGAGCACCAGAAAAAACAACTGGGAGTTTTTGTAAGATATCGAAGTAATGGGAAATATCACGCTGATTTCGTTGTGCTATTGCCGAAGGAATAACTAACAGGTATTGCTCTGAGAACAATCGTGTGCAAACAAATCCTTTTTTAGTCATGTCGGAGTTGACCACAGCAAAATCTAGTTGTCCATCTTCGAGGAGTTGTTCCATTTTTTTTGAGTCACCCTTCGTTGAAATAATCCTGCGGCTCGTTGTTAGCAAATCAGCGATAAAGTAAGGCATAACGCTCGAAGAAAAGGAATCCACACATCCTATCTGCCAAAGCGGCATGATTCCTTGGTGGTAATCAAAAAGGATATCTTGTGTCTGTGTTTCCAACGTCTCTAATTTCCGAGCCTGCTCCAACATAATTTTGCCGAGTGTCGTAAACGTTATCGGACGCATTCCATGGCGAAAAACTTCTCCCTCGACTGATTTTTCTAGTCGACGCAATTCCACTGAAACCGCAGGTTGCGATATTCCAAGATCTCTTGCCGTCTGCGAAATACTGTGCGTTGTAGCCAACGAGAGAAGAATCTTTTTGTGAAGCTCTTTTAGCATAGATACCTCCAAATAAAGAGCCCCCTAGTAGAGCAACTCAATACTTTAAATCCTGATAATCTGATTATATAAAAAATAATATGGTTGTTATCAATTTTTATAAATAAAAATATATGAACTTCCCATCCCTCTCTCATAATGTGTTCTGTCTGCAGTGAGCGTGCAGTAACAGGCGACATCTTTTGCGATAGCTCATAGCAAACAGAAAAATATGTTTTCTTACTTCGTTATCTGCCACTCGAAATACATTACACGCAAGGAATCTGAACAATGTCTGTATTAACCGAGTTTCTTATCGTAATTGCCGCCATTTTGATCGGCACTCGCTTTGGCGCTATCGGCATCGGTGTTATGAGTTGTGCGGGACTGGCCGTTTTACACCTGTTCTTTGGCTTATCGCCAACGGCAATGCCTGCTGATGTGTGCTTCATTATTTTGTGTGTTTGCACCTGTTCGGCTGTTCTTGAATCCTGTGGCGGTTTGGATTTTCTTATTGCCATCGGAGCCAAAATCATTCGTAGTAATCCCACGCGTCTGCTGTTGATTGCTCCAATCGTTATGTTCTTTCTGACCGTTTTCGCCGGGACAGCGATGGTCTGCTTTACCCTACAGCCTGTCATTTACGAAGTAGCCTACGCCAATGGAATTCGTCCAGAACGCGCGATGGTGCCAGCAACCATGGCAGCACAATGTGCTATCACTGCTTGCCCGATTTCTGCGGCAACTGCGGCTCTAATCGGCTTGTTTGCCTACTACGGGCATTCGGAAATATCCTTGTCCACCATTTTGACAATTAGCTTCCCCGCTGGGCTAATTTCTGTCATTCTTATCTCTCAGCTCTATCGACATTGGGGAGCCGATCTCAAAGACGACAAAATCTATCAGGCGCGACTCGCCGCCGGTCTTGTTACACCTCCTTCGAACACTCCACTAGTCACTATCACTAAAAAATCAAAAGCTTCCCTGCTCTTGTTTGCCCTAGGCATCATTTACATTGTCAGCGCTGGTTTCTTCCCGACACTTAGAAGCCTTTCCTCCAGCCAATCACCTTTGAGTATGACAACAACCATTGAGCTTGTCATGATGGCAACAGCGGCCATCCTCATCTGCGCCTTTAGACCCAACATGAAGCAAATTGCTCAGAGCCAAATTCTTCGCTCTGCTGTCACAACGATGATTTCAATTGTTGGCTGTTCTTGGCTTGCCGATTCCTTTATTGCCACCAACAAAGCCATCATCCTTGATGTGTTTGGATCCCTTGCGCAATCCATGCCATGGACCTTTGCCTTTGTGCTCTTTGTGATGTCTGCCCTGATGAATTCTCAAGGAGCAACAACGAGAGCTGTTATGCCAATGGGTTTTGCTCTAGGGCTTTCTCCATTGAGTCTTATTGCTATGTTCCCCGCAGTAAATGGTTTTGCGCTACTTCCTATCAATGGTCCTGCGCTTGCTGCCTGTGAAATTGACCGCTCTGGCACAACGACAATGGGACGTTTTCTCTACGACAACCCCTTCCAAATTTTCGGAACACTTAATGCCCTGTTAAGTGTATCTATCGGCTTTGCCATTATGTTCATGCTTTAAAGAGAACCTTATGAATAAGCAAACTATTTCAGATTATGTGGATGCGCATCGCTCAGAAGCAATTGAGTTTTTACAAAAACTCTTGCGGATTCCTTCACCTACAGGCCAAGAAAAAGCAGTAGCTGAATTTATCGCTCAAAAACTCTTGAGCGAAGGTTTTCAGCCAACGATGCCTGCGCTCGATCCAAATCGGCCTAACGTCGTATGTGATTGGGAAGGAACTCCTGGAAGGAGCCTTCTTTTTAATGGCCATATTGATGTTTTTCCTCCAGGAGATGCGCCATCAAGGGATCCTTGGTCTGGCGAAATTATCGGCAATCGCATCTATGCGCGTGGTGCAACGGATATGAAAGCTGGCGTTTCCGCTGGCATTCTTGCCATGTGTTTTTTGAAACGTATGGGCTTTCAACCAAATGGAAAACTCTCTATCGGGTTAAATTGTGATGAAGAGCAAGGAAGCAAATACGGCATCTTGCACTGTTTAGACTTAGGACTACTTAAGGCCGATTTCACTATCTGTATGGAGGCCTCGGAAGACACCATCATTATCGATACCGATGGTCGAATTGCTTGGAAAGTTACCTTTGTAAGTGATGGTTGGCATGCAGGAACTCGGCTTAACAAAATCGACTCTCTACAAATGGCAGTTCGTGCTATCGAAGCCATTAACCGTTACGACAAGAAATTACTGAAAGAGCGGTATTTCGGCGGAACAGATTTCGGTGCTGTTATCAATGTCACAAGCATAAGTGCTGGCAAAGAAGGTCGAGCCGTCAATATGCATCCGAATGACTGCACCATCTGGATCGATCGCCGTTACACACGTGGAGAAACAATCGAAAGTGCACTAAAGGAATTGCAAGAACTATTCGATACCGATCCAGTCCTTCAAGGAAAATACACCATCGAAAAGCTTTATTCGTGTCCCCGCATAGCATTCGACCCAAACGATTCTGACATCTATGCCTGCATGGATGCCTATCGTGATATCTTCCGCACACCAATCCGTCTTGGGCGCCGAAATGGAGGGGGAGATGCCGTAAAACTTGCTGTTGGCAATAACCAAAGAGTCCCGCAACTCGGTCCAGGAATCTACGACGTTCTTGGAAGCGACGAAGAATATGTCGAGCTTGAGCAGTACCTAAACTTCATTAAGGTTTATATGCTCTTTGCTTTGCGTTATTTATCCAAAGAAGAATAAAGAAAGAAATATCTTCGATTTTTCTCTTCAATGAACGACTCGCCCGAGGCTTCCCTCGGGCGCAATTTTTTGTGGGCTATTAAAGCGCTAAGAGGCGATTGACGCGTGGCAAGAA
>CAVJUW010000080.1:2932-4075 GCA_963652725.1 Bacteroidaceae bacterium | reverse complement strand
CATTTTCCATTTTGCAGATGGCCGAATTGGTTGTCCCAAGATCAATGCCATATTTCATCTTTACCAAAGCCATAGTTTGATTCCCCCCTTAAATGTTCTGGCTGACAGTGATTTGAGCTGATTGAATCATCTCGCCTCTGTAGTTGATTTGCGGTTTGATAATGCTTGTGATGATGCGTTTGCCGCTCGGCAGGGTTTCATCATCAATGAAACTGGTTACGGCCTTCATGCCGTCTGTGTAAGGTTGGCCGAGCATACTGACAATCTCATAGCCGTTAGCTAAAAGATTGTCTTTCATTTGGTCAATTGATTTGGTTAGTTGCCGGTAGCCCTTTACGCCTTTGTCCATTCTAAAAAGAGTCATTTCCATAAAGGTGATTCTGTCAGCTAGAGCCTTAATTAAATCGTGGTTTGTTGCTGAAGAAGCAGAAGGATTTTGGAGGTTGTTAGATAACTGAACCATTTTCTCAAAATCTTCGGAGAGCCTGATAGCAGTTTCTTCTTTTATTCCTTTGATTTTTTTCTCAAGGGTTGCGAATTGTTCCTCTGAATGAGAAACTTTTTTCCGAAGGAAAAGATAGACATATGCCCAAGAGGCCAAAATTAAGATTAGAAGAACGATTCCGTACTGGACTTGAGAGGAACTGTTTTTCTGAATTTCTAATGCGTGAGTGTTGACGTCGGCCTTTACCTGATTTAGCGTTTCTTGAAGGTGATTGGATGCTAAAAGAGCAGAACCTGCGGTTTTACCCATATCCTCTTTGGCTTTTTCAAGAGAGACACTTTGGTCACGAATCTTTTCGTTAATGTTCCGATTCGCTTCAGATAGTTCGGAACTGTTTCTTTTTTGAATGTTACGTTGAACCCAAAGTTTGCGAACCTCAGATTCTCCTTGTGTTACTTTTTCTTCCAAAAGAGAGGTTTGGGATTCAAGAGTTTGAATTCGTTGTTCCAATGAATCCGTGCTCGCATTAGGAGCCCCACAGGCGTCAGTTAAGTAACTCATGCTAAAAGCGCATATAAACGCTAGCGAAAGAAGTTTTTTATTCATAAGAGTTCCTTAGAAAAGCGTCATAAATTTAGAAGAACAACAATTAATACCAAAATAATCCACCAGTTACGTATCACAAACCCGAGCAACTC
>CAVJUW010000080.1:0-2922 GCA_963652725.1 Bacteroidaceae bacterium | reverse complement strand
AAACATGGGTAAAGGTTTCAGAAGTAATTCTTCTATTGGTAGAAAAATATTCGCGAACCTCACTGTTCATATCAAGAGATGAAACAGACGAAAGTACATCTAGGGCATCCTTGAAGGCTCTTTTAAGAGAGCCATCTCGAATGTCTTCAAAGGTTGCCTTCTCTTGACGCGAATTAAGAGTTCTTACAATGAGATTGATTGTTATGTATGCAACAAAGGAAGATCTATCCAAATAATAAGGAGAGTCTGCGCCAGCTTTGGCTTTTAATCGCTCAATCGCTGGTTTGGTAGCAGAAAGAAAATAACTCGCGCTTGAGATGCTAGGAGATTTGGTTACGTATTTATCGAAGGCAGCGTCTATCTCATTGGTCTCGGTCTGGTATTTCGTCTGGTATTTCTTTTCTTCCCTTTTTGAGTTAAACGTTTCTATATTCGTTTTGCAGCGAGTTTTGAGTTTTTCTTCTGTCGCTAGGGAATTGGCATAGTTTGCGAGAAAGAGCGCCTTCTCGTAATCATTTTCGTCTTTGGTCTTGTTGAAATAGTCGATACTACGTTCCAAAATCGTTTCCGCTAGGGGATTAATAATCAACTCATAGTCAACGTCTTTGGGGCTAAGTAGTTTTCTTAATTCTTTTACATCGCCTCGTGTGTTTCGTAATAAACGAACGCCTGCTTGATAGTGAGCCTCGGCGTCCTCAGAGTTGCAATTTTTGGCTGTGGCAATCTCTGATTTAATGTGATTAACAGGTCGAGCAATTTGCTTCTTACGGATGTATTCATCATCGTCAAAAGAGGAACCGTAGTCATCGAATGCTTCTTTAATCTCGGCTAAGGGAACTTCTTGACAAAGTGCATCGATGAATAGTTTGGCTAAGTCGTCTTCTGAGATTTGGAACTGTTCTCCGCAAACTTCTTTGATTAGGGATTCTCGATATTCGTCCGTATGAATCACAGAGGTGATTTTGTTAATTGCCTCAGATACATCTTTTTCGGCCAAAGCTAGGACGCCTAAATTTAAAAGCGAAGAAAAGTTTTCCTTTTTTTGAAGAATGCTTCTAGCCTTGGCAAGGTTATTTGTTTGAAGATTCGATAGCGCTACTGTATCAATAGGGGAGGCTTTGATAAACCAAAATAAAGCATGACGGAGACGGTCTTCAGGAAGATCCAGTTTTGCTACGGCACTCGTGATTGCCTCTGTGCTACGGTCGGGGATTTCGCCGAGGAGTTCAGATAAATCGGTTGGGAAGGCTATTTTCTTTCCAACACGAGCAAAGGCGGAGAGCCGATTTTTATTGGCAACAAGATCTTTTAATGGGGCATTGCTATAGATGCCCATCAGGCGAAATGGATTATTAGAAAGTAACGCTAACACGGGCATAAAGAAACCCCTAAAATGTGCGAGTCGAAAACTTGAAAGATTTTACCTTTCTTTCATTAATCCCGTGAGGTTAACGATTCGCAATCTGCGAAAAACTCGCGGGCATCAGCATTCCTATTTTTGACTTGTTTTTGTTACGGGGGAAATATGGGCAGAAGAAATCCGACGCAAACAGAAAATTATCAAGTAGCTATGGATGCCTTGCTTCAAGCTTTTTTGCCAATTTTTTCTCAAAAAGACCGTGCGTCTATAAGATCGAGGCTCTCTAATTTCTTAGCGACAGCATTAGCCGAGGATGAGAATCCTGTTTGTCGTGCCTGCGAAGATTTCAAGAAATGTTTGACATCTTGTGAAATGGGAAACCCAACGGTTTTCGTCTGCAGTATGCTGGAATCTATTTGTGCCGAGGCCCATCAGCGAAGAGGCCTCGCGGATGTCAAAACACTGCTTGGCGATTGTGATTACTGCGAACTCTATAAGGAAACGTATGGAGAGCAATTAGAGCCTCTCTCAGAAAAAGAGAGTGCCTTTTCTGTAAGCGATTTATTAAGCCCCAAAGAAAAAAGCCCTAAGCAAAGAGATTCGAAAAAGAAAAAGGCGGCTATCAATCAACCTAGCCCTGTGAGCGCTAGTGACAAACAAGAGCCAGTCCAGAAACAAGCTCCTTCTGTGGACATCGAAAAAAAAGCGGAGAAAGAGGCTCCTAGTGTTTTTGATTGCTTTGTCCAAAAGAATGCCAATTTAGTTTTGTTGGTCGTGCTTTCTTATGTGGCATTGTTTTGTCTTCACATTGCCCAAGAGGTACCGAACACGGCAAGCGACTTTGAGTACGAATTTTGGATCCGCTTAGTTACGCTTCTAGGTTATCCGCAAGTGGCGTTCTTGAAGGCGGTTGAGGTTGCAGGGATGTTCGGTATCTTGTGGGGAATAGCGCTTATTTTTGTGTTGTGGAATAGAAAGAGCAACCCAATGAGAGCTAGGCGAATCACGGCGTATGCAGCGATAGCCTTTATAGCCTTATCCCTCGTTTTAATCTATAACAAGGCAAGAACGATTGAATATCGTGTAAGTAGCGATTGGTCTTCTTCGTATTCTCAATCTGCACAAAAGCCAAGCGCTCCAACTCCAGAGCCAGAAGTAAGTGCGCCATCAGAGCAGGAGACGCAATTTTTAACGGAGCTTGAAAAATATTGTCCTGATTGGGAAAAACAAAACACAGATAAGGGCTTTTTGGATTGGTTAGCTAAGGACAATTCTTTTTGGCAAAAGAAGTTAAATAAAGCAGTGGAAGTACTGAATCCAAAAGAAGTCGCCAAGATTTTTAATAAATATAAAAAGGAAAAAGAGTTCTATAACCAGTTAACAAAGCAACTTCCTGGATGGGAAAAACAAAATGCGGATAAACGTTTTGTGAAATGGCTCGATGATAACGATGTCTTAAAAAAGAAAATAGATGCCAAGATTTATCCTCAGGCGGCAATAACTGCAGGATGCACCACTTGCGGAAGAACACAGCTAAGGAAGGCTTTTGAAAAATATGATGT
>CAVJUW010000079.1:0-4217 GCA_963652725.1 Bacteroidaceae bacterium | reverse complement strand
CAATGACGGCGCCTCTTCAATCGGTGGCAAGGTAGGACTTAAGTACGTCTTCTAAGACTGAAACTCTGAAGTAAAGTCACGAGACGGTAACGGGAGTAATTCCGCTACCGTCTTTTCATAACAACAGAAGACAATTGAGAGATCCGCGTTGGAGTTCTAAATGACCTTTTACTTCCAACCGTAGAACTCTTTTGCTACACGCCACGCAACGCTTTGCAGATAGACCGCGTCTTCGGCCTTAATTGGCTTGTCGCATTCGCCAAGCCAGTTGGCTCCAACCCACTCTGGCGACTTTTCAAAAAGCACCGCGTAGATCATTGCCGCGAAAAGATAACTTCCTTCGGCTGATGGGTGTTTTAAATCGGACTTGTTATGCAAATTGATGTCAGGGCGTTCCATGCGCACTGTCTCAAACGCAATACCAACAGGCAAAACAATGGCTTTATTCTTGTTTGCCTGAGAGATGATGGCATCGGCTAAGGCAACTGTTTCCGTACGCATGTCATAGCCCTTTGGAGACTTCTTTGATGCCCACGTATCAACGACGACAGGAATAGATCCATTCTTACGAACCACGGCAATCGCCTTCTTTAGTGCGGCAGCGTATTTGACCTTTGGGGCATTGGCTGGATTCTTCGCATCGTCCTTATAAGGTTCCTGAGACTGAGCTTGCAAGAAAACAACGTCAAACTTGGGTTTATTCGGGCGGTTGTAATCTTTCAGTGTGGCATCGTCCTTATCAAAATACCGTTCAATCGGATGCTGATAAAGGCGACCTGCAGAAATCGTCTGCATGCGGGCCTTCCATTCCTCGCCTTCTTTCTTATTGACAAAGCCTTTGACATAAGAGCCAATGCCGCAGTTGTAGTAGGTGTAGGAATTCCCGACAAACAAACCGCGCGTTGGATTCTTAATACCAAGCGACTTCACAATAGGCTTTACGTTATAGAACTCAGAAATAGTCGCTTTCTGAATATCCTGGCTAACAGGAGCGGAAAGACCAATCTCAGAAAAGCTAAGAGCGGTAGCAAGAGCCACCATTAAGAAATAAGGTTTCTTCATCTTTAGGAGCCCTTAAGTGAGGATGGCCAAGGTAACTGATGCGCTACCTTGGCCTAAGAAGAAAAATGGCTACATGTTAAAGATTTGGTTCATCACCAAAATCGTCCCGAAGCAAGCGAACATCGGAATCATGTTGCGACGCACAAGACTCATCGGGCTCACACCAGCGACGAGAGCGGCGGCAATCAAGCATCCTGCCACAGGACTCATCGAGCGGAAGATCGAGCACGCTAAGTGCATCGGAACCATCATGGCGGGCAAATGACCGCCGACCTGGGCTTGAACGTCAACCGAGAGACTTGCGAAGGCCGAGAAAGCACCCACGCCAGAACCCGTTAAGAACGTCACAACACCGACTAAGGCAGACAAGACGCAAGTCATACCGCCAGCGCCGAATCCGAAGCCCTTAGCCGTTTCGATGATTTCGTTTACTAAACCAGAAACACGCAAACCCGTTGCGAAGACTTCCGCACAGATAACGAGTGCGACAACGCCACCAAAGAGTGCGCCCATCTTCTTAAAGAACACGAGGCAATCTTTCATCACAAGCTTCGCATCTCTTAAGCGAATGAGTTCAATGATGGCAACAACAATCCACGTTAACATCAAAGCGCTCGGTGTGCTTAACTTAATCGAAGAAATACCGAACTTCGAGAAGACGAAGAGAAGGACAATGGGAACAAACGGGAAGATGGCATACCACTTCGGGCATTCACGCACGGCAGTGGTTTTAGCTTCTTGCACTTCGTCTTCAATGTCAATCTTCTTCGCGTCGTAATATCTAGCGGTAAAGTAAATCGCAGCGGCCGTTACAAGATAGGCTGGCCAGCACGCGACAAGCTGCCACTCGATAAAGTAAACCATCGAGTCAACATTTGCGACCTTTGCAGCAAGCTGTTGCGTACCAAATAGTGGTCCAGCTGCCACAGCCGAGCAACAGGCAATGCAAGCCGCAGCGGCCCCTCGACTTACGCCAACACCGACAAGAATCGGGTAGAAAGCAACTAACAACAACATCGTTAACCCAGCGGCCGAGACGACAACGAGGTTAATGCCTTGCCCAATCAAATAAGCCAAAGCCAAAACAAGATAGGGCTTACTTAAAGCACGCAAGGGCTCTGCGCACAATTGCACGAGACGGTTCGCGGCACCAATCTGACTCATATATCCTGCAAAACCACCGCAAGACATAATGATGAGACCAACGCCGACGACCTGCTTTTTGGTAATTGCGTTGATTAACTCAATTAAGTCAAACCAAACCAATCCGGTTGACTTCGTTCCCTTAGGTAGGAACTGTGTGATTCCACACATAATGCAAATTGCAACAATAATCAAACCACCAGCGAGCAAAACGATATGTACCGGATAGCGCTTGATAATCATCCATCCAGCAACAATCGTAATCAGCGCAGCGGCGATGATTGGGATTGTCATTTCACTTTCTCCTTTTATAACGAGTTTTGTTTTAATCGCTCTAAGAGAATCGGTCTTCTAACCTTTGCTCTTTGATCTTTTTAGCCATAAGCGTCGTGAAAACTCGAACACAGGCGCAGCTATTTTTAAAAACTATCTCCCAAAGAAACGGCAAACCGTCTCTTGAGCAACCTCGCGCAAGAACTTGGCGAGCTCTGGCGCAACTTCGCAGTCAAAGTCAATCGTGCGCACGTCAATCTTGAACAGTGTTGCAATCACCGTGCAGGCGAGCAGGTACGAACCCGCGGGCGTCGGATGACGATTGTCTGAGATATAAAGTGGGCAAGATTTGTCTTTTTCACGTGCTAGAGCAAAAGCCAAACCCGCAGGCACTGCAATGGCATCGTTGTCATTGGCTACAGTCAAAATGGAATCTGCCAATTGCGCTGTCATTTCAGGTCGATCGGCATAGGCCCAAGAAATTAAGAAGATGGGCGTCGCTTTGTGTTTACGACAAATCTCAGAATCAAGTTTTGCAAAGCGCTTGAAGTTCTCTTTGAGTTGAGGATGAATTGGGCCCTGAGAAGAATCAAGAAGCAAAACACTATCCCAAAGCTTTTCTTCTGGGTCACGGAATTGGACCGTGTTCTTTCCGTCTGTACTAAAAGAATACGAACTAATCGCATTAGGGCGGAAATAACTTTCCAAATCGTGCCAACTCAAACTTGCGCCGTTGATAGCGACCAAATTACCGCGATACTTTGGAACAACGGGAGCTTTCTGTAAAAGGCGTCGTGTAAAACGATGCGCTCCGTTATTGAAAAAGAAAAACGAGTTCCCAACCCAAAGTAGGGCCTTTGGGGGATCGATCTCTTTGATCTTCGGTAAAACTGTATGCTGCAACCCCGTAACGGCATTTACTGGTAACGCTTCTGAGCCCATAGACATACTCCCTTAATCGTAAGGAGATTTCCGTAGAGAATTCTCCTTAGTTTCACTTGAAGTCAGTCTATACTGCGTAAGGACTGCGCTATTTCAGTCGGGTCAAACGACTTTGCGCAAGCTGCAAAAGGAAAACGAGGGGAAATTTCTGAGAAAGGGATTTAGGACTTTGGTTGCGGGGGAAGGATTTGAACCTCCGACCTTCGGGTTATGAGCCCGACGAGCTACCAGACTGCTCCACCCCGCGGTCCATGTGAAGAATTTGAGATTCTATAGAATACTATCTTCTCCGTCAAGATTTTTTGAGCGTTAATTCATGACTTACGATGCCTTTAGAGCCCTACTCTTTTCTCTTGGTTTTAAGAGTGCTCGCCGCATCCTCTTAAAAAACCTTGATTGGTTCACGATTTTTGGTTGCCACGAGAAGTGGGCAGGCCCCATTGCAGAAGATCCCACGACCGTGATGGGGCTACGTTTTCCCAATCGGGTTGGGTTAGCCGCAGGCTTTGACGTCAACGGCATCCGTGTCAATAGCTTAGGCGCCCTCGGGTTTGGCTTTATTGAGGTTGGCACCTTAACAGAAAAACCACATTCCGCCTCTCAAGTTGTTCGGCAAATTAAAGAGGATGGGAAATTAAGTCTTTCTTATAGCGCCACAGAACCCAACGTTGGAATCGATCAAGCACTCATTAACCTAAAAAGTGCCGATGGTTTTCATTTGCGTGGAGGATTGTTGGGAGTAAGTTTAGGTCTTCCTTTTGAGGGTACTAAAGAAGACTTCATGGGACTTACGAACG
>CAVJUW010000078.1:0-4217 GCA_963652725.1 Bacteroidaceae bacterium | reverse complement strand
GCTCTGGGATGCGTCCCAATTGCTCGAAAGTTTCATAGATGTATGTTTTCGTCCCTTCGTAAAAGTAGGGATTCGCGACGTGATTGGCGTAATAGACGCCTTCCTCTTTAACTCTCTTTCGGCACACATCGGCGCAGTGATCCCTCGACCCTGGGACGACGAGAGCTTTGGCGCCCGTAGCTTCAATCATCGTGATTTTTTTGGGGCTTGTGCCTTCTGGGACATAGATTTCGCAAGCGATACGAGCTTTCGCGCAAAATGAGGCAACAGCAATACCTGCGTTTCCGCTTGAATCTTGTACGCAGGTTTTAACACCAATCGCTTTCATGTGGGCAACTAGCGTTGCTGCTCCCCTATCCTTAAAAGAAAGCGTCGGCATCGCGTAGTCGACCTTAAAAAAGACGCCAGGTTTCGCTTCAACAATGGGAGTCATTCCTTCTCCCATTGAAACTTCGCGCCAAGCCTCCCCCTTTCCCGCCATGAATTCGCGATAGCGAAATAGGCTCCATGTGGATTTGTCGACTTTAGATAAATCAAAAGGGTCATTCACGTCTTCAAGCTTAAAAAGCCCACCGCACGAGCAGGTCGCTTCGTGCGTTGTTGTCGAGGTTCTTTTCCCACATTTTGTGCAAACGAAGTCCATCGCATTACTCCTTATTTAACTCAACAATCGCTTCGATTTCCACTAAACAGTTAAAGTGAAGGGGCGAAGTTGAAACAATGACGCGCCCTGGTTTATGTTCACCAAAAAACTTCGCGTAAACGGCGTTGATTGCTGTCCAATACGTGTTTGATGGCGTATAGATGCGGCAAAAGGCGACATCTTCTTTTTTGCATCCAGCGGCCTTTAAGACGCGATTTAGATTACTTAATGCAAGAGCCGCATGGTCTTCAATTGATCCAGTGCACACTTCTCTCGTATCAGGGTCGATCGAGAGTTGCCCGGAAATAAACATCAAGTTTCCGACCTGAACGGCAGCGCTATAGTGGCCGGGGTTCTTTCCTTTAAAGTCTGGAGTGATAAAACGCATTTTTATCTCCCAAAAGTAAAAAAACGATTAAAAAAATGGACGTAAAAAGCCTTTGGCTTTTCTTAAGAATTCTTTTCCTTAGACTTTCCAATCTTGGCTTTTTCCTTCATCGACTGCAAGTCGCTATAGATCGTGACTTTGGATAGCCCCAAAACCGTAGCGACCTTTTCGATACTTCCTTTAAGTAAAAAGACACCACGATTTTCTAACTCTTTTAAGTACTTAAGGCGTAAGGCGCGTGTCGGTGTCGTATCCATTAGCCCCATGTCGCTTGCTAATGAGGAAATAATCTTTTGAGTTAAATCGAAAAGTGAATCTTCGGTTTGCGGGTTTGGCTCTTTACTTTCTAAAGATTCGCTCTGAGAGGTATTTCCCTCTTTTGCTCGTTTCTTAAAATAGACTTCGCCTTTTTTCGGAAGCGCTAGAGTGACGTTTTCAAGTCCTGGCAAAGACCCTTTTAGATACTCAAAGGCACTGATGCTGCTAGTCACATCTTCGTTAACACAAAAGGCGCCAATCAGTTCCCCAAAGTCATCACGAATTAGAACCGTTTTCGAGTAAATGAGCTTACTTTTCCAGAAGTACCAGTAATCGGGAACATCGTCTCCGCCTCGGGATTGCGCCTCTAGGACTTCGCGCACGAGGTGTCTTAGACCTTGCCCTACGTGGCGGTCTGTGACTTTCCCGTTAGCAACAAAAACAACAGAGTGCGCGGGATCAGTTAAGTCATGCAATACCGCTTCGACCGCAGGTCCCCTTTGCGCGATAACGGCCTTTCCAAATCCAATCCACATCGCAAGTTTATGTGGGAGCTCTTTTTCGGCGATTTCGATTTTGTACGGCATACATTTTTACCCGTTTGTAGGAAACAATGAAAAGTTGACTAAAAGGCATTATATAGAATTTTTTATATTCTTTTTATCGAATGGATTTCTCTTATTTTATAAGGATATTCTCGCAATTCTCAATTTCCTTGAAAAGAGCTTTCTCTTTATATAGAATTTTTTCTAGATTCTAGGTTTGGAGAATGCACCATGTATTTTGATAAAAAGACGCTTCTTGGGCTTACGCTAAATGATTCCCGCGTACCGACGCCCGCTTTTGTAATCGACAAAGCTAAGTTACTTAAGAACATCGCGCGCGCTAAAGCGCGTGCCCATGAGTTAGGCGTCACCTTTCGCCCGCACTTAAAAACTCACAAGTCAATCGAAATCGCTCGTTTGCAGATGGAGTCTCCCGAGGGTCCCGCGACAGTTTCTACATTAGCTGAAGCTCGCTACTTTGCAGAAAACGGCGTAAAAGATATCATCTACGCAGTAGGTATTGCCCCTCAAAAGTTAAGTGAAGTCGTTGCGATTCGTAATCTCGGGTGTGACTTAAAAATCATTCTCGATAGCGTTGAGGCTGCAAAGCTTGTGAGTGCCTTCTGTAAAGCGCAACAGGCGTCAATCCCAGTTTTACTTGAGATTGATGTCGATGGCCACCGCTCTGGTCTCGTAGCAGGCGACGAAGAAATTATCGAAACAGCAAAGGCCCTTACTGATGGTGCAACGCTTGCTGGCGTTTTAACGCACGCAGGCGATAGCTACGAATGTCAAACCGATCAAGCGATTGTCGCCGCAGCTGAGGCTGAACGCGCCGGCATTATGAAAGCCGCAGACGCTCTGCGAAGCGAAGGCTTTAGAGTTGATATTGTTTCTGTGGGCTCATCTCCTACTCTTATGCACGCCAAAAATGAGGTCGGTGTCACAGAAATCCGCGCTGGAGTCTGTGCTTTCTTTGACCTATTTATGCATAACGTTGGCATTGCAGAGATTACAGACGTCGCAGGTTCTGTATTAACCACAGTAATTGGTCGCAAAACGGATAAAGGGCGCGTGATCACGGATTCAGGCTTTTTAGCGATGTCGCGCGACAGAGGCACACAACGCCAAAAAGTCGATTATGGCTACGGCTTAGTTTGTGATATTGAAGGGATTCCTCTAGAAAACGAGAACCTACTTTTAACAGGAACCAATCAAGAGCACGGGATCATTACCTTGCTTGAGGCTGGCTCCTTAACGCAAAAAGACTTCCCCATCGGGCGTCGTCTTAGAATACTCCCCAATCATGCGTGCGCCACAGCCGCTTCCCACTCAGCACTATTAATTCTCGAAGATGGGAAGATCGTCGATGTGGTGAACCACGTAAGAGCTTGGGATTTGGATTAAGGCCTAATTTTTTTTTTGGAGCTTTTTATGGGAAATGCTCAAACACTTTATGAAAAGATTCTCAATTCCCACACAGTAAAGAGAATCGATGAGAAAACGGTACTTCTTTATTGCGATGTGCACTTTGCAAATGAATACACGTCTCCTCAAGCCTTCGCGGGGTTAAAGGCTCGGGGCAGGAAAGCATTGAGCCCAGACTCACACTTATGCGTAGTCGATCACATCATCCCAAGTATCGATGAGACACCACGTCGCATTTACGATGAGAAGTCTCTTATTCAGGCGCAAACGCTAGAAGCCAATTGCAAAGAAAACGGGATTGCCGCCTTTTATGGCGCAAATGACGCCGATCAAGGCGTTGAGCACGTCGTGATGGATGAGCAAGGACTCGTGCGCCCAGGGATGGTTGTGATCTGCGGCGACAGTCACACAACAACGCATGGCGCCTTCGGAGCATTAAGTTTCGGAATTGGCACCTCTGAAATCGAACACATTCTTGCCACACAAACCCTCATTTATCGTGTGGCAAAAACGATGCGAATCACAATCACGGGAACGCTTCCAACAAACGCCACACCAAAGGACTTAGCGTTAACAGTATTAAGGACAATTTCTGCGCGTGGCGCTTTGGGTTCTGTTGTGGAATACACGGGGTCAGCTGTTGATGCTCTTCCCTTAGAAGGCCGCATGACGCTTTGCAATCTAACGGTCGAAGCCGGAGCCCGTGGCGCATTAATTGCGCCAGATGAAAAGGTCTTTAGTTGGGTCAAAGACCACGCCAATCCCTTTAGTGAGTCTGATGAGGCCGCGATGCGCGAGTACGCCAAAGACCTTCATACTGACGAAGGGGCTCACTTTGACCGTGAAGTAACGATTGATGCCTCTCAAGTTAAACCGATGTGCACCTGGGGTACGAGCCCCGATCAAGCGATTTCTTTTGATGAAGAAATCCCCTCTCCCGAGAGCTTTACAGAAG
>CAVJUW010000077.1:0-4336 GCA_963652725.1 Bacteroidaceae bacterium | reverse complement strand
AGATACAATTACGTCTATCGCTAAAAGGATGGGTCGCTGTCGTGCAAGAAGCTTTTTAAATTGAAAAATGAGGCGGTCAACGATGAAAACGCTCAGTGAATATTTGAAAATGAATTACCGTATGGAAATCCTCGAGGATAAGGACGAAGGCGGTTTTGTGGTTTCTTACCCAGATCTTCCAGGATGTATTTCTTCTGGAGAAACATTGGAGTCAGCCGTAGCAAACGCGGAGAATGCCAAGAAGGCATGGTTAAAAGCCGCTATTGAGGATGGGGGAAAGATTAAAGAGCCCAACAACCTAGAGGACTATTCAGGATAGCTTAAGCTCTCTAAGTAGGCAATTGCGACTAGTAACTTTGCCCAGATAGGAATAAACAAAATTAAGCGGCATTTTCCTTATGCACGGATTAATTCTCTACTGTAGGATAAGAGGCGACTTTTATTTTTTTTAAGATAGATGCATATGAAGACGATTGTTCAGAAGTATGGCGGTACCTCAATGGGGTCAACCGACCGAATTAAGAACGTGGCTCGCCGTGTCGCTAAGTGGCACCGTGCGGGTAACCGCATGGTCGTTGTCGTTTCTGCGATGAGCGGAGAGACAAATCGCTTGATTGCTCTCGCTAAAGAAATCATGCCCAATCCCGATCCTCGGGAATTGGACGTGATTGCTAGTACTGGGGAGCAGGTGAGCATTGGTTTACTTGCGATGGCCTTAAAGGCCATTGGCGTTGAGGCCGTGAGCTACAACGGCACACAGGTAGGCGTTCACACAGATGCTGCCTACACAAAGGCTCGCATTGAAAGCATTGACGCGGGTCCCATCCGTGACTCATTGGATGCAGGAAAAGTCGTCATCGTCGCAGGTTTCCAAGGTAAAGACCCCGATGGAAACGTCACAACATTGGGTCGCGGCGGCTCAGACACCTCTGCTGTTGCCTTGGCTGTGGCTCTTAAGGCAGATGAGTGCCTTATTTACACTGACGTCGATGGCGTTTACACCACAGACCCACGCATTGAACCGAAGGCACGGCGCTTAGCCTCATTGAGTTCAGAGGAAATGCTTGAGTTAGCAAGCTTAGGATCGAAAGTCTTACAGACCCGAAGCGTTGAATTTGCCGACAAGTACAAGATGCCCGTTCGAGTTCTCTCGAGTTTAACTGACCCTGAGATGCCCTTAGAAATGGAAGAAAACTCTGGCACTCTCATTACCGTCAACGAGGATAACATGATGGAAAAACCCCTAATTTCTGGCATTGCCTTCACCAAAGACGAAGCCAAAGTCACTTTGATTAAAGTCCCGAATATCCCTGGCGTTGCCTATAAGATTTTGGGACCGATTGAACGCCACAACATCGATGTGGACATGATTGTTCAAAACGTCGGCTTGGATGGAACAACGGACTTTTCCTTCTTGTTGCCGCGCTCGGATTTAGCTAACGCTCTAGAGATTATCGAAAAAGAAGTCACGCCTGAAACCGGAAAGTTAGATGTTCATACATCGACTTCGGTTGCAAAGGTGAGCGTTGTTGGTGTTGGCATGAGAACGCACGCGAGTGTAGCGAGTGCCGCCTTTGAGGCTCTTGCGAAAGAAGGCATTAACATTCTCATGATTGGTACTTCTGAAATTAAGTTAAGTATCGTTCTTGAAGATAAGTACATGGAACTTGCCGTGCGTGCTTTGCACGAGGCCTTTGGCTTAGATAAGTAATCCGTATTTAAGCGAAGAAAAGCCCGCACGAGGTTTGTTCCTTGGCGGGTTTTTCGTATTCGGAGGGCGTGGCAATGGGGAATATTGAGTTTGACGCAGGCGGGATAACAAGTGGCGTTTATCCTCTTTTTAAAGAGTTGCCCGCTTCCGTTTTAGCTAAGCGCCTTTTAGTCTATGGGGAAATCTTTCATGCGATTCGGACGCGTCACGAACTTGACGTAAATAAAGATAAGCACATTCTCGTGAAAGACAACATCGCCGTCGACGGCTTTACGACAACAGCGGGCTCTCGAGCACTCTTTCAATTCAAACTGCCAGAAAACCCCGCGATCACAAAGCTTAAAGCTGCCGATTACGACATCTTTGGGAAAACCAATCTCACAGAGTTCGCCGGTTTCTTAACAACAGAAAGGATTATTGAAGGGTATTCCTCTGTTGGGGGCTTCGGGAAGAACCCACATGGCAATTTCCCGTGCG
Source organism: Bacteroidaceae bacterium (assembly GCA_963652725.1). Lineage (GTDB taxonomy): Bacteria > Pseudomonadota > Gammaproteobacteria > Burkholderiales > Burkholderiaceae_F > Duodenibacillus. The sequence goes on along the minus strand of CAVJUW010000077.1, from coordinate 2,148 downwards.
GGGGATCAAGCTCAGGTTCAGCGATTGCTGTGGCGGCAGGTCTTTGTGATGCCGCTCTAGGTACAGAAACAAAGGGCTCCTTGATGATCCCTGGAATGCGCAATGGCGTTTTCGCGTTTAAACCCACAGTCGGGTTGATTTCAAGACGAAACGTCGTTCCGATTTCGCATCACTTCGATACGATTGGTCTCCTTGCTCGCGCCATGAAACCGATTACTGAGATCGCCTTAATCCTTGCTGGACGCGACACGGAAGATGCTCAAACTCAAATTGCCTCTCAAATTGATTTAACGGCACTAGCTGCACCAACAAAGACGATTCGCATCGGTGTTCTTCAAATCGAAGGAGAAGAGCCACTTGATAAGGAAAGCGAAGAGATCTTTCAGGAATTTCACAAGAAGGCGAAAAAGGCGAATATTGAATTAATCCCTGTTGCTGCAACGCACCCAAAAGAAGACTACGAACTCATTACTTCAGTTGATTTCGCGCGAGAAATCGATGCGCTTTTAGGGCGCTACGCAACTGGCGACGTTCCTAGCTCTTTTGCCGCTTTGTGTGAACGCTATGAGAAAGATGCCACACTGCGCCCCTTTGGGATGAATCGCCTCCTTTTAGCGAAGAAACTTTCGCGCGAAGTAACGAAGGACGTCTACGAAGAGAAGGTGAAAGAAACCGTTATGGGAAATCGAGAGGCGATTTCTCAATTGCTTAAAGTCAATCGCGTCGATGCTCTCATGAAAGTCGGATTTCTCCCGTGGTGGGCGCTTTCTGGCTCGCCCTCATTAGCCGTTCCAATTGCAAAGAAAGCGAGTGGAGAGCCTCTTGGCGTGATGGTGGGAGCAGCGTTTGCAGAGGACGCTAAGCTACTGCGTATTGGTCTTGCTCTTGAGAGGGTGCTTCGCTCTGTTACGGTCTAAACGATTGCTAATCCTTCAAGCACCCAATTGGCACGACATAGACGCCATCTTGTGGCCTTTGGTAGGCGTATGGGCCGACGCCAGTTAACACCATCTTAAATGAAGGCGCTTTCATTTTTGTCGTGTCGATATTGTTGGCCAAAGCACAGAGTGTTTTTGCGCCTTCTTCGATTAATTTGTCGCCACCAAGTTTTATTTCAATCAAACCGAATTTCCCGTTACGTAAGTGGATAACAGCGTCGCATTCGAGTTCGTTTTTGTCACGGTAGTGGTAGACGCAACCCCCAAGGGCTTCAGCGTACACACGTAAATCTCTTACGCATAGTGTCTCAAAGAATAGGCCAAAGGTTTTTAAGTCATTGACTAAGTCCTCTGGTCCGAGACCCAAGGCTGCCGTTGCTATCGATGGGTCGGTGAAATACCTTGTGTCAGATGTGCGGATTGCTGCCTTGCTACGTAGATTTGGATTCCAAGCGAGAGAATCTTCAATCACAAAGATTTCCTTTAAGACTTTTAGATAAGCGTAGAGGGTGTTTTTGCTTACCTTAGTGCTTTCGTTATTAGCGATGTCAGCGAGGATGGTGCTAGCAGTGGCTTGGCTGCCTTGGTTTCTCGCATAGGAACGCATAATTTTTTTGGCAAGTTCGCTATCGCGCCTTGTTTTATCAACGCGCGAGATATCAAACTTCGTTACTTCCTCAAAGTACTCGATTGCTTGTTTAAGAGAGGCCTTTTGTGTTTTTTTATCCAAGGCCTTTGGCCACCCGCCACGGCATGTCAAATAGGCAAGTTGCTCGATATCGATTTGGTTGGCGCCTTCAACGATGTAATCTTCTTTGTCGGTTGCGAATAACTTTGCAAGGCTCACTTCGCCAGTGGATTCTTGAGATTCCCAAAGGCTCATAGTCCGAAGTTTGAGCCGGGCAAAGCGGCCTGTGCCCGTGTGGAATATCTCATCGTAGCTTGGAGGAACAGAAGAGCCCGTGAGGATGAACTGTCCATCTTCACCGCGCTGATCGACTTCGTTTCTTACGGCATCCCAAAACTTAGGAATAACCTGCCATTCGTCAATCAAGCGCGGAGTCTTACCCCGCAGCAGGAATTTGATGTTGGTTTCTGCCATAGCGATGTTCTGTTCCTTGGTATCAGGATCAGACATCGAGAGGATGCTCTTTGCTTGTTGGCTAGCCAAAGTTCTCTTGCCGCAGTATTTGGGGCCTTCAATCAGCAC
>CAVJUW010000076.1:3875-4394 GCA_963652725.1 Bacteroidaceae bacterium | reverse complement strand
CCAATTGGCTCAAGCCAACATCAGCATGGCTAAAGCCAAAGAAATGAAGCCAGAGGAGCTAAAAGAGGCCGTACTGCCTCCGAAGCGCTCTAGGATGGACTATTTCGAACCCGATTGGGATCGTGTTTATCAGCGGTATATCAATCGCCGAAACGGTAAAAATCTTAAGTTTCTTTGGCGAGAATACTGTGAAGATCCAGAACGAAGGACTGGTCAGAAGCTACTGACCTATCAGGCCTTCTGTCGCATCTTTAAGCGCTACGAGGAGACATTGCCGCCGAAGATGCATATGTTGCGCTTAATTATGCAATGGCCAGCCGGAGAGGTCGTCATGATTGACTACGCTGGCGACGTCATGTTCTTGCAGGATCGAATCACGGGTCAAAAAGCAAAGGTCTATCTGTTTGTCGCAGTCCTTGCGAGTTCGGGATTGATCTTTTGCAAGCCGACGCTACATCAGAAGCGAGATGACTGGCTTGATTGCATGACGGCAATGTTCTCGTTTTACAAGGGCGTGAC
>CAVJUW010000076.1:2197-3797 GCA_963652725.1 Bacteroidaceae bacterium | reverse complement strand
ATTCTGTGAGTACTACAAAACCGTCCCTAATCCTGTTGCCCCTGGCGAGCCAACCTACAAAGGCCTTGTTGAAAACGCTGTAAAACAGTGCACGTCAAAGATTATTCATCCCCTCCGAGAACGCACGTTCTTCGAGCTCTCAGAACTCGAGATAGAGGCAAGAAAGTTATTGGACGAAATCAACAACGCCGAAATGGACGCTTACATCGTATCTTTCCCAAGACCGTAGCGGTGTCTGAGAATGCCTGAATAATGCCGTCATCTTCAAAGAGGATGACGACATGAGCAGAAGGCTCCCCATTAGTTTGGTTCGCGCTGGGATTCAAATGGCGCAAACAAAGTCAAAGAAAGAAGTCGCTGAACAACTGCTTTGCTCGAAGGCACTTATCAGCAAATGGCGACGAAAGTTCCGAGCCGCAGGATGCCTTTTTTCTGAGATAGATAAACTCAGCGATGAGAATCTTCGAGCAATCCTTTATGCGAGGCCCAAAAGATTCTTTCCATGGCAAAGCGATGAAGAACTCTATCGAGAGTTTGAGCAATCGAATCTGAGCATCAGAGCTTTCTACTCCACGATTTACCTGGCGAAAGTTCCTGAAGGCGAGAAGTCAATGTCCCTAGACTCCTTCTATTTGCGTCTTCGCCCTAGGCAAAAGTGTGCCGAATCTGAATCCAGCACTCGAGCCACGTCAAATCCAAATGTTGTTCAATGTTTCGATCTCTCCGATAAGGTAAGTGTTGTCGACTGCGCCCCGTCAGAAATCAATCAAGTGCGCATTACCTTAGCTAATGGGACAAGCATCGCTTTTTATCCAGGCTCTGCCTCTGAGGCATTTGTCATTGGGCTACTTCGTCAAAATGGGGTAAGAATATGAACCTGAGCTTAAAGGACTACCAGATAATTCTCGTTATTGCTCCTGTTGATGGTCGAAGTGGCTTTGATAAGCTCGCAAGCATCGCACGAATGTATTGCAACATCGACGTTGACGATAAAAAGCACGCCATCGTTTTTATCTCGAGACGATGCAATGTTTGCAAGATTATCTTTCGAGATAATCGGGGTAGAACTCTCATTACGCGGTGGCTAAATCAAGGATCTTTTGAACGATTCTTTCAGCGAGAAAACGAAGCGCCGAGGACAAAATTAAGCCGAAATGAGTTGATGAAATTCCTCGATGGTGTGAATTTACAACACAGGCCAAAGAGCATTTGAAAAAATCGAAGAAAGTACCTCAAAAACCCGCGCCAATAAAGGCTTGCACGAGGGTGCGGAAAACGACTTTTTTGACTTAAAAAATAGTTGAAAATCTCATAGAAATCCTGCAATTGCGTGAGTATGATTTTTGCCATCAGAGACAACTTACGACTGATGATGAAAACCACGAAAGAAGCAGAACTGCTAGAAAAAATTGCGCAACTTGAGAAGCGTCTGAATGAAGAGAAAGCAAAGACTTCAGACGCCCTTCATCGGCAAAAGGGAGCCGAACAGCTGGCTGCTTCTTTAGATAAAAAGATTACGGCTCTAGATAAAAAGCTCACAAAAGCAGAGCAAGCGCTTACCGAAAAAGACAAGCGCCTAGTTGAAACAGGCTTGCGTCTC
>CAVJUW010000076.1:0-2187 GCA_963652725.1 Bacteroidaceae bacterium | reverse complement strand
GAAACAGGTAAACGTCTAATTGAAACAAGAGAGCGTCTTGCCGAAACAAAGCAATTGTTCGGCCTTATGAACGAAGCTATCAAAGCAGCTCTTCCACAGTTGCATCGTTTTGCCAAAGAACTTAACTCACGCATGACAGATGACCCAGAGTGGAATCAAATCATTGTCGACGAATTTATCAAGGCTCTGCAACAACTTAACTCCATACGTCGCGATTGTAGTGTTCTAAAAAGGAGACTTAATCGTGGAGGAGAAAAACTCACAGCGATTGCGGACATTAAGGATGTCGAGACAATCCAAGAAGAAGTCAATGAAACGACATCGAAACTGATTGCTTCTGGCATCCATCAAGTTCAAAACGCCAATGTTGTCAACTCGATTAACGTTGCCGCTCTCAAATCGACGGAAGCGACAGGTCCTGCAATCGATGCGATGCGTGCAATCGTTGATTTAAAGGAGTCACCGCTCCTTGAGCAGCGCCGTCAAAGTGAAAGCCAAAAGCAGCAATCGCTGGGGCGTCAGAAACCTGAACGAGACAATCTTCCAGAAGAAATGGTTGAGCCAGCAGAAGTACCTGAGAATCTCTGCTGCCCATGCTGCGGTATGCGTGGCAAGTTCCACGTCATCGAGCAATCTTACGCGGTACAGATGATTAGCGGATTTGAGGACATCTTTAAGGCTATGAGGGTGAGATTTTTAAAGCAAACGTTTGCTGAATGTGCCAAATGCGGCACCGTGCAACCAATCTTCTCTGCCGCTCCCATGGCCCTGAATCCGAAGCGTGAACTTGCTATTGATACCTTGACATCAACCGTAGACCTCATGTCAAACGGCATCCCGCTTAATCGAATCACCGACATCTTCTATCGTCAGGTGCACTTGGGTTCTTCGACTCTAGGAGAGAACATTCTTCAAATGGCCGAATACGCCGAGCCTATGATTAGGAAAATCGAAGAAGAAGCCCACAACGCTGAGGTCATCATCGCTGATGAAACACCCTTTAGTGTGTTGCAAGAAGAAGGTCGTGGCCACCAAAGTGCCAAAACAAAAGAGCAAGAGAGAAAAGTAAGCTCGCAAACATACATCCAAGCTGTAACGAGCACGAGCGCTGCAGACAAGCGCTTCGCTCTCTTTTACGCGATGCAAGGCCGCTCTACCGAAGAGATTGCAAAAGTTCTCGACCCCTTTAAGTCGAAAATCATTATGAGCGACGGCTATGCCGCCTATACCGGAATCGTTCGGGACAATAAGAAAGAAACGAAACATGCTTCTTGCTTAGTGCACTGGAGACGAGAACTTTTAAAGGCCGCGAACCTTGAACTGCAAGCCAAGCATGCGAAAGACAACTCGACAGGAAAAGCCGTTGCGCTTTGTAAAGAGCAGATTGAGAAAGGAGCGGCAATACCGATACTTAATATGACGCTTTACGCGCTCTCACGGATTTTTGCAGAAGAGCGAAGCGTCATCCGGGGCGAAAACGAGCCTTACGAAACGTATCTTGCACGAGTTAAAGAACATCGAGAAAGATATGCCGTTCCTCTCATGGATCAAATCGACACTCTCATGCAGACGCTTAAGGACAAGGCACACTTAGTTCCAGGAAAAACGGGAAAATACAAAAGCTCGACAGAGGACCCTGTGTTCTATGCCCCCGCAGTTGTCTATTACCTCAATAGAAGAGAAGAACTCCGGTACTTCTTAACGCATCCGAGTTGCCCGCTAAGTTCGAACGTTGTTGAGGCACAAATACGACCGCTTACAATCATCAGAAACAACATCAACTTCATGCAGAGCATGAAACACACAGCAGGGCTGTGTCGTCTACTGAGTCTTATGGAAACAGCAAGACTTAACGGCGTTGAAGATCCTGCTCAATGGCTGACGAAGTACTTTTACCGGCTCGCACGCCATTGCCAACGAGCGCAATGGTACGACTGGACACGTCCAGATGCGCCAAAGCGCAAAGATCCACACAAAAAGTTCGTCAAATGGGAGTACGAGAAGTATTGGGACTCGATGCTTATCGATGACTTGCTCCCTTGGAACTACAACCCTTCTAAGAAATAATCAGGCTCAGATAGAGGCGTCAGATTGACGCCTCTGCCGATTTATTACGGTCTTGGGACAGATACCCGTTTTCCTTCCAATGAAAAACTTTGGGGAGTGGCTTTTCAAGCTCACTCCCCT
>CAVJUW010000075.1:0-4584 GCA_963652725.1 Bacteroidaceae bacterium | reverse complement strand
GCGATACCGTTCGTAGGCATCGGTATAAAGGACAGCTTCCATTGAATTGTCGCCATCGCTAATTGTGAGAACTGCGAATTTTCCGCGCTTTCCTAAAATCACACGACTGCTTGTCACGAGCCCTGCAACGGTAACTGGCGTTCGGCTCATAGTTACGGACGTAAAAGGCGTTGAGAAACTCTTTACTTCCTGACGGTAGGGAGCAAAAACGTCTCCCGTAAGACAGAACCCAAAAGCATCCTTTTCTTCAGAAAACTTCTTTTTCTCATCCCATTTGGAAGCGGCAAGCCAATTCACAATGCGCTCTGGCTCTCCGAAAACATCTTCAAAAAGGCTTCCTTGCCCTGCGCTCGCCTGCACAGCTTCGGCTGCCTTTAGCGATTGATCAACGTTGGCAAACAATTTACCGCGATTGGAGTCAATCGAATCAAAGGCCCCAGCTTTCACAAGCTGTTCAAGAGTTTTCCGATTCATCGAAGGGACGCGTGCGGCCAAATCAAAGAGATCAATGAAGGCGCCATTCATACGACGTTCATCGAGCATATCTTCAATAATTTGCTGGCCTGCGCCCTTAATAGACCCCAAGCCAAATCGAATGGTCTTTTCATCAGGAACTGTGTAGAACCATTCGCTTTCATTGATATCGGGTACCAAAAAGTGAATGCCCATGTCTCGAGCATCATCAACGAGGTCTCGCGTTTTTTCTGCCTGATCCATCACAAGGCACAAGTTCCCTGCGAAAAATGCTGCCGTGTGATGTACCTTCATATACGCGGTTTGCCAAGCAACATAGGAGTAAGCCGCAGCGTGCGACTTATTAAAGCCGTATCCGGCAAACTTTTCCATCAAGTCAAAGATTTCTGTTGCCGTCTTTTCATTTACACCACGGTCGGCTGCGCCTTTAATGAAAACCGCACGTTGCTTTTTCATCTCTTCGACGTTTTTCTTACCCATGGCGCGGCGCAAAAGATCGGCGCCCCCGAGCGAATACCCGCCGATAGCCCGAGCAACCAGCATCACCTGTTCCTGATAGACCATGATGCCGTAGGTTTCACGCAAGATTGGCTCCATACGCGCATCCAAGTACTCGACTTTTTCGCGCCCAAACTTACGATTAATAAAGTGCGGAATCTGATCCATGGGACCAGGTCGATACAGGGCGTTTAAAGCAACAAGGTCTTCTAGGCAGTCAGGACGAGCCTGACGCAATTGATTTCGCATCCCTTCGGATTCAAATTGGAAAACAGCGCCCGTATTGCCTTCGCGGAAGAGTTCGAGAGTTGCCGCATCATTTGTTGGGATGCGTTCGAGTTCAAAGTGTTCTTCAGGATGAAGCCTATCGACGTATTCGACAATCTTCGCGAGAATCGTAAGCGTTGTAAGACCCAAGAAGTCAAACTTCACAAGACCCACGTTTTCCACGTCTTTCTTATCGAATTGGCTAACGGTGTTCTCGGGCTTTCCATCGGCGTTATAAAGTGGGCAGAAATTCGTCAATTTTCCTGGAGCAATTAAGACGCCTCCTGCGTGCATACCAAGGTTACGCGTAAGTCCCTCGAGCTCTACGGCGTAGTCCATTAACTCGCGGTAGTCCTCGGTTTCAGAAAGGGCCTTAAATTCTGGCTCCATCTCCGCGGCTTTCTTTAGCGTCACATCGAGCCCTGGCTTTTGCGGAATAAGTTTTGCTAAGTCATCAACATGGCCATAACCAAGGTCAAGCACACGCCCCACATCGCGAACAACAGCCTTCGCACCCATCGCACCAAAAGTCACAATTTGGCTTACAGCTTCTTTTCCGTAGGTGCGTTTGACGTATTCGATGGTGCGGTCACGATTGAACTGACAGAAATCGACGTCAAAGTCAGGCATTGAAACGCGTTCAGGGTTTAAGAATCGCTCAAAAAGGAGTCCATAGTGAAGAGGATCCAAATCCGTGATGCCTAAAGAATAGGCAACTAGAGATCCAGCGCCAGAGCCTCTTCCTGGGCCCACAGGAACACCATTACGTTTAGACCAGTTAATAAAGTCCTGAACGATAAGGAAATATCCAGGAAACTTCATCGAAATAATGGTCTTTAATTCATAATCTAGGCGCTCTTCATATTCTAGGCGACGACTTTCGCGTTCAGCTTCATCTGGGTATAAGAATGCAAGACGGCGGTTTAAGCCTTCTTTGGCAAGTTTTACCATGTAGTCATCAAGGCTCATCCCGTCAGGCGTCGGAAAAACTGGCAATTGAGGACTCTGTAAGACCCCATCTAAATTGCAACGCTCGGCGATGACAACGGTGTTGGCAATGGCCTGTGGCATATCTGAGAAGAGTTCAGTCATCTCCTCAGCGCTTTTCATGTACTGCTCTTCTGTGAAGTCATGAGGCCTTGTGGAATCGGCCATCACGCGACCTGTGGCAATACAGACACGAGCTTCGTGCGCTTTAAATTCTTCCTTACGTAGGAACATCACAGGGTGCGTTGCAACTAAGGGAGTGGCTGTTTGGACTCCTAAATTGGCAACGCGAGAAACACAAACCTCGTCCCCCTCTCGACCTGCACGCTGCACTTCAAGATAAAAGCGATTGGGAAAGACCTTTTTAAAGAATTCGACCCAACTACGAGCCTCAGCGGGCTTTTTCTCCATTAAAAGGCGCTCGATAACACCCCTCGGGCCGCCAGAAAGGCAAATAAGGCCTTTACAGGCTTCTTCTGTGAGCCATTCTGTCTTAATCTCACCGCGACCTAAGTGTTGGTTTTCTAGCCAACCGCGCGTTAAAAGAGCGCAAAGTGAAAGGTATCCCGTGTGATTTTGGCAATAAACCGTTAGGCGCCTTGGAGAATCGGCATTGCGGGCATTGGGGTTACTAATCCAAAGATCACAACCCAAAATCGGCTTAACACCAGCTGCCATCGCATGCGTATAAAAGCGAAGGCCTCCGAAAATGTTCATCAAATCGGTCATCCCCAAAGCAGGACGATTATCAGCAATTGCCGCGGCAATCGCAGGATCTAAGCGAACGATTCCATCGACGATGGAATATTCCGAATGAAACCGAAGATGAACAAAATTAGGTGTCATGTGCGTGCCAAAAGAAACGACTTAATACTTTAAGGCTTTATAACGGATTCTATGAGGTTTAGCGGCTTCTTCACCGAGCCTCTTACGTTTATCTTCTTCGTATTCGTTGAAATTGCCTGCAAAGAACACAACTTTTGAGTCTCCTTCAAAGGCTAGGATATGCGTCGCAATACGATCGAGGAACCATCTGTCGTGGGAGCTCACCATCACAACGCCAGCAAATTCCAAAAGTGCTTCTTCAAGCGCTCGAAGTGTTTCAACATCTAAGTCGTTACTCGGTTCATCAAGGAGTAGTACATTTCCGCCTTTAAGTAGCGTTGCCGCAAGGTGCAGACGCCCACGCTCACCACCCGAAAGAACTCTGACTTTCTTTTGCTGATCTGCGCCCTTAAAGTTAAAGCGTCCGAGATAAGCGCGGCTTGGCATCGTAAAGCGCCCAACCTGTAAATTGTCTTGCCCGTCAGAGATTGCTTCAAAGACAGTTTTTTCGTTTGGCAATGCATCACGCATTTGAGAAACTGAGGCTAAATGCACTGTTTCTCCTAAGCGAATCTCGCCTTTATCAGGCTTTTCTACGCCTTCAATCATCTTAAAGAGTGTGGACTTACCCGCACCATTAGGGCCAATGACACCAACAATGGCACCTGCCGGAATTGTCATCGATAGGTCATCAATGAGGAGTTTGTCGCCAAAACCTTTACTCACGTGCTCAAGCTCAATGACTTGTTTCCCAAGACGCTCGGCGACAGGAATAAAGATTTCATTGGTTTCGTTACGGGCCTGATATTCCACGCTTGAGAGTTCTTCAAATCGTGCCAAACGAGCTTTGGCCTTAGCTTGACGACCTTTGGGATTTTGACGAACCCACTCTAATTCGTGAGCAATAGATTTGGCTCGGCTTTCTTCTGTTCGCTTTTCAAGCTCTAAGCGTTTCTCTTTTTGTTCAAGCCACGAAGAGTAGTTTCCCTTCCAAGGGATGCCTTCACCGCGGTCTAATTCAAGAATCCATTCAGCAGCGTTATCTAAGAAGTAGCGATCGTGCGTGACGGCAACAACGGTTCCAGGAAAGCGATGCAAGAACTCTTCTAACCACTGAACGCTTTCTGCATCCAAGTGATTCGTTGGCTCATCAAGTAACAACATATCTGGATGCGAAAGAAGCAACTTACAAAGTGCGACACGACGCTTCTCGCCTCCTGAGAGAACACCAATCTTTGCCTCCCACGGGGGAAGACGCAAAGCATCGGCGGCGATTTCCATTTGTGTTTGCGCATCGGTTCCTGCCGCACTGATGATGGCTTCTAGTTTGGCTTGTTCGGCAGCGAGCGCATCAAAGTCAGCATCAGGTTCTGCGTAGGCCGCATAGACTTCATCTAGCCTTTTTTGCGCCGCAACAACTTCTCCCATCCCCGCTTCAACTTCATCACGCACTGTTGCTTCGGGGTTTAAAGCAGGTTCTTGAGGAAGATATCCAATCTTTTGTCCGCCTAACCAAACGATTTCGCCTTCGAT
>CAVJUW010000074.1:2328-4605 GCA_963652725.1 Bacteroidaceae bacterium | reverse complement strand
AAGAGCGTTTCGGAAACTATTTTGTGACATTGCCGCACACGCATGGAACGGATGCCTTCTTTGGAGCTGTACTTGAAAAGAAGAAATAAAGGAACAGTCCTTAATTATTTTTTCAGCTCTTTCCTAATTGGCATAGACCGTACACTAAATCAAAAAGATGTCGGCAAAGGTGAAATATGAGTAACTCAAGTTTGAAAAGAGTTCCATACGGAGAGACAAACTTTGCTCTCATGCAGCAAAGGAACTTTGCCTATGTCGACAAAACTCAATTTATTGAAGAACTTGAAAATGCTGGCACGCGATATCCTTTCATCGTGCGCCCAAGGCGTTTTGGTAAATCGTTATTCACTCAAATCCTTCAAGCCTATTACGACAAGGCCGCAGCTAAGGATTTTGAGGTTAACTTTGCCAACACCTACATTGGTAAGCATAAGACACATCTAGCCAATCAGTTTTACGTTTTAAATTTTGATTTCTCAGGATTCGGCTCTTCGAAAGATTTAGATAAAAGTTTTACCGGACGAGTTCTTGCGAGTATGCGTAATTTTTTCAATCGCTATCCTCATGAGAATCAGGAAAAAATTCTTGCACAAGCACAATCTGGGGCCTCGGCACTTATGACGGAATTTTGTTCCTCGGTTCGAAGTGAGATTCAGGGCAAGATTTTTGTCATTATCGATGAGTACGATCAATCGGCTAATGCGATTCTCTCGAAGGACGAAGCGGCGTTAAAGAAAATTGCATCGTTTTCGGGCACTTATATCGATTTTTACACGACACTGAAATCTTTTGGTAAGGATAGTACGATTGACCGTATTTTTATCACTGGAGTTACGTCGATTTCCTTGGATTCGATGACTTCGGGATTTTCCATCGCAACAAACCTTTCCATCGATCCGAGGTTTTCAGCGATGTTTGGTTTTACTGAGGAGGAACTTAGAAGGCTCGTGGGCGAATTGGTTGATATCAAGGTCTACGGCAAAAGCGTTGATCAAATTGTCGCTCGCATGAAAGAGCTTTATAACGGCTATCGCTTTAGTCCTAAGGCAACCGTTGCCGTATTTAATTCTTCGGTGTGTATTTACTACTTAGATTGCATTCGTGACTCAAATAAGGAACCAGCTCAGCTTATTGATCCCTCTGTCTCAAGTGACCTCTCGAAGGTTCACGGCATCCTAAGCCTAGGTGAGCTAGAAGTCGTGGAAGATATCGTTGTCCGTGCCATGCGAAAAGAGCCCATTGAATTTAGTGGCGCTCCTGACGTACTGAATCTGCAGCAAAGCTCCAACTTTGATAAAGAAAAGGTTCTTTCTGCTTTACTTTATATGGGTTACCTTACATTCGCTTCGGGTGGCCCTAATCTTGTAGTGCCGAATCGTACGATTGCACAACAATTCTTTGATGTGTATTTCCAATACATTAGAAATCTTCCCTATTGGATGCAGACGAAAGCCTCTCTTTACGCTCAAGCACTTTCTTATCTTTATCAGGGTGATGCAAAGCCTCTTATTGAGAAAGTCGCGTCAGTTCTAGAAGCTTCCTTTGGGAAGAACGCAAGCTTGCATTTAAGAGAAAGTGACTTTCAAACCGCTTTAGTGATGGTTGCGAATTTAGCAAGCGAATATGACTCTCTAACTGAGTTTGAAGTAGGTGACGCAGAAAAACATCGAGCCGATTTGTGGCTATTTTCAAGCAATGAGAAAAAGCCCTCGTTCCTATTTGAACTCAAATACTTAACAAAAGAAAAAGGAACTAAAGCCGCAGTAGAAAAGGCTCTTAACGAAGCCAAGAAGCAACTTAACGCAGAAGGTGCAGGTAAAGCTCTTAAGAGTTATCGAAATCTCAAACGGGTGGCTGCAGTTTTCGTTGGAACAAAGCTTGCGGCATTTAGCCAGGAGGGCTAAATGCGAAGGCTTTAAGCCAAAAAACTCGATAAAAGAAAACTTCTCTTTTTTTCGGCACATCGACTATTTGAGGCTTACGAGAAGCTTTTCTTCTTTGGCTTAGCTATGAGAAAAGAATCTTCCTAAATAAAGAAAAATCTTTAAAAAAGAAACTTTTATTTTGCCGCTTCTTAAGGCTTTAAGGCTAAGAGAATTCTCCTAGGGAATACCTTTATTTCAGAAGTTACGTTTGCTGACCTTTTCTACCCGAAAGACGTAGTTTTTTTATGAGGGCGAGACATAGAATTTCTTTTAAGAGAAGTGTTTCGTTTTTGGGGTATTGATCTTTGTTTTTTACTTCGCGCTTAAAAAAGCGCAAGCTCTAAGCGTAAAT
>CAVJUW010000074.1:0-2318 GCA_963652725.1 Bacteroidaceae bacterium | reverse complement strand
GAATTTCTTTTAGGGTGAGTGTTTCGTTTTTGGGGTATTGAACTTTGTTTTTAACTTTGCGCTTAACAAAAAAGCGCGAGCTCTAAGCGTAAATCCTATGGAGGGATTCTTATGAAACTAAAGTTTGGTTTAACAGCAGTCGCTCTTGCGGCATTGGCCTTTACCTTGGAAGCACAAGCGTGCTCAACAGTGATCATTGGTAAAGATGTCAGTAAAACAGGAACCATTATCGTCGGTCACAACGAAGATAATGGCGGAAGAATCTTATCTGCCCAATACTATGTGCCAGCTGCCACGCATAAGGCTGGAGAATTGATTCGTTTTGAGCCGAAAGCCGCTCCTATCCCACAAGTTGAGAAAACACACGGCTTTTATTGGAGCGAGACGTATGACCCAAATGGCGCCTCTTTTTCCGATGGCTTTGTTAACGACGCAGGTGTCACAATCGTTTCTAACGCTTGCACCACGATTTTCCCAGAAAACGTTCAGAAATTAACTGACGGCGGTATCGGTTACGGGATTCGTCGCATTATGGCAGAGCGCGCGAACTCTGCTCGCGACGCTGTGAATATTGCGATTGACCTTTTGGGTAAATACGGGTATTTTGCTGAAGGCCGCACATACACAATTGCTGACGCCAATGAAGCTTGGCAGCTTGCAATTCACCAGGGTAATACTTGGGTCGCGCGCCGCGTAAAAGACAATGAAGTCGTTTATATCCCCAATAACTTTATGATGGATAAGGTTGACGCCACAGATACGGAAAACGTCATTGTGGCTCCAGGAGTTATCGATCGCGCCATTGCCCAAGGGCGTTATAAACCCGCGAAGGCTGGGGTTTACTCAGACTTTAATTTCCGCGTTGCGGTGCAGCCAGAAAGTAAACGCGCTATGGAATACAACAAGTCAAGAAATAATCTCGCTTGGAAGAAAATCACAGGAAAAGACATCACCAATCCTGAAGAATTCCCCTATAGCGTTGTGACAAATAAGAAGTTTGGTGTTGCTGACGTCAAGGACCTACTTCGCACCCATGAAAAAGATATCGGTAAAGACCTCGGGTGGTTCCATAAGAAGGGTAATGGCTTATGCCGCCCCACCACACATGAATCGATTATCGTTGTGCAAAATAAGGCGCCAGAATTAATTCAAGCCTATCGCACGATGGCGCGGCCCTGTGAGTCGCCATTTGTTCCGTTCTTCCCATTGGCAACTCCCGCGAAGGGAACTGCCTTTATGGTAGCGGATGTCGCTACCGCTGAACACTTTAAGGGAACGGTTGCGAACTTTAGCTACAACCCCGAGTGGCCCGTTTGGACATTTGTGGAATACGCCAATGCAATGGAATTCATGAAAGGCGCTCGTAAGAAGAATGCCGAATTCTTAAAAGAACTCGAAAAAGATCTCACAAAACACGACCGTGCTGTAAAAGCTGAGGCTGTTGCTTTAATGAAAGTATCTCCAGAAAAAGCCAAAGCCTACTTAAAAGACTATAACGAACGAGCCTTCCGCGATGCCGAGAGTTCTGCAGCAGAGCGCTTAGCAAAGATCGCCTCTCACAAAGTGGCGGTTTTGGCCGATGCGATTGATTCAGGAAGCGACGCGACAGTGGATATGGTTCTTTTTGCCGATAAGAGGCTTGATGTAAGTAAGGTTGATGTAAAGAGCATCTACGCGGGGTTAGGGCGCGCTTCCATTGGTGGAGCAGGGGACTTTACGAAATTAGCCCGACCCGTAAAGCATAGTTTCGTCGATGTCAATGGCGACGGAAAGAAAGACCTCGTTCTCTCGTTTAACCAGAAGGCACTTGCCACAGGAATGCTTAAAGGAGCGAAGTACGACGTGTGGTTCTACGGGTACGGTGCGGAAAATAAACCAATCGTTGCGTTTGATACGGCTGATATCAAGTAAAGCGTTGGTTTTTTTAAAGTAAAGGTGCGGTGGCTCAAGAGGGGTTCTTGGGCCACAATTTTTAGAGCCTAAGGATTGATTTTGGAATTCGAGATATCCTTAAAGTTGAAAATCCCTGCGCTCCTCTTTAGAGTTACGAAAAAGGCCTTTTCTTCTTACTCAAATGCAAATAAAATCTTTATATGAACTCGTCCCTAAATATCGAAGGGGTGGTGTAAAAACCTATTTAAATCAATGCGTTAGTAAAATTGTTCCTAGCGCATCTTCTCCCTTTTTTTCTCTTTCTTTCTCGCTTCATTTGGGGATGTAAATGGCAAAAGCATATCCTCAAAAGAAATCGCTATCTAAAAAACCAACTTCGATTGCTGTTCTGATTCCCTGTTACAACGAAGCGCTCACGATTAAGA
>CAVJUW010000073.1:0-4732 GCA_963652725.1 Bacteroidaceae bacterium | reverse complement strand
TTTTCGTTTTAAGGGGGAAATTCATGATTATTACGGCCGTTCAGCAAAACAAAACTACAGTGCGATTAGTTACCGACAAAGGAACGCGCTACGTCACAGGGATTCTTCACGGCTACACGGCAGATACGGTTACTGTGAAAAATAGCGAGAAGTCCATCGGCTTTCGTGTCTGTAACGACAAAGGGCAGACCATCAAATATATTTCTCGGTGAGTTTGACTCAAAAAAGATTTCTTCAGGTTTTCACTTAAGAGTTTTAAAGCCCGAGGTTTTTCCTTAGTATCCTGATAGCCAAACGCAAAGGATGACGCCTAATGACTGCGACAAACGAAACTTTAGTTGACGAATCTTTGCTCCTATATAAGATTTTGCGGCGCATTCCTTACGGGCGTTGGATTTCGACAATTGATATTGCCAACGAACTTGAAGCTAGTGGCGTCGAAATCAGCACACGGCGCCTACAGCGCTTTTTAAAGCGCATCAGTTCCGATGAGGAGTTCTGCGTTCTTTGCGATGTACGCTCAAAGCCCTATGGATATCGGCGCTTTAAACGGGAATCGGATTTATCTGAGGTAAGCCTAAAAGCCGAAGAGGCTCTTATCTTGCGCCTATCTGAAGAGCGTCTGAAGTACCTTTTGCCAAGCCCCGTAACAGATAGCCTAAGACCGATTTTCGATCGCGCGCGAGAACTGATGAAAGAAGAGGCCACAAAGGGAGCGTCGGCAGCCTGGTTCAAAAAGGTTGCTGTTGTTCCCGCTACCGTCTCAGTGATGCCGCCAGCGATCTTACCTCGGATTTTTACGGTGGTAAGCCGTGCGCTTTGGAAAAATACGAAAATTGAAATTGCGTATTTAAATAGCCAAGAGCTTAAGGTTAGCGGCGTTGTGTCTCCTTTAGGCATTGTGCAGCAAGAGCAGCGTATTTATCTAGTCTGTATCTTCGATGGCTACACAGATATTCGCCACCTTGCCTTACACCGCATTCAGAGCGCAAAAGAAACCGAGTTTCTTGCTGAGCGCCCCAAGAACTTTTCGTTAGATGCCTATGTGAAGTCTCGGCACTTTAACTTTAGCAACGGCGGGAAAGTGCGCCTTTCCTTTACCTCAACAGATAAGTACTTAAAGCAGTACTTAACAGAAACGCCTTTTAACCGCACGCAAAAGATTACAGACCTTGGCAAAGGTGCTTTTGCATTAGAAGCGACTCTTGACGATACCTCGCTTATTGATGCGTGGATTGCGGCTTGGGGCAAGGAGCGCTTTAAAAAGCTAAAAAAGATGCCCATTAAGTAACTCCAAAAAGTGCGTTACGTCGCTTAAAACTCGCGAAAACACCTTTGCTGCAAAGTAAAAATTCTGAGTGATTTTCATGCGTCACCAATTGACGCAACCGACCTTACGTTTCGAATATCAGAGACTCATAGTTGAGGTATTCGAAATGAAGGGAAACTATTTTGTTCGTCCTGCGTGCGGTGAATCGATTCGCTCAATCGATTCTGGCATCGATACGTTTCACGAATTGGATTTGCTTTGGAGCTTAAGACTCTTTGCAAAGGGAGGGGCTTGGCGCATCGCAAGAGATATCGATGTTAGATCGGACTTTCCAGGGGTTGCGGCCTTTTCAAAACGAATGGAGCCTTTTGCCAAACGGCTCGAAGAAGCCGGTGATATTTTCGATACCATTGGTGATCTTTTAAATTGGCTTTATAAGGAAAAGGTCATTAGCTACGAAGAAGCGCACAGTGTCCCGCCCGAATTTCTTGAAGCGCTTCGCTATGAAGAGGAGCGCTTTGCAAAGGTCGAGTCGCTTTTTTCTCCTTTGAAAGAAAACGTTGAGTTGTTTTCTAAAACATTCGGGTTTTCTCAAGTTGAAAAAACCTTATTCACATTTATTGTTCTTGCCTCATGCCGCACAACCTTACTTCGTCATTACTCAAGATGGTTTGATTGCGCACACAACATATCGCTCATTGCTTCGATTTTGTCGTGCGCCACGGAAATCCCCGAGCATGAAATTTATGACTTGCTTACTGAGAAGAAGGGAAATCTCTTTCAGGTTCTCGATTTAGATCTCGATGACAACAATTCAGATATTGAGGATTTTTTTAGTTGCAAACGGGGATTGAACTTTTTCTCTATCGCAGGCACAAAGCTGACGAAAAAGGATATTGAAGTTCTTTTCTTTTCTCAAGCGCCAACCTCGGAACTCACCCTCGATGATTATCAGCATATCCCCGAAATTGGGGAAACGCTTGTCCCTTATTTACGCTATGCCCTAAGTCACGCTAGACCAGGCGTCAATGTCCTTCTTTACGGGGCGCCAGGTACTGGGAAGACGCAATTGACGCGAGCATTAGGTCAAGTGCTTTCTACCCCTGTTTTTGAAATTGTGAATCACTCGGTAAAAGAAGTGAAAAACTCAAGAGATTCTGTCGATCGCTTACACGCTTGGAAAATTGCCAATTCCTTTGTCGATGAAAAAAGTCCAGCGCTTTTCGTTCTTGATGAATCCGAAGACATTTTCCTATCTGGCCTTAGTTTTTATAACGGTGCTCCGATTCGAGAAAACAAAGCTGAGATCAATCACCTCTTGGAATCAAACATTCACCCGACACTGTGGCTTACCAATTCGATGCGTGGGATGGATAGTGCGATGTTGCGGCGCTTTGACCTTGTGCTCGAAGTGACGCAGCCTACTGTTGAGCAGCGCTTAGCCATTATCGATAAGTGCGTGGGAGAGCTTTTGTCAGATGATATGAAAGGGCGTCTAGCGCGAACAGAAAACCTTTCTCCAGGCGTGATTTCTCGGGCGGTCTCTGTTTTAAAGGCGCTAGAAAAGCCCACGCAAGAAGAGCGCGATAAGAAGATGCTTACACTTATTAATTCCGTGCTTGAAGTGCAAAACGCGGGAATTGTGGCTCCCAAATTAGCGCCCGTTGACACGGTTTATGACACAACATTCGTGCACACGGACGTGGATTTAGCTGCGTTAGCCCGAGGGATGAATGCCCACGGTTCTGCTCGCCTTTGTCTTTATGGGCCACCTGGGACCGGGAAAACCGCCTACGCTCAGTGGCTTGCGAAATACTTAAAGAAGCCCCTTATTCAAAAGAAGTCCTCTGACATTCTTTCGATGTGGGTAGGACGAACCGAGGCCAATATCGCGAAGGCCTTTGAGCAAGCGAAGCGCGAGAACGCCATCCTTTTAATCGATGAGGCAGATAGTTTTTTGCAAAATCGCGCTAAGAGCGCGCACAGCTGGGAAACCACGCAAGTCAATGAGATGCTTACGCAAATGGAAAGTTTTGAAGGAATCTTCATTGCGACAACGAATTTAGTAGAAACGCTCGATGCGGCTAGCTTACGGCGCTTCGATTTGAAGGCGAAATTCGATCACTTAAGTGAGAGTCAGGCTTTAGCGCTTTATGCTCGGTGGGTAAAGGAATTGAATTTACCAGCTGACGCTCAAAGCGAAGAGGGTATTCGAGCGCTTACGATGCTAACTCCCGGAGACTTTGCTTCTGTCGTTCGCCAATCTAAGTTCAATCCGATTTCTTCGGCAGAGGATTTTGCTAAACGCTTAGCTGCTGAGTGTGAACTCAAAAGTGCGTTCTCGGGAAAGAAAAAGGCAATCGGGTTTTGTTAATATTCCTCAATTAAGACGATAAATCGTCCTTAAAAACTCTCGGTAATAGGTAAAGGAAGTTGCAGGTGCCCATCCCGAAGAGGGACAGGCATTGTTGCAAGAGAAGTCAATGGGAGAGTCTATGGATAACCAAGCATGCAAAATTTGGAGCGTTGCCGAATTTTTTGATTCTTATGGCAAGGAACTTCGAAAACCAGAATATCAGCGCCATTACAAATGGAAACCAAATCACGTTGAAACTCTGCTAAATGATCTTCTAGAGTTCAAGCGAGAAGAGGCAACTCGTTATCGCTTAGGTTGCATCATTCTTTACGATAACAAAGAGAAGGATTGTCATGATGTTATTGATGGGCAACAGCGATTGGTTACTTTGCAGTTGATACGTGAGGTTCTAAGTGTCGGTGAGGGTAAGGTTGACGAAGCTATACGGGAATTTTATTCCCCCGAAAAGGTTAAAGAAAATAGGAAGTCTATTAAGAACTGGTTTGAAACTCATAGGGATGAAAAAGAGTGGATTCACCAGTTAGTTGACGATAAGTTCGATAAAGCTGACGATAAGTTCGATAAAGCGATCGAAATCGTTGTAATTGTTGTCGGAGAACTTGATGAGGCCTTCCAGTTGTTTGATACTCCAAATACTCGCGGAAAACCATTAGAAGTTCCTGACTATCTTAAGGCATACCATATTAATTGCATGACATCAGATGAGCGAAAGAAAGCGTTGTCTGACGATTTGTTTGATATTTGGAAAGTCGCGGATGATACGAAAAAGATAAAAGCAACCCTCGAGAACCTCTTCAAGATTGAAAAATGGTCTTGCTGTAGGAGTGGTGTGGAGTTGAAAACAGAGAATATGAGTCATTTTTATGGTTTTAAAGAGGGCAAATACGAATATCAAAAACACATTTTTTCGCAAAAGGATTTCTATGAAATTGGCCGTTCCTTTAAGGCGGGAGAAGATTTCTTTTGGATGATTAAGTACTTCCGGAACCTAGAGAATGAAATCGTAAAAGAATTCATTGAAGATGAAACAAAAGATCAAAAATTAAAATATCCAAAATTGCCAAAATGTCCCAAGTTTTTAAAAG
>CAVJUW010000072.1:0-4767 GCA_963652725.1 Bacteroidaceae bacterium | reverse complement strand
TTTGGCGTGAAGTTTGAAAAGGACAATTGCGTGATTGACGCTACGGCAAACGCTGGTGTCGGCAATCGCGGAACCTCTTCAATTGGCGCGAAGGTCGGATTCACGTATCGCTTCTAGCGTAAAGACAAGTAAGGCGCAGGGAAAACTCTTCTGCGCCTTATTTGAACTTCCTTTAGAGTAGTAATCTTATCTAGTGCGGAACTTTTGTGAGTTTAGCGTGGCGGGCTCTTTCGTGAGAGGGTTCACGATGAAATTTCTTTAAGATTTCATCAGGCAATTGCGCCAAAACAATTGCTAAAGCCATCAAGACGCAGCCTCCGATTTCTCGCAAGGTCAGTGCCTGATTTAGAAGTATCCAGCCAGCTAAAACGCCCACAACGGACTCAAGACTCATAATAAGGCTTGCTAAGGTCGGATTTAAATCACGTTGCCCGATTATCTGTAAGGTATAAGCCACGGCGCTACTTAATATGCCCGCATAAAGAATCGGAACGGCGCCAGCGATAATGTTTTCAAGGCGAACTGTCTCAAAAATAAAAGCGCCCGTTGAAGCGACGACTGAACAAAACAAAAACTGAATGCAACTCATGCGGATCGCATCTAACCCATAAGAGATGCGATCGATTGTCAGTATGTGACCCGCAAAGCACACAGCGCTACAGAGCATGACGGCGTCTCCAAACTGAATCGAAAACCGCGTTTCAGTCATACATAAGAAAAAGAGACCAAAAAGAGCAAATGGCAGCGCAGAGATCGCAAGAATAGGGGGCTTCTTCCCAAAGAGCATGGCACCAATCGGAACAAAGATAATGTATAAGCTTGTGATAAAACTTGCTTTACCGACCGTTGTCCAAAGTAGCCCAAACTGCTGAAAAAGAGTTCCTGAAAGTAGAAAGAACCCGCAGGCAATGCCGGCAAACCAAAGCTTTTTATCTTTCCAACGATTGAGAAATGATGCTTTCTCAAAGCCTCCTTTACTCGGTTCAAAACGATCGAAAAGGCCCGCTAAGAAAAAAAGCGTCACAAACGCCAAAACAGAACGCGAAGCCGTAAAGGTAAGGGGCCCGACGTAGTTATTACCCACCGATTGCGCAACAAACGCCAATCCCCAAATGCTCGCTGTGATCGCCAAAAGCATCGAACGGATAAATTGGATTCGCATAAGAAAAAAGCGGCGCCTTTTTTTGTGTAAAGACGCCGCCAAAAAGAGTTTGAGTTAGAGGGGGTCGCCTGAGAGAATTAACATACGGGCGATTTCAGCCGCGTTGTGAATTCCAAGTTTACGGTACGCAGCACCGCGGTGGACCTGAACGGTCTTTTCGCTAATGTTAAGCGTATCGGCAAGCGCTTTATTGCTCATACCCTGAGCGACCATACGAATCACTTCCCGCTCGCGCGCCGTGAGGTTTTCTAAGCGGCTCTTAAAGTTCGAGAGCTCACTTTCATTTCTGCGACGCAGTAAATTCGTGGAAACCGCTTTACTGATCGCATTTAAAAGTCGTTGGTCATCAACTGGCTTTTGTAAGAAGTCCACAGCACCAATCTTTAATGTGTGCACGGCCATATCAATATCGCCGTGACCCGAAATAAAGATAATCGGAAGATCGACCTTCAACTTAATTAAGCGGTCCTGCAATTCAAGCCCACTCATGCGCGGCATTCTCACATCGAGAACAATGCAGCCTGGTCTATGAAAGTCATTGCTAGAAAGAAAATCTAAAGCATCCGAGTACGTGACAACATTCCAACCTTCGCCTTCGATTAAGAAAGCCCAAGAACGGCGCATCGCGTCGTCATCATCAATCACACGCACTAAAGGTCTTAGCTCTTGCATCCTCGTTCTCCAAAAGGTGGTAATGAGCAATTCTTTCACAGAACTACATTGTTTTCCATAAGGAAAAGGGCTTATTTCAATTATCTTATGTTTTAGGAACGAAGTTTTTTCACTAAGAAGTCAGCCATTTGAGCCGCATTAATGAGTTCTTTCTTATCCATCGCTGTGCGGTCCGTGTACTCGAGTACACCATTTTTAAGTCCCCGGTCACCTACAACCACGCGGTGCGGCACACCGATTAATTCCCAATCGGCAAACATGACGCCCGCTCGCAGGTCGCGGTCATCAAGAATCACATCAACGCCTCGCTCTGTAAGTTCATCGTGTAATTTTGTTGCTGCTTCTTTAACGGCGTCGCTCTTAGCCATTCCCATCGGGCAAATCACCACTTCAAAGGGAGCAATCTGCGCTGGCCACATCATGCCTTTTTCGTCGTGGCGCTGTTCGATCGCAGCTCCAAGTAAGCGCGTGACACCAATGCCGTAGCAGCCCATTTCAATAACGCGTGGCTTCCCAGTTTCATCTAGATAGGTAGCATTCATCGCCTCGGAATACTTTGTACCAAGGTAAAAGACGTGTCCGACTTCGATACCGCGTTGAAGAGCAAGGACGCCCTTACCATCAGGGCTCTTATCGCCTGCGACAACGTTACGAAGGTCAGCGACCTTGGGTTCAGGTAAATCGCGCCCAAAGTTCACGCCCGTATAGTGAAAGCCCGTTTCATTGGCCCCGCAACAGAAATCACTCATATCCGCTACGGTTTTATCCGCGTAAATGAGAACGTCGTCACGAACACCAATGGGGCCTAAGGAGCCAGGATTTGCGCCATTAAAGTGCTCGGCAATTTCAGACTCTGTCGCAAAGCGAAAGCCGTCACTTAACTCAGGAAGTTTCCCGGCTTTTACTTCATTTAAGTCGTGATCGGCACGCAAAAGAATAAGAACAATCTTCGCGGGAAGGGGATTGCCGTTTTGATCTACTTTATCTTGCGCTAAGACAATCGATTTCACGCAACGCAATAAATCGATTCCTAAGAAGGGGGCAACGTCTTCACACTTTTCTTTTCCAGGGGTCGCGTTTTTCTTTAGTTCTTCTTTCGCTTCAGTGCGGCCAGCTAAAACGGAGCAAGCTTCAGCAAGCTCAATATTTGCTGCATAGTCGCTAGTCGGGCAGTAGCAAATAAGGTCTTCGCCCACGTCAGCAATCACTTGGAATTCATGCGAGCGTGAGCCACCGATCGCACCCGTATCGGCACGCACTGCGCGAAAAGTAAGTCCCAAGCGCTCAAAGATTCTCTGATAGGCCGCATACATAATTTCATAGCTTTTCCCTGCGGCTTCGCTATCCCTATCAAAGCTATAGGCATCTTTCATAATGAATTCGCGAGCACGCATCACGCCAAAGCGTGGACGGCGTTCATCGCGAAATTTCGTGCGGATTTGAAATAGATTAATCGGCAACTCGCGCCAGCTCTTAATCTCAGAGCGCACAACATCCGTGATCACTTCTTCGCTTGTCGGTTGAATAACGAAGTCGCGCATGTGGCGGTCTTTAAAGCGTAAGAGTTCGGGGCCGTATTTCTTCCAGCGACCTGACTCTTCCCAGAGTTCAGCAGGCTGCACAATTGGCATCGAAAGTTCAATCGATCCTGCGCGTTCCATTTCTTCACGAATAATCCGTTCGATTTTCTTCACGATTCTTAATCCCATTGGCATAATCGTGTAGACGCCTGCGGCAAGTTTCTTTATGAGACCTGCTCGAATCGAAAGAACTTGACTCGGAATCTCCGCATCGGCTGGAGCTTCTTTTAACGTAGAAATGAAAAATTGACTAGCGCGCATGGTGTTTCTTTTCAATAAAAATAAAGGTTAAAACCTCAAAAAGCGTAAGATACGAGATTCTAAACAAACTAAAGAGGAAATTCCCTTTTGACTCAGGCAAACCCCACTGAAACCCATAAGCCACGTAGTTTGCGAGAAAACGTTCGCGACAAGGGCGTTTTGCCCACCGCGAAAGAGCTTTTCGCCTTTTTAGTCGAGCGACTTTCTGAAATTCGCTTAACAGAAACCGCGTCAACGATGACCTTGGCGACAATTCTCGGTATCGTGCCGCTTCTTGCGATTACCTTAGCGGTCTTTGCGGCGTTTCCTGCGTTTACAGAGGAACGTGAAGCGCTTGAAACCCTCATTCTCACGAGTTTTATCCCCGAGCAGTACTCGGAAGTGATCCTTGCTCACTTACGCGAATTTAGCTATCACGCAGCAGGGCTTACAACCTTTGGTATTGTGGGTCTTCTTTTAACGGGCCTACTTCTTATTCATAAGCTATTTGTGACGATTAACCGCATTTTCCGCATTCGTCACTTAAAACCACTGCCGCAGCGCGTACTTCTATATTGGGCGCTTGTGACATTGGGTCCGATTTCGATGGCAGTAAGCGTTTCTTTTACTGGCCACATCGCTGCGTTAACGCTTGAAGGCGCTGATCCCGGTCTCTCGCGCTTTTTCTATAGCGTAGGAATCATGCTTTTGCAGACGATAGCCTATGCTGCCGTCTACGTTTATGTCCCCAATTGCTTGGTGCGCTTTCGCGATGCCCTTTTAAGTGGCTTTGTCGTAAGCCTCGCAAGCTTAGTTGTAAAACGCCTTTTTGCGCACTACGTTGCCGTTGGTACGTTTTCAAGTATCTACGGGGCGTTTGCTGCGATTCCTGTCTTTTTCCTTTGGATTTATGTGGCGTGGTATTTATTTTTTGCGGGAGCGGCGATGACGGCGGTTTTGCCGCAACTTTTGGTAGGCCGTGCGCAAGATCACTTTAAGCCAGGAAATGCCTTTTATACGGCCTTAGCTTTTATCGAGTGCTTCTTAAAGGAAAAGGCCGAGAGAGGAGTGGCGATTCTCACTGTGACGCAATTAAGTGAAAAAACCGATACC
>CAVJUW010000071.1:0-4806 GCA_963652725.1 Bacteroidaceae bacterium | reverse complement strand
ACTAAATTTATTTTTCGCCTTAAAGCCCTTGGGTAAATAGGCCTTTACCTTACTGAGATTTTCGAGCGTTACGTGGTCTTTCTCGCGCTTAAAAATAAGAGCGCCATTAACCTTCAACTCTTCAGTTTGAATTTCTCGATCAAAGTCACTTTCTAAAAAATACCCGAGATTCATTCTGAGAGAATAAGAGAAGATCTCTCCAACGTTCAAAAACTCAATGGCAAAACTGACAGGTTCACGCTTATCGGCGTTGCAGTTAGGGATAAGTTCCAAAAGGTTCGCCGCTGGGTTTGATCCAACCACGCCGTTACCATTACGAATACTTCCGGAAACAACGATGCTCTTCAAAGCGTCCATCGCGCTAATCAGATTTGTTTTCCCTGATGCGTTGGCCCCATAGATAACAGCCGAGCAAAGGGCTTTCGTAAGCTTTGTCCCAGCCTTCTTCGTGATAACGCTGTAATCAAGCCCTTTCTGCTTTGGAGCAGGTTTCATCGAGAAAACCACTTCGTCACGAAAGGATTTGAAGTTTTTCGCTCTAAATTCGTACAACATAGGCTCTTTCCAGAGAAAATCTGCTAAATAGATGCTTGTCTTTTTAATTTCCAACAGAAATTATAAAGATTTTGCAGTTTTCTTGCAAAATGACGGCAATTTAAACTAAATTGTGAGCTCTTTCGCCTCTGAGAGCGTTAGCGTAAGAAAAAGCATGAGCGAAGAATTAAGGGTTAAAGATTCCAATAATCTGCAATAAGTAGCCAATGAAAATAAGGATGATGCCAACGATGACGTAGCGTCGTTCTTTAATCGCATTCTTGTGTAGATTGGGGATGTCGCGCCAGGTGCCAGCGATGCGTTCATCACGCATCAGAATCTTCCAAAGACTAAAGGCCGTACCCAAAAAAGAAATCACAATACCCGTAACGCTGTACCACATAACTAAATCCCTTCGTTTCTCTTCTAAAACCATGCGTAAAAATAAAAAGCGGGCCTCTCCCGCAACGTCGCACACATTGTATTCTCAAGTTTGCCTCTCTCTTTTAAAAACCGTTCTCGAAAGCAAAACCACGGGGCAGAGAGATCAATGCACGTATAATCCGAACAAAACGAAAGGCTTTGTTTATAGGGGGAGAAATGACTAAGCCATCACTGAAAATCACGCCTTATGGGGAGTCGAATTTTTCGATTTTGCGAAAAAATAATCTAGCCTATGTCGATAAAACCCGTTTTATCGAATTGCTCGAAAACTCACGCCCTCCTTTTCACTTCATTATTCGCCCGCATCGTTTCGGGAAAACGCTTTTCACGCAAACGCTCCAAGCCTATTACGACATTGCTGCCGCTAAAGACTTTGAGACAAATTTCGCTGGCACCTACATTGGAGAACATAAAACAAAGCTCGCTAGTAGCTTTCATGTCATTCACATTGATTTTTCCAATATCGATACAGACGATTTCGCCAAAGGGTTTACGGAAAAGGTCCGAAAAGGCTTGCACGACTTTTGTCTACGCTACAACTTCGAAGATGGGCTTGAGCTTGTAAAAAAGAAATTTGAGAGCCCCATTTTTCTCATGATTGATTTCGCTTTAGCCTACAAATTGCGGTTTATGGAAAATAAGGTTTATCTCATCATCGACGGATACGACGAAATCGTCAATGAGATTTTTTCCTCAAACTTCGAGTCATTCAGAAAATTTACTAGCTACAGTGGCACCCTGAAGTGCTTTTACACTACGCTTAAATCACTGACTTCAAGGGGACCGGTTTCTCGAATTTTCATCACAGGCGTCACTGCCGTTGATTTTGATTCATTGACTTCGGGTTTCGATGATATCGCCAACTACATCACAAGCGACAAAAGATTTGCAGCGATGTTTGGCTTTACAGAAACCGAGCTTCGCAACCTAGTTCCACAACTTGTTGACCTTCAAAAGTACGGCAAGACGCTCGATGAAGTCATCGCTCGCATGAAAGAGTGGTACGAGGGATACTTCTTTAGCCCTGATGTTGATAAGGCTATTTTTAATCCTTCGATGTGCCTTTACTATCTAAAGCAGATTAGCGAAACTGGTAAAGAGCCTGAGAACATGCTCGATCCCTCGGTAGCTAACGGGTTAGGCAAGATTGAAGGAATCTTTTCCTTGGGCGAGAAAGATTTCGTAAGAGAATTCGTCGAAAGAACCCTTAATCACGAAGCGATTTACCTTATTTGGGGGCTACGACCAATTAAGCTTACTCAAAATAACGGCTTAGATTGTGAAAAACTGATTTCAATCCTCGTTTATATGGGCTTTCTCACCAAGGCTCAAGGCGATGATTACAAGTTCATCGTTCCAAACCGTGCCATAGGCACCCAATTCTTCGAATACTATTTAAAGAACATTTTGCAAGCATCAAAGAATTCGTTTGATAAGGAAGCTTTTGAGACGAGTTACAAGGCGCTAAAGGAAGGTGACCCCGGGCCATGGTTGCGTCTTACAAATAGCTTTTTCAATGACGATAGCGACGAAACAGGTAAAAGCGCTGAGCAAAAGAAAGACTAAACCACACGCTTGCTAAGTTTGAAGAGACCTAAATTCAGCAATCCTCAATGAAACGAAGTAAGACCTTTTCACAGATAATGAAAACGGCTTATTCGTTTTGCTTAGCAAAAGAAAGAATAAATACGGGTAAACCGCTAAAATCTATTGGCTTTACGTTTCGTTTGGATTTAAAAGATTATTTCTTCGGTTTCTCGCTTAGACCTATGACAGAGAAGAGCACACAGAATTTGGATAATGGGATTAGCCGCAGAGCAGAGCTTGAGCTCTTAAGAACGCTTCCTGAACTATTAACGCATCACTTAGAAAAACGCCCCGATATTGCGCTTTATAAGTACTACGACAATATGCTCAAGGACTGGGTAGTCCTTAAAGCTCACGAAGTCGCCCAGAAAGTCACGCAATGGCGCCATGCGTTTGCGAAGATGGGACTCAAAAGAGGCGACCGAGTCGCGATGCTGCTACCTAATTGCATTGATGCGATTTTCTTTGATCAAGCAGCTCTCGCTAATGCCCTAGTCCCCGTTCCCTTGCACGCTGTGGATACTCCGGGGTCATCGGCTTATATCTTAAAAGACTCAGGAGCGAAGGTGCTCTTTACGAATCGCCTCCTAAAGTGGAAAGGGATTCGAGAAATTGGCAATTTGCCTGAGCTTCAAACTGTGATCATCACCGATGAGGCCACGGAACCCCACCGCGATGGAAACGTTGAAGTGACAAATGTGGACGCCTGGCTTAGTGAAGGGTCTGGAACGAAGCTTCCCGCAGGACCCGAACCCGAAGACTTAGCTGCGATTGTGTACACCTCTGGCACCACAGGCAACCCCAAGGGCGTGATGCTCACGCACCGCGCGATTCTCGCCAATGTCACAGGCGTCCTTTCGATTATTTGGACTGAACCCAATGACGTGTGGCTTTCTTTCCTGCCGCTCTCGCACACTTTCGAGCGTACGACAAGCTACTACACCGCGCTTGGGATGGGAAACTTAGTTGCCTTTAACCGCAGTATCGGCTTTTTGCAAGACGATATGCGGCTTATTCGCCCCACAGTCATGATGAGTGTGCCGCGAATCTATGAAAAGATTTACGCTAAGGTTCAAGACCGCTTAACGCTTAAAAGTGGCGCTGTGCGTTTCTTAATGCGTTGGGCAATTTCCGTGGGCTATAGAAAGTTCTGCCGCACAAATGGGCTTCCATCGCCCTTTACGCCAAGCGAAATCTTCGATTGCGTCGCCTCTGGCTTCTTAGATCACTTTGTGGCGCAAACCGTAAGAAACATTTTCGGGGGCCGCCCGAGAATCTTCATTGCGGGTGGCGCCGCGTTAAGCCCCGCGGTGGCGCGCTTCTTTCTAGGTCTTGGCGTTCAGATTCACCAAGGCTACGGGATGACAGAAACGAGCCCGATTATCTCGGTAAACCCAATCGGAAAGAATCACCCGACCACTGTTGGGGTGGCTTTAAAAAACATGCGGGTTCGCCTTGGAGATAACGACGAATTGCAGGTAACCGGTCCCTGCGTGATGAAAGGCTACTGGAATCGAGCGAAAGAAACCGCTGCGATGTTCACAGAAGACGGCTGGTTAAAAACTGGCGATCAGGCCGATATCTATGAGGATGGGGATATTAAGCTTAAGGGCCGCATTAAAGAAATCATCGTCACAAGCACTGGAGAAAAGGTGCCGCCCGCAGACCTTGAGAACGCCATCGGAGCCGATTCCCTCTTTGCCCAATCGATGGTCGTTGGGGATAACCGCCCGTATGTTTCCGCTTTGGTGGTTATAAACCCTGAGCAGTGGCCACGGTTCTGTGAAAGTTTTGGTCTTGACCCAAATGATGATGCAACACTACAGAATTCAGAAATTCGCAATGCTGTGCTGCGGCGCGTAAAAGCTGCCACAGCAAACTTCCCGAATTACGGAATTCCAAGAAACGTTCGGATCTTACGAGACCCTTGGACAATCGATAACGGAATGCTCACGCCGACATTGAAATTAAAGCGACGTGTCATCACAGCGAAGTACTCTGCAGAAATCGAAAGCCTCTATGGCGATGTGAGATCTCAGCGCTAAGCTCGTTTTAATTCCCGTTTGCCCCCAGAAATTGGGGGCAAATCATAACTAGCCTCTTACTCTTCTAATGACACATCACAAGTTCGAGACTCAAGCTTAGTAACCACACCTTATAACGCCTTGGAAAAGCGTTAAGAAATGTAAAGATGTGACGCCAACTGAGGAAACAGAAATGGGAAAAAATCGTTTTGAAATT
>CAVJUW010000070.1:0-4837 GCA_963652725.1 Bacteroidaceae bacterium | reverse complement strand
GTTTCAACAAGCGCTGGGGTTGAGCGGAAATTCATCGGCAATTGGAGAATCGCCTTATTTCCTGCAATGGATTGGATGTGGTTTTTCGCTTCGTTATAGGTATCGAGTTCTGCTGAGCGAAAACCGTAGATTGATTGCTTGGGGTCTCCCACGAAAATCACTGTTGTGGGAAGCGTCTTACTTTCCAAATTCCCCGCATCCAAAAAGAGGGTCTTAAAGATGTCGTATTGAATGGGGTCGGTATCCTGGAATTCATCGATTAAAACGGCTCGATAGCGACTTCTTACGTGGCTTAAAAGTTCAGTGCTTTTGTGGATGGCTTCTTGAAAGTCTATAAGAAGCGAATTCAATGATGTGATGTTTTGTGCGGCTTTGAGTTCTTTTACGCGCCTTTTCACGCTAAGAGCAAATTCTGGGAACCATGCTCTTAATTCTTCAGAAGCGATAAATCCTGGATCACTGTTTTTCTTATTTGCCTCTTCATCTAGAAATTGAATGTTATGAATCACCTCATCGGATTCAACGATAAGTTTCCCTGCAATCTCTTCCCAATTGTTTGAGGCAAGAATTTCGTCTTTTAATGTGTCGCTCGTTTCTCGGTTGCTAAGGGTTGCTCTTAAGAGTTCGTCAACGGCTTGATGGACCACAGCCGTGTCGTCACCAACTTCTGTGTCGTAGAGACCAGCGCGAGAAAAGGTGAACTCCGAGAGCATTTGCTCGCAGAAACTATGAATGGTGCAGACCGAGGCATCATCGAATTCAGAAATCGCCTTCTTTAAAAGCGTTTCGTAGTCAGAAAATTCAGCGGTTTCAATCCAACGTTTTCTGAGTTCTTCCTCGATGGCATCGAGATTGACGCCAGAAATAAATTGCGCAAAAAGGCTTCGTACGCGTTCGGCGAGTTCTGCGGTTGCCGCTTTCGTAAATGTCACAAGAAGAATTTTGTCAATCGCGATCTTCTTTTCAACGACAAGACGTGCAACAAGGTGTACTAAGGAATACGTCTTTCCCGTTCCAGCGCTCGCTTCAATAAGCCAGGTGCCATCAATTGCACTTTTTAAACAATCAAAGGTAGGAGTCGGTGTCACGTCAGTTGC
Organism: Bacteroidaceae bacterium; assembly: GCA_963652725.1. Classification (GTDB taxonomy): domain Bacteria; phylum Pseudomonadota; class Gammaproteobacteria; order Burkholderiales; family Burkholderiaceae_F; genus Duodenibacillus. The sequence continues at coordinate 3,740 of CAVJUW010000070.1, read as the reverse complement.
CATATTTTCAGTTAGAGCTTCGATTATTTCTTGGGTCATTTTTTTCTACTCACGAATCGTTTCACCGAGTTTTACGATGGCATCGCTTAATGCGTCGGTTTTCTCGCGCCGCATCTGTTCGGAAAAGTTCGAGGGCTTATCCGATTCGTTTCTGTAAGATTCTTCTGCCTCTTTTGCCTTTTGCTTTTGAGCCTCAAGCGTTTCGCTTGTTTTCCTGATGTTCTCTTCTTCTTTCGCAATCTTCTTATCCACGGACTCGGGCTTTTTCGCTGTTTTCCGATCTTCTTTTAGAGCCTCGATTTTCTTATAGATGGCATCGAGTTTTTCTTCACTAGTCTTCACCTTTTCTCGTGCGTCAGTTACCCTTTTCTTTGATTTTTCGCGATTGCTACTCTCTTTATCGATAGCGGCTTTGTCATATAAACCGAGCCACTCGGTAAAGAGCGTGTCAGCCTTTTCCTTTTCCTCCGAGAAATCGTCTTTTGTCTTTTCTCTGCCCCTAAAAAGTGTGGAAAACTTCGGTGGTTTGGGAACGGGACTGTAGTGCTCAGGCGTAGTTGTGACAAGGAACTTTTCTACGGTCTTCTCATAATGCGTAAAAAGCGCATTGATTAGTGTCAGAGCATTCTCTTTTGAGATTGCTACGCGCTCTTGCTTGGAAACTGCGCCTTTGTCCCACGATAGGGATGTAAGACTTAAATCATGGCCAGTAGCGCAGTGTGCAATATATAAATCCGTGTTTTTTGAGGCATCGTTATTGGAAAAGTTAACAAGAACCGATTTATTCGTGGTAGTTCCCGAGACTTCGATTTCAGGAATGAGAAGCTCAACATTCTTTCCATCTTTTGTTTTTAGAGGGAGGGTTACGGCATTCTCTTTTCTAAAGTGAGCGCAAGCCTCATATTTTGCAATGTACAAAGATGCCACTTCTTTGAGTAGTTCTTTGGAGTTTTTCTCGCGAACACCTTCTGCGCCAAATTGCGGCGTTGTTTCAATGTAGTCTTTGATGGTTTCAAGCCCCGCGGTCTCTATGAGATTCTCTGCTTCGGGATCAATGGCATCGGGGGCAACGCCGTGTTTTTCAAGTTCAGCAAAAATCTTTCGCTTCGCTGAGACTTCAAAAAGACGACTCTCGAACGTTGTAATCGTGCAGGGGTCTGATTCATCAGCTTGAAGCTCAGGAGAGCCCAAGCGCAAAAGACTTTCCACAAAGCTATCGGGGTCATTCCAGCACTTCATTAAGTCTTTTAAGTGAAGCTTTTCTGGGATTTCCATTGCCGGGAGATTCTTCTCAACTCGTCTGAGTCTTACATCTAAGGTATCGACAAAGGGGAGTTCTTCGGCTCCATAGTGGCATTGAACGGCATTTCTGTGGCTAACACTCGCGATAGCATCGTGCCCATTCCAAAAACGTGCTCCCCGTTCAGTCGTAAACATATCATCGGAATAGCTCATTAAAGGAATCGGAAATTCAATCGCCTCCTTTTTAAGTCCTGCAAAACTTAACCACTGCAAGAAATCCTGTACGACAGAAGAGGGGTTTAATTGATTTTTCCCTTTGGGGTCGGTTCCTGCGTTGTAACTTATAAAGACATACTTTTCTGCAGAAAGCACGGCATCCAAAAAGCGATTTCGATTGGCCGCTCGCGTATCGATATCACCTGGCCAGGGGTCGCCTACTGCCATAAGAGAGAATTCTTCTTCTCTATTTTTCCCTGGAAAGAGCGAATCCTCGTCCATTCCGATTAAGGCAACGGCTTTTTTCGGTAGATGCCGCATTAAAGAGAGGCTGGCGAATGTCACAGAGCCATAGGGTTTGTTTCGTCCTGAAGAGTTACTCGTTTCAAGTTCGAGCGCTTTAATCCAAGCCGCATAATCAAGCGTTTGTCCCTCAAGGAAAACACGGTTTTGCGCATTGGCAATGTGATTGGCCGCATCCATGAGTGAGGCAATTTCGTCAGCAAACTCACCGTCGGCTTCAAGTCCTGGGAAAAGGCATTCGATAGCCTCGTGCGTCCAAGCGAGCCACTCAGGACCTGTTTTACTCGTGCTAATCGCTTGGCTTACGCTCTTAAAGGCTTTGTAAAGCTTACAGAGCGCTGTGAGAATCTCAAGGTTTTCGTTAACCCTGTCAAAGCCTCCCACTTCAGTTCCATTCACAGGTTTTACCTTAAAGAAGGACTGCAAGCTATCGGTGTTAATCGCATCAGAAAGCATCAGGCGCTCAAGGGCGCGCTCGAAAGTGCCGTCTGAATGAAAATAAAGGGCTCGGGCGGGATTGGTTTTGGCGAGAGTCTCTAGGTGCTCATCATCAAGACCAGCGCGAAAGCCAGCGCAGGAAAGCCATTTAAGCGCAATAGAACTCGCATCAGCCGATAGTTCCCACGCCTTCTCAAGCGCCCTAAAGCGTAAGAGTTGTGTTAAGCCTTCGAAGTCAGCGGCAGAATCCAAGAATTTCGCGGTAGCAAAGAAGGCGCGAGCTAGTTGTGAGGTCTCAACCGAAGAGTTGCCAAGAATGTTATAGGCAATAGAGGTGGGTTCTTCAACGGCGCCTTCGTTTGTTTTCACGTAGCGAGAGGGGAGAGTCGCCATAATGCCCTCAATGAGAGGAGCGGCTTTTGCGACATCAGGCATTAAAACAAGGATTTCTTCAGAGGTAAGGCGCTTACCTTCTTTTTCCTTAATAGCAAAAATCCAATCGATGACGGTTTCAATCTCTCGGGCAAGACTCGATGCCTTCCCAACGCGTAGCGAGGTATCCGAGGTGAAATCGATACCCGAAAAGTCTGGAGTTCGGTTTTCCCAGACGGCTTCCTGAATGCGAGTAAGAACTGAATCGCACGCATGGCGCTCAAAGGGAAGTGTTTCACTAAGCGGAGTCTTTTCTTTTGCGAAATCGTGTTGCAAGGCATCCTTTGGGTCAAACTTCTCAAAGCGTTCGATTAACTTCGCGTTTTCTTTGGCGTTACGCTCTAAGTAAGTATTCGATCCCAAGAGATCTGTGAAATCGACCTGAGTATTTCGCATCAAGTAGACGTAAACGTCTTTACTGCAAGCGGCTTTTTCGATAAAGGGTAACGCTAAAGGAGGAATCACTTCAGGCATAAAAAAGAAATCGGGGATGGCATTTGGATCGGCTTTTCCCGCCTCTTTTTTATTCAGATTTGCGACAAAGTCTTTAATCGTATGAAGGAATTCACTTTGATTGGACTTTTCAACGCTTAAACGGTCTCGAATCTCTTTAAAAAGTTCAACCTGCCAAAGGTAGTCAGGGTGCTTTTGGGCCTCATCTAGTTCTTTATCGGGGCTCTCCTGGTCTAAAGGAAGATCAAGCCATTGAAAGACCCAGCTTGCTCGGTAGTTAAGGTACTGCACAAAGGTGCTTGAAATGCGGCTTGCCGCTGAAAAAAGTTCAAAATCGTTTTTTTCTTTAACGTAATTTTCTAGACGCGCTTCAAATGGCTTAAAAAGAGCCTTCTCTTTTTTCTCTTTGAGAATGCTCCAAATAAGCCAGTCGAGTTCTCGGTCGAGTCCTGTGCCCTTTAAAAAGAGAGACCCATAGCCCTTAAGCCAAAGATTTAATTTGTCAAAGCGTAGGCCAATAGCGACTTTCGCTTCTCTCATGGCAACTGCGTGACAGATATCGTCTCCAATCGCTGCAGTTGTCACAATGGGAATAGGGGAGAAAACAGGGTCACCACCACGCTTAACGATGCGAAGAAATTCCGTTTGAATTTGAT
>CAVJUW010000069.1:0-4849 GCA_963652725.1 Bacteroidaceae bacterium | reverse complement strand
GTCTCTGAGGGAAACATTGACCGCTTTTCGCTCTAATTTCTTTTTTTGTCCCGCTTCCCCTGTCTCATTTTTGTTTAGTCTATTAAACAAAATTATATGGTTTTTGTTTAGTTCATTAAACAAAATCTGTCATAATTACCGCACCGAACTAAAGGGCAATTGCCATGATCGAGCTTTCTACTCTCCAAAACATCATCGCCGACAACCGCGAATTCGTCAAAGGCATCGAGCTTTTTCGCCGCGATATCGCTACTCATGACTTCGCCAACTGCGTTGCCGTGGGATTGCGGCGCGCTGGAAAATCCTATTGGCTTTTTCAAGTGATGCACGATTTTGTAAAAAATGGCGCAGACTGGGAGAACCTTATCTACATCAACTTTGAAAGCGAGCGGCTCATTGGCTTTGAGAGCTCAGACTTTAACCGCTTACTTGAAGCGCACTATGGCCTAGCAGGTTCGAAAAGTCGTCCTATTCTTTTTCTCGATGAAATCCAAATCATTGATGGTTGGGAAAAGTTCGCGCGCCGTATGGCTGATGAAAAAATCACGACTTTTATCACTGGGAGCAATGCGAAGATGCTAAGCACCGATGTTGCCTCCCTATTGGGTGGTCGCTACTTCACGATCCCCATTACAACACTGACATTCGCGGAATACCTAAGAGCCAAAGGCTTGCCCTATCAAGCCAAAGATCTCGTTTCAACAAAAAACGAGGCCCTTGTCTTTGATCAATTTATGTCGTATTTGCTCTTTGGGGGATTTGCGGAAACTGTCAACGCGAAAAAAGAAACACGGCTTATTTATCTCGAGAACATTTTCCAAACAATTTATCTTCACGATATCTTGGAGCGCTCTGCGATTAAACACCCTGCAGTGCTTCGCATGCTACTTAAAAAAATTGGTGAAAGTGTAGGAACCCCCCTTTCTTACTCGCGCCTAACTAACCTCTTAACTGAGGTCAATAACAAAATCTCTAAGGTCTCGACAATCTCCTACGTTGAAGTTGCAAAAGAAGCGTGCCTTATTCATGCAATAGCTAATTACGCAGGAAAACTCGCCGAGCGTGAAAGCGTTCCCAAGTACTATTTTGCCGATGCCGGACTCTTAAAAATCCTTAGCCTAGATTGCGAGAGCGCCCAACTTGAAAACCTCGTTGCACTAGAGCTTTTACGGCGCTTTGGAAGAAACGATGCTGTCTTTTACTATAGGAAAAACATCGAAGTCGATTTCTATATCCCCGAAGAAAAGCTCGCTATCCAAGTCGCTCTCAGACTAAAAAAGGACCCGGGAACGCTAAAGCGTGAGGTGAGTGCCCTTCATAAGTTCTCAAAGGTTTTCCCTTGCAAAAAGCACCTTATCCTTACGCTAGAAGATAGCACCACACTCGATTCGAGCGCAGGAACCATTGAAGTCCTCCCCGTTTTTAAGTGGCTTTTGTCGCAATAGCAGATTCTAGGGTTATCCCCCTTTTGGTCAATTGCCTTTTTAAGATGTTCCGTGGCATAGTCTCTGTTCCCATTGGCGCAAGGTGCGCCATCAAAATTTTCTCTCGAGAGTTTCGCCCTTTTATGGAGCCCGAAATATGCTTAGTGATATCGAAATCGCCCAATCCGTCAAACTCAAACGAATCGATGACCTTGCCCATGAATGGGGTCTAACTGATGACGAATTCGAGCCTTATGGACGCGATAAGGCCAAGGTCACACTGCATAAAGACCGCAAGGCAAACGGCAAACTCGTTTTAGTCACGGCAACCTCTGGGATGCCCGCGGGTTCTGGGAAAACCACGACCTCAATTGCCTTGGCGCAAGGACTAAATCAACTCGGCACAAAAGCCGTTTTAGCGCTTCGTGAACCCTCCTTGGGACCGGTTTTCGGAATGAAGGGAGGAGCCGCAGGTGGCGGCTATTCGCAAGTGCTTCCAATGGAGTCGATTAACCTACACTTCACGGGCGACTTTCATGCGATTTCGGCAGCCAATAACCTCTTAGCTGCCTTAATTGATGCGGCTCGCTACTTTGGTCAGGTCGACTTAAAGGAAGTCACGTGGAAGCGAGTCGTTGACTTAAACGATCGACAGCTACGCTTTATCGTCACGGGTCTTGGGGGAGCAGTTAATGGCGTACCCACAGAAACGGGTTTTGATATCACCGTGGCAAGTGAATTGATGGCTGTTTTGTGTTTAGCCAACGATGAGGCCGATTTACGACGCCGCATTGATGCACTTGTCGTCGGCTTTAAGCGTGATGGTTCGCCTTTTACCTGTAAAGATTTGGGGGCCACGGGTTCACTTATGGCGCTTTTATCCGACGCCGTCAAACCCAATCTTGTGCAAACCATCGAAGGAACACCAGCCTTTGTTCACGGCGGTCCCTTCGCGAACATCGCCCATGGCTGTAACTCGGTTGCCGCTACGCGCGCTGCGATGACTTTAGGTGAAGTTGCAGTCACGGAAGCCGGTTTCGGTAGCGACTTAGGCGCACAAAAGTTCTTTGACATTAAGTGCCGCGCCGCAGGCTTTGTGCCTGGCGCTGTCGTGCTCGTTACAAGCCTAAAAGCGCTTCACTGGCACGGCGGAGTTGACTTAAAAGAAATCGGCAAACCCAACATCGAGGCTCTCATTGCAGGTCTCTGTAACCTTGATGCCCACATCGCTAACTTAAAGCGCTACGGGGCACCAATTGTCGTTTCGATGAATCACTTCGCAGGCGACGACGAAGACGAAATCGCACTTCTTACTTCGCACTGCACACAGCTTGGCGTGCGTTTTGCTGTCTGTAAAGGATTCGCAGAAGGCGGTAAGGGCGCGCTTGAACTTTCTCGCGCTGTTTTGGATGCCTTAGAAGAAGCGCCCAAGGAAATTCACTTTACCTACCCCGAAGAGGCGCCTATCTTAGAAAAGATTGAGGCTGTGGCAAAGAATGTCTACGGTGCGGGTTCTGTGACACTATCTGATGCGGCAAAGAAAGACCTTGCGCTTTTAGAAAAGCTTAAGATGGATCGCTTGGCTGTATGCATTGCAAAAACACCCTTGTCGCTCACGCACGATGCCTCTTTAAAGGGCGCACCCAAGGGTTGGACGCTTCCTGTTGCAAGGCTACTACTCAATGCGGGCGCAGGCTTTATTGTGGCAACCACGGGATCGATTCTTCGTATGCCAGGGCTTCCACGAAACCCAGCTGCCTATCGCATTGACCTTAAAGACGGAAAGATCACGGGACTTTCTTAACTTTTGCAGTTTGCTCAAAAAGCCATTGGCTTCGTAACAAACCGATGATTGCCCTTCTTTTTTAGAATCTAGGGCAACACTTCCCTACGTCTTTAAGGAGCATTTTTATGGCTGAGACAAAGACGCCAGAGATTCTTCCGGTTCGTGACGAATTCTTTTGGCTTGAGCAAATCAATAAAGCAACCCTTGTCATTAACACAGATGAGGGTCTGAGTCCAAAAGCTGAAGCCAAGCGCTTTGCCGATGCAATTGCGGATGTTTTTGAAGAGGGTGAAAAGCCTGGTGCCGTGCGTCCTAAGGCTGTGATTAAGCTTGAGCCCCTTTTAATTGAAAAAGCCGGTCCCCGCATCACCATCCTTCACGTGGGAAGAAGCTCGCAGGACATGCATTCGACCTATCGCTTGGCGATGTGCCGCGACAATGCCATTCGCGTCATGCACGCCTTAAATGGTGTTACCGAAGCGATGACCGCGATGGCAGAAGATCACGCCGATACGCTTGTTGTCAATTACACCAATGGCGTAGCTGCTCAACCTAACACATTAGGCCACTATCTTATTGGTCTACTTGCGGGATTTAACCGTGATCGGGAACGCTTAACGCAATTTGTTAAGCGTTTCGATTATTGCCCGATGGGCTCGACTGTTCTTAACGGCACAAGTTGGCCCTTAAATCGGCGCCGTATGGCCGGCTACTTAGGTTTCTCGGATATCACCCACAATTGCTACGACGGCACATTGGGGATTAATGTGGATATGCCAGTGGAGTTTGCGGAAATCCTTCAGAGTATTGGCTTACACATCTGCACCTTCATTCAAGACATTACCGTGCAGTATGCGCAAGCCCGCCCCTGGATGATTTTGCAAGAAAGCGCCGATACGACCTATGTATCTTCAGCAATGCCGCAAAAAAGAAATCCTGGCTTAATGGTTAACACGCGCTCTGCCGCTAGCCAAACAATCGCAGACGCCGCGGCGATTCTGTTGCGCGCCCATAACATCATTCCAGGCATGATGGATGCGAAGAATCAATCCTGCGCCTTAGTTGCGACAAAGACTGCCCTCGGCGCTCTAACGATGCTCGAGCGCGTTGTTAAGGCACTTAAAGTTGATAAAGTAAGAGCGCTAGAAGAACTCAATAGCGATTGGACAGCAAGCCAAGAAATTGCCGATGCGATGATGCGTGAATATGGGTTGCCCTTCCGTGTTGGTCACCATGTGGCAAGCCAAATGGTAAGTTTCGCACGCGCTAACGCAATCTTGCCTTTGAACTTCCCGTATGAAAAGATGAAGGAAATCTACGCTGAAGTCATTAAGGCTGAATACCCTGAAGGCGACACCGCGTTACCTATGAGTGAAGCGGAGTTCCGTTCTCTTTTGAACCCGCGCGAGATTATCAATCGCCGTGCTGTTGAAGGTGGTCCTCAGCCTGCGGCCTTCGCTAAGCAACTTGCCGAACAAAAAGAAATCAATGCGCAATATGTCTCTTGGATTGAGGTAACGATAGAGGGTATCCAAAAAGCGCTTAATCTTTTAGACACTGACTTTAATAAGCTTCGTTAAGAATCCGTTTTCCTTCCAATGAAAAACTTTGGGGAGTGGCTTTTCAAGCTCACTCCCCT
>CAVJUW010000068.1:0-4920 GCA_963652725.1 Bacteroidaceae bacterium | reverse complement strand
AACTGCCTAGAACTACTGGGGCGTTCGTATAGTCTCACTCATTGGGAAAGTTCTACTTTATCGAGAAAGACTTTTGGGTATGCCTTTTACTCGATTACCTCTTTCATAAAAGCACTATTGGCTCACACATTGCTTTCAAAGGCGGCACCTGCCTTTCTAAGGTCTATAACGTGATCGATCGCTTCTCTGAAGACATTGACCTCATTCTTGATTGGAGAGTCTTAGGCTTAGGAAAAGAAGAACCCTGGCTAAAGCGTAGCAAGACCCAACAGATGAAATTCAATGAAGAAGCGAACGAAAAAACAGTTCTCTTTCTTCAAAGCACATTCATTTCTTCGATACGCGAAGACTTACAGAGGCTCTTAGGCAAAGGGTTCGATGTCACACTCGATGAAAAAGACAGACAGACGGTGAACTTTTACTACCCACTAACAAGTAGCAATCCATCGATTTTGAAAGTCATCCGTCTTGAAATCGGCGCCCTTGCCGCATGGTCTCCCTACTGCTACAAGGCCGTCACTTCATATGTGGGAGAAAGTTTTCCGCAGATTTTTACTCAAAGAGAAACCGTCGTAAGAGCTACTTCGATTGAAAGAAGCTTTTGGGAAAAAGCGACTATCTTGCATCAGGAGGCCAATCGACCTAAAGGCTCTCGCGTACCAGCTCGGTACTCGCGGCACTACTATGACTTATATCGGCTAGCGAAATCTCAATACAAAGAGTCTTCGTTACGCGAAGTGAAGAATCTTGAAAAAGTCGCAGTCTTTAAAGAAAAGTTTTATCCACGCGCTTGGGCGCGATACGATTTAGCAGCTCACCCTGAAACCCTAAAGCTAATCCCTCAAAAGCACGTTCAAATCGAACTTCGGCGCGACTATGAGGCAATGAAAGATATGCTTTATGGGAAGTACCCCACATTCGATGAAATACTTGCTGAGCTTCAGAGTCTAGAAAACGAAATCCACGCCCTAAAAATCGAAAAAGAAGGTGGCATTTAACCTTGAGAAAACGAGACTAGCGTAAACTTGAGGTCTCGTGAAAGGTTAAGCCCACAAAACACAGCTATTTCGAGTCTACTATGCAAGAGCCGCACTTATATATTGCCCCATCGATTCTCTCGGCCGATTTCGCGCATCTTGCCGATGAAGTGAAAGCCGTGCTGCGCGACGGGGCCGATTGGATTCACTTTGATGCCATGGACAATCACTTTGTCCCGAATCTCACTGTGGGTCCTTGCGTATTAAAAAGCCTGCGACCACATACAAGCGCAACGATTGATGCGCATCTTATGGTTGAACCGACGGACGCGATAGCATTGAGTTTTGCAAAAGCCGGAGCCGATATCGTTACCGTACACGTTGAAGCAACCAAGCACCTTGATAGAACGCTTTCGATACTAAAAGAAGCGGGAGTGAAAACGGGCGTTTCCTTTAACCCAGCAACAGAGCTCTCGGCTTTGAAATATGTGATCGATAAGGTTGACCTCATTTTGATTATGAGTGTAAATCCTGGCTTTGGCGGACAAAAGTTCTTACCTAGCGTCTTACCGAAAATTAAAGAAGCGCACGAAATCATCTGCTCGCACGAAGAGAAAACTGGGCGCAAGATTTACCTTGAAGTTGACGGCGGCATTACAAAAGATAACGCCCATTTGGCTGTAATCGCCGGAGCCAATGTGCTTGTTGCGGGATCGGCGATTTTTGGCAATAAAGATGCTTCAGGCTACAAAAATGCCATTTGCGCCATTCGTGAGGATGCGGCACTTTTTTAAATTCGAAAGCGCTCTATGTCAGAATCCATTTTCGTCAGTGTCCTTGCCGTTGTCTTAGCGGAAATGGGAGACAAGACGCAGCTTTTAGCCTTGCTTCTTGCCGCCAAGTTTCGCCGCCCTATTCCCATTGTTATCGGCATCCTTGTTGCAACACTCCTAAACCACGGGTTAGCTGGCGCCCTAGGCGCTTGGATTACAGCGACATTAACGCCTGAAGTCCTTAAATACATCTTAATCGCAGGATTTTGGGCAATGGCAGTCTGGATGCTTATTCCGGATAAGGAAGACGGGGGGCTATTAGATAATCCTTGGATTCAAAGGTTCGGTGTCTTTGGAACGACGCTTGTCACGTTTTTCTTAGCGGAAATGGGAGACAAAACGCAGATTGCCACAGTGGGATTGGCCGCACACTACGCAAATGCCTACGCCGTTGTCTTTGGGACAACAATCGGTATGCTTATTGCCGATGTACCCGCAGTCTTTATTGGCAACACCTTAGCAAAGAAGTTACCGATTAAGTTGATTCACATTAGCTGCGCGCTCCTCTTTTTCGCCTTGGGGTTAGCCGCGTTTTTCGTCTCATAGTTTTTCGTTTATCTCGCTTTTCTGATGGAGAAGCGAAGCGTTTACTTTCTAGCCCTTAGCCTTCGTAACGGCATCTCTCACAGAGCGCATGACATTGATGGCAATGGCCTTTTCAAGGTCGGTGCGTAAATGAGCACGCGTCTTTTTTAAGGCCAACTCGACAACAAGATCAAGCTCTTCAAAAAGGTTCTTTTTCACCTCTTCAGAAATCTTCGCTATCAATTGATCTGTGTCAATTCCTGAAGATGCCGTGCTTGCCGGAGCTCGCAAGCTAACAGGAGTCGCAACCTTAGGGGCGAGGCTAGGTTCAACGCGAGGCGTAAGCGTTGGCGCTTGGCGTGCGACGCGCGGCTCACGAATCGCAAGCTCTTTTAATTCATTCCAATCGTAGGAGACATCCTTCGTTAGCGTTACCGTATCTGTCATTTTTTAGGACTCCTATCGTAGGCTTTAAGCGTTACACCCGAGGCTTTATAAAGACGAAAACGAGCACGTGAACTTTGTAGTTCTTCTTCACTTGTTCCAACAATATCAACAACGCGATCGAAGCGCTCAAAAGAGGCTTTCCAATTCTCAGGAACATTATCATCTAAGAGAATTAAAACGTCGCTTGATTTTAGTTTCGCGAGATCGGTTGTAAAAAGAACGATGGTATCTCTCGCGTACTCGGAATCGACCCAGGCGTGCGGGATAAAGGTCATATCCTCAAAGCGCCATAAATCGTCATAGACCATTTTCAGAAATTGTTCGTTACTCGAAAAAAGCGCAACACTCATCTTCATCGCCGTTACCTTTTTCACGAGCTTACAGGCATAAAGCGAGCGATTGGCGACATGGTAGTGAAAGTCAATCTGCTTCATTTTGCGAGTTCCTTGGCTAAAAGGCGTTTTACCATCACAAAATCGTGCCAGCTCTTTTCCTTTTCCACAGGACTTCGCAAAAGATACGACGGGTGATAAGTGACCACTGTTGGCACTGGTTTATCGTCAACAAAGACCGTGTGCACCGTCTCACGTAAACGAGAAAGCGCTTTATCTGATTTAAGTAAGGAACTTGCCGCAAAGCGCCCTGCAAGAAGCAGAACCTTCGGTTTGAGTAGTGAAAGTTGCCTTAATAAAAAGCCCTCGCAAGCCTCTAACTCTTCTGGCTTTGGATCGCGGTTATTCGGGGGCCGACACTTTAAAACATTGATGATGGCAACGTCTTTACCACGTGTTAATCCGACGCTTTCTAAGATTTTTGTTAGAAGCTGACCGCTTTTTCCGACAAAAGGAACGCCCTCTAAGTCTTCATCGCGACCTGGGGCCTCACCCACAATCACCAAGGGCGAGCCTGGAGCCCCATCAGCAAAGACCGTGTGAAAACGGGTTCCTGCCATGGGGCAGGCTTCGCACCGAGAAACAATCTTTAGTAAATCCTCCCACGTGGCGTCCTTTGCTTTAGCCAAAAGCGCTTTGTTGGGTGTCAAAAGAAAGTTCGTCTTGGCCGCTTCTTCTTTTTTAATCACACGCACTGGCGTCGTTTTCGCATCTATGCGAGGCGAGAAAACTTGAGGCGAGGCTTTAGCCGCAACTAGCTTAGGCTTTTCAATCAGAGGGTCCTCTGAGCTACGCAAAATCCACTGACAACCCACATTCATGGATTGCCAGATTTCACTTTGCGACTTTGTTAGTGGCATTACTGACCCTTATTAAGTTAAGCGCTTTGTCATTAAGATGGCGTCTTCTCGCCCCTCGTGCGTTCTGTAGTAATTCTTACGAACGGCATCGATTGTAAAGCCCGAGGTTTCATACAAATGTCGGGCCCGAGCGTTACTGACTCTTACTTCAAGAGTGACGCGATTGGCTCCCGAAAGTTTAGCGGTTTTAAGCGATTCGGATAATAATTTTCTACCAAAGCCCTTACCTTGAAATTCGGGGTCTACTGCAATCTCCATTAATTCGCTCACATCAAAAACGGTGCGTAAAACAAAGTAGCCGATAAGGTTTGCTTCATAAAAAGCTAAGGTAACAGCGTCTCCTGCCTTTAGGGCACCTAAAAACTGGGTAACGCTCCAAGAAAAATCGTCAGCACGTCTTGCAAGGCGAAAAAGCGCCTCAGCGTCTTCTGCTGCCATCGCCCGAAATGTGAGCACACTCTCCATCAGAGCTTTTCTCCCTTGGCGCGATCTTCGATTGTGAGAGCGACGCGGTTTCTCACGTAAATGGGAGCGGCATCAATGGCGCGAAGAAGATTTCCCTTACGCGCTAGTAATTGAGCCAAATACGCCATCGTAAGCGCATCGGGCGCTTCGCTTTTTAGAGGACTGACGCCTTCGATTTGAGTTAGTACCTCCCCATACAAAGCCAAAGCGTCTCCTGTGATAAAGCTTGCGTTTGTGTCTTTCACAAGCGCCACAAGGTCTTCGGGATTAGCAACAATGGGTTCAGTAACCGCTTTCGGAATCGCTCCCTTTTCACAATCAAAAACTGCCGCATAACACTGATGCATACGAGCGTCCAATGCTACAAGGATGCGGCCACTCTCGTTTGTCTCGTAAGCTGCTGCGGCTAAATTAGAAACGG
>CAVJUW010000067.1:2178-5171 GCA_963652725.1 Bacteroidaceae bacterium | reverse complement strand
AGTGGTTTTGCAGAACTTAACGGGGAATAAAACGTCCCATCAAAACGAATATCGTGCGGTTCGCACTCTCCGATATGCCACTCTCCAAGAGATACGAGACGCTCACTAGAGCGCTCTCGATTAAAGTCGTTTAAGAGAAGAACAGCAGGAGAAGTTATTGCTTCTTTCATTGCATAAAGAAACATGCCTTTATACCAAGCGAGTTTCTTACCTCCATGAAAGATATCCTTTGCCTGGTATGCATTTAAGCGTTCGGTGAGAAACGCTCGAAATGAAAACTCGCTTCCTTTTGCATCAAACAATGGAGAGTCTTCAATAGAGTCAAGAGTAGCAAGTGGCCAAAGAAGTTCTTCGGTTAAATCTTGATAGCTAGATGGAAGGTCGCGCACAGGCTTTGTTGCATATCGTGCGTAACACACGCCACCCTTCTCAAAGATAAGGGCGCCTGCTCTACCACTAAATCCGCGTGGTGCTTCAAAAAGTTTTTGTGCTTCGATTAAAAGTGGCGAAGGCACTGCTCGAAACGGGTCTGGGCACCCCTTTTCCGTTACTCGAGTTGTAAGCCTTACGCCGTCCATGTCTTAATCAACGCCTCGTGCACGATCTTCATAGAACTTCTGACGCCACGCTTCAAATGTTCCTGCATCAAGCGCCTCGCGAATCTCTTTCATGAGATGTGCGTAGTAATGAAGATTGTGAATGGAATTTAGTCGCGCTCCAAGAATCTCATTGACCTTTTGTAGGTGATGTAGATAGGCACGGGTAAAACCTTTACAGCAATAGCAATCGCACGTCGGATCAATTGGTCGTAAATCTTTCTCATACTTCGAGTTTCGAATCTTCACATTGCCGTATCGCGTGAAAAGCCAACCGTTACGCGCGTTGCGCGTTGGCATCACACAATCGAACATATCAATGCCTCGAGAAACGCCTTCCACTAAATCTTCAGGTGTTCCAACTCCCATTAGATACCGTGGTTTATCCTGCGGCATCTGAGGGACAACAGCGTCCATAATCTCAAACATCTTCTCTTTAGGCTCACCGACAGAAAGACCCCCTACGGCATAACCGTCAAAGGGAAGATTTGTTAATCCCGCTAAGGATTCTTCTCGAAGTTTTGGATACATCCCGCCTTGAACAATGCCAAACAAAGCATTGGGATTTTCTAAGCGTTTAAATTCTGTAAGTGACCGCGCAGCCCACCGTAAACTCATACGCATTGAATCAGCGGCTTCTTTTTCTGTCGCGGGACGCCCGTCAATCATATAAGGCGTGCATTCATCAAATTGCATCGCAATATCGGAATTCAAAACAGTCTGAATCTGCATCGAGATTTCAGGAGTTAAAAACAATCGATCTCCATTAATGGGGGAAGCAAAGCGAACACCTTCTTCGGTAATCTTTCTAATCTCTCCGAGGCTAAACACTTGAAAGCCACCAGAGTCTGTGAGGATTGGACGAGACCAATTCATAAAGCGGTGAAGACCATCGTGAGCTCGAATAACATCGAGCCCTGGGCGAAGCCAAAGGTGAAATGTATTACCTAAAACGATTTGAGAGCCCATAGCTTCCAATTCATTGGGAGCCATTGCCTTTACCGTGCCGTATGTTCCCACAGGCATAAAAACAGGCGTCTCAACGATGCCATGATTTAATTCAAGGCGTCCACGACGCGCTAGTCCTTCTTTTTTTAGGCATGTAAATTTAAGCACGATTAGGACTCCTTACAGTGATTAGGAACATCAAAGAAACACGCATCACCATAGCTAAAGAAACGATACCGTTCATCAATTGCGTGTTGGTAAGCCTCAAGGATTCTTTCTCTTCCGACAATGGCAGAGACAAGCATCACAAGTGTGGACTTAGGTAAGTGAAAATTGGTAATCATCGCATCAATGATGCGAAAGCGATACCCTGGCGCAATAAAAAGCTGCGTGTCCATTGTTCCAGAAAGAACATGACCCGCACAATCAGCTGCACTTTCAAGGGTTCTTAAGCTTGTTGAACCTACAGAAATCACACGACGGCCTTCGGCTTTTGCGCGATTGATTTTCTCTGCGACTTCTTTTGAAATCTCACACCACTCCGAATGCATTGTGTGCTTTTCTAGATTTTCTTCTCTTACGGGCTGAAAAGTTCCCGCTCCCACGTGAAGCGTCACATAGGCTTCTTCAATGCCGTTATTTGCAAGGCGCTTTAATAGTTCTTCAGAAAAATGAAGGCCAGCTGTAGGAGCAGCAACAGCCCCTGGTATTGAAGCATAGACGGTTTGATAGCGACCTTCGTCTTCTTTTGCTGCTTCTCTTTCAATGTATGGAGGAAGCGGTACTTTTCCAAATCGATCAAGAACATCAAATACAGGTTCTTCAAAGGTAAGTTTGAAGAATTCTCCTGCTCTCCCTGTTACTTGTGCTTTAGCAGTTTCTCCTGAAGCATTTTCAAAAAGAAGAATGCCATCAGTTTTTGGAGTCTTACTCGCTCGCAACATCGAGAGCGCTTCTTTTTCTGAAGTGACTCGTTCAATGAGTGCTTCTACTGCCCCTCCTGTTTCTTTCTTGCCTCTTAAGCGAGCTTTGATAACTCGCGTGTTATTCATTACAAGAAGATCTCCAGGACGTAGGAGTTTTTCAACATCACGAAAATGAAGGTCTTCGATAACTTCAGTTGAGACGTGTAGTAATCGAGAAGCGGTTCGATCTTCTAGAGGATATTGAGCGATGAGTTCTTCAGGAAGATTGAAGTCGTAATCGGAAAGATGTTGACCGACAAGATAGTCGGGATGAAGGTTTACTGTCATTTTTGCTGTGGCTTTACTGGCCAAGGTTGTTAAGAATGCTCGGCATTATACAGAGTGGAGTTCCATGAAAATTTTCTGAATTAAAACCCGCCTATAGCTCCAAGATCTATTCGTAGACCTTGCAAACGGAAAGGAGCAAAGTGGTCGTTAACGCCGCTTTAGATTACTTTAATTAAAGGAAATTTCTATCATGAAA
>CAVJUW010000067.1:796-2168 GCA_963652725.1 Bacteroidaceae bacterium | reverse complement strand
CTCTGCGATGGCCGCTTCTGCGATGGCTGCGAATGTGACCGTTTACGGAACAGCTGACCTTGGCCTTTGGTTCCAAAACACAAAGACAAGTGGTTCTGAAACAGCATCGGTTAACAAAACAGTTCGCTCTACAACAATGGAAAGCGGTTTGAATTCCGCTTCTAAGTTCGGCCTTCGTGGTGAAGAAGATCTCGGCAACATGAAAGTTGGCTTCCACTTTGAAGGCGAAGTCAAGGCCGATACAGGTTCTTCCTCTCTCTTCCAGCGTTTGTCTGTTCTTAAGGTGAACGGCGCCTTTGGTGCTCTCCAATTTGGCCGTATGGGCGCTATCACAGGCGGCACAAACGGTGGCGTTATGACAGCTGGAATGGGCGGCACAGGCACAAGCTTTAAGGCTGGTGGCACCGAAGCCCTAATGGTTACGGAAACAAGCCGTATCAGCAATGCAATCCAGTACCAGACTCCGTCTTTTGCTGGCTTCAAGGCTACAGTTCAGTACTCTCTTGGTAAAGCAAGCGACAATGGCAATCTTCACAATTCCGACACGTTTGCTGCTATCGCTCTCCAGTACTCCAACGGCGGTTTGAATGTTGGCGTTGGCTTTGACCAGACGAAACCTGCCAATCGTAAGTCTTTGCGCAATACACATCAGCCCCGCACAATCTTGGGCTTTGTGAATTATGACTTTGGTGTTGCGACGGCTTATCTTGGTTATCAGTACAACCAACACAAATATGCAGCACCTGGCCAAGCCTTCACAAAACTTGGGGAAGCAGTTGCGGAATTCACGCACGCCACAGACCCAAGTAAAAATGTGGAACGCACAGATTACACATCTCATGTCGTGACATTGGCAGCGAAAATTCCAGTCGCTGGTGGCAACTTAATGCCGCAGGTTGGCTACTTCAAGGCTGAAGACAAAGTAAACACAGAGGCTGAAGATATTAAAGGCTTCAACCTTGCTGCAACCTACACATATCCGCTTAGCAAGCGTACAACCCTTTGGGGTTCTGCCGCTTACATCCAAGCCAAGCAAAGTCCTGTCAAGTCCAAGTACAGCTCCCTTATGGCTGGTATGACACACAATTTCTAATCAGTAACTCTGATTAAGAAGCTATAGTTTTCAACCCTGCTCTTTTACGAGGGCAGGGTTTTTGATGTAAAAACCCCGCCTCAGAAAGAAGAGACGGGGTTGGAAACGATATGACTAAACTGAATAAATCAGATTAGAACTTGTGGACGAGACCAACTGCAACTTCTGTTGTCTTGGTCTTTGTTGTAGACGTTGTTTCTGTCTTTTCTTCAGTGTAGCCAGCGGCGGCGTAAACCGTTGTGCGCTTAGAGAAGCTGTAGGCATAGCCTAGGCCAACAT
>CAVJUW010000067.1:0-786 GCA_963652725.1 Bacteroidaceae bacterium | reverse complement strand
TGTAATCCGTATTGTCTGTAATCGTGTCTTCCGCATCCTTATAGCCGACAGAGCCATAGACCGTACCACCAGCAACGGGAGCGGTCACGCTAACGATAGCGCCCCAACCCTTTTGAGCAGAAGCGAGAGCATACGTTGTAGTTGTTGTCGGGGTAACAGTAGCTCCGGCAAGTGTAGTAGCAGTGCTAGACACGCTGTACGTTGTTGTCGATGTGGATTTCACTGTTTTACCCATATCAAAGTACTGACCAGCAACCATCAACTTGCAAACGCCGAAGTTGTAGCCAGCACCGAGAGAAAACGCCTTGCTGTTTTCAGGCTCTTTATCTCCGAGGGTCTTATAGTTTTGCTGAGAATAAACGAATGCCGCATTGAAGGAACCATTCACGTATTTCAAACCAGCCGCACTGTATTGGTCTGCAGAAGGACGACCTTCTGTGCCATCGGCTGTGGAGTCATTCTTGAAGGAATGAGCAAGGTGCAGGGAGAAGCCAGCAAACTTCGGAGATTCATAGGCAACCATATTGTCATAGCGAGAGGAAAGCCCCTTGAGAACTTCGCTCTCCTTACCGATAGAATCACCCCAGCCAGTGCTGAATGCAGCATGATCGCCAGCACCAAAGATGGAAACAGAACCCGTACCAGCGTCTAAGCCACCGAAGCGGCCAAAGTGCAATGTGCCAAAATTGCTCTTGACATAGAGGCGTGTTTCACGATGGAAGATACGGCTACTCGAGAGAGTGCCATCATCAGAGTTGAAGCCATTTTCCAATTGGAAACCAACTT
>CAVJUW010000066.1:0-5234 GCA_963652725.1 Bacteroidaceae bacterium | reverse complement strand
AGGATGCGTATTGTGCAGAAACTGTAAAAAAAATGCAAGGCAAAACCACCAAATTGAGCAATAGACCCTCGTATAATCCAAACCCTATGAGAAAAGGAAAAAAGCCAGCAATCACAAGCGAATGGCGTGAAAACAAAATCGCACAAGAAAAAGCGCAACGAGAAGCCGATCTCGTGGCGCGTCAGTTTGCCCGCGAAAAAGCAGTGACAACTGTCACGCAGGGCGCTCGATCAGCTTTTAGTTACTTTCTTGCAATCGGAAGCTTGGTGCTTTCGATTTTTCTTGCGATTTCGCTTGCGACGTTCTCTCCAACGGACCCTGGGTTTTCTGTCACGGGCGGCTCGAGT
Source organism: Bacteroidaceae bacterium (assembly GCA_963652725.1). GTDB lineage: Bacteria > Pseudomonadota > Gammaproteobacteria > Burkholderiales > Burkholderiaceae_F > Duodenibacillus. The sequence continues at coordinate 4,887 of CAVJUW010000066.1, read as the reverse complement.
ATTGAAAATTTGTGCGGAATCACGGGCGCCTGGATTGCTAACCTTCTTTTTTGGCTTTTCGGACAGTCAGCGTGGTGGTTCCCCCTTGTTTTTCTTTCCTATTTTGTCAGTAGTGTTCTCGTTGCTCTCTCGCGACGTGAGCAAACAAGTTATCTAAGAAACATTGGCGCGTTTCTCTTGTTTTTTCTCTTAATACTGAGTTCTGTCACCTTGGAAGCTTTGCAACTTGGTTATTTAGGAGGCTCTTTACCAAGCGGCGCAGGCGGCATTTGTGGCCGCGAGATGGCTAGTCTTGTCGCTCCCTTACTTGGTGTTTGGGGAACAACACTCGTTAGCCTATTTCTCATTGGGATTGCTGCAAGTTTCGTTTTCCATTTTTCTTGGTCTTATGTCTTCGAAAAGCTCGGTTTGGCTTGCGAAAAGGTGTTTTGTTTGATTTTTAGACGCAATCGCGCAGCGAAAACCGAAAGCACTCCGACTTCGCCTTTAACAAATGCCACGCAGGAAGATCCGTGGATTAGTCCTAAAGAAGAGGCAGCTACGTTTACTTCGACAGAGTCTTCTGATATCAAAGAACTCGCGAATCCTCCGAGTTCTGTTGTGAAAAGAAAGGCATCAGGGCGCATTGCTCAAGGTGAGCTTTTCCACGAAGGCGGGCGCATTCTCCCGAGTTTTGATCTTTTGGAGTCAGCTCCCTTAGAGCGTAATGGCGTCAGTGAAGAAACCGTGGGGATTACAAGTCGGTTAATCGAAAGTAAGCTTAAGACTTTCCACATCGACGCACACGTTGCAGGCGCTCAGATCGGTCCCGTGATTACGCAATACATGCTCGAGCTTTCCGATGGCGTCAAAGGAGCCCAAGTCGAAAAGATTTGTAAGGACTTAACGCGAGCTCTTGCTGTTCACTCGATTCGTGTTGTTTCAGCCGTTCCTGGAAAACCCTATATGGGTCTTGAGATTCCTAACAATCCTAAGCAACGACTCTCGGTCTATTTAAGTGAGATTATCGGAAGTGCTGAGTACGAAAACGCTAGGTCACTTCTAAGCCTTGCTCTCGGACGTGACATCACAGGCAATCCCGTTGTTGTCGATCTTTCGCGTATGCCGCACCTACTTGTGGGAGGCGCAACAGGCTCGGGGAAATCGGTTGCCGTTAACACGATGATTCTTTCGCTTTTATTTAAATGCGACCCTTCGCAGTTGCGTCTTGTGTTAATCGATCCAAAGACAGTGGAGTTTTCTTTGTACCAGGGGATTCCTCATTTGCTCTGCCCCGTTGTCACCGATATGAACAAAGCAGCCAATGCGCTTTCGTGGCTTGTTAGAGAAATGGATCACCGTTACGAACTGATGAGTAAGCTCGGTGTTCGAAGCTTCGATGCGTACAACGAGAAGGTGAAAGCGGCCCAATTGGCAGGAACTCCAATCATAGATCCCTTTGATGAGTCGACAGAAACACTAGAAACGCGTAAGACACTTAAACCGTTCCCGTATATCGTTTGCTTTATCGATGAATTGGCCGATTTGATGCTTGTCAAGCGTAAGGAAGTCGAAATTCACATCATGCGCTTAGCGCAAAAGGCTCGTGCGGCGGGAATGCACGTAGTCGTTGCCACGCAAAGACCATCGGTGGATATTGTTACGCCTCTTATTAAAGCCAATATTGTGGCAAGAATCTGTTTTCAGGTTGCCAATCGTTTTGATAGTCAAACGGTTCTTGACGAGGGAGGAGCCCAAGAGCTTCTCGGTCGTGGTGATATGTTGTTGCGGTTACCAGGAAACAATCCGATGCGTGTTCAAGGCTGTATGGTTACTGACCGAGAGGTTGAAGCTGTCGCTAATCAACTCAAAAGTATGGCCGCTCCCGAATACGTTGAAGATGTTACGGATAACGTGGATGCCAATGAGGTGGGTTCCAACGTGACGGGGTATCATTCTTCAGGAGAAAGCGACCCGCTTTACGATCAAGCCGTACGTAAGATTCTTGAGGATAAGCGCCCCTCAACAAGCTATATACAGCGCCGCTTTAATATCGGCTATAACCGAGCGGCTAATTTGCTTGAAGCCATGGAAGATGCTGGCATTATTAGTAAGCCAAATGCATCGGGTAAACGAGAAATTCTTGTTCACAATGGAGAGCTTTCCCTGTGAAAAAGACACTTATTCTTCTCTTGAGTCTTTTAAGCGTTGCCCCCTTAAGCTATGCATCCGATGCCATCTCGATGCTAAAAAGTTTTTCTCAAGGGGTAAAAAGCGCAAGTGGCAATTTTACACAGCAGGCAGCAAGCGAAGCGGAAACCTCAAAAGGCGCTTTCGCTTTTTCTCGACCAGGAAAGTTTCTTTGGGAAACAACCTCGCCCTTTCGCCAAAAGATTGTGAGCGATGCGAAAACGCTTTGGATCTACGATGCTGATTTAAGTCAAGTTACCGTCAGGCGCTTAAAAGGCGCCATTGACGCAGGACCTGCCTCACTTTTATTCGGTGGCGTAGATCCTGAGACGCAGTTTGATTTAAAACTGATCAGTGAATCCGACACCCTTTCCTGGGTTCGAGCCACTCCAAAGGCCAAAGAGGCTGCCGTCTCATTAATTGATATTGGATTTAATGCCGAGGGCGTCCCTCAGAAGATGCGTCTTACGGATCGCTTTGGCGAAAAGACGATGTATACACTTGAAAATATCGAAGTTCCTTCGAAAGCAGGAGATGCGATTTACTCCTTTAAAGTTCCCGCAGGCGTTGATGTGCTAGAAGACACTTCTTTTCAATAGCGCGGCTTTTTTAAGCGAAAGCGCTCTCTACTTTTTTCTTCAGAGACGAAAGTAGCCCTGTATAATCAAGCCCCGTCAATGACCTTTTGATTCTGTGACGGAACTATGCGATCGAATATGGACTTTAAGATGCGTTTATTTCGCATCGATCAAATCATCCACGATGGCGGTTCCGTTTCTTTTGAAAAACTGCAGCAGGCTCTTGGCTGCTCGGCTCCGACTCTCAAACGAGATCTTCGATACCTTCGTGAAGTCCTTCATTCGCCGATTGTTTACTCTCGCGAAAAGCAAGGGTATAGCTACAAAGCAGGCGAGACTCCAACTCTTCCGAAGGCCTGGTATACACCGACGGAGCTTTATTCTCTTTTAGCGGCTTTAGATCTTTTTGAACGGGTAGAAAACGAAGAAGATGGACTTTTGCGTGGCGAAATGTCTGCGATGAAGGCGCGTCTTATTTCGCTTGTTCAAGACGATAAATTGCCCGCTAGAGAGTTGCGTAAGCGTTTTCGCGTTTTCCTTCCCGCTACACGTATGAGAACAAGCGAGTTCTTCGAAGTACTCGGGCGAGCACTCGCACAAAGAAAGCGTTTACAGATTGTCTATTACAGTAAATCGCGCGCAAGCGAAACTTTGCGAGAGGTAAGTCCCATGCGGCTTGTCAATTACAAGAACCGCTGGTACTTAGATGCTTGGTGTCATACAACGGATGCCTTAAAGACATTTAATCTCGAGAATGTTCGTAGTGCCGAGATGCTTCAAAAGCGCTGTAAGAACGTTGCGATGCGAGAGGTTGAGCAGGTGCTCGATAGCACCTATGGGCTCTTTTCTCGAGGAGTTGCACAAACAGCAGTAATAGAAATTGACGCGACAATGGCGGTGTATGTCAAAGATGAGATTTGGCATGCGAACCAAAAGATAACGCGTCATGAGGATGGAACACTCACACTTGAAGTTCCTTATGCGCAGGAAACCGAATTGATTGGTCAAATTTTAGGATTAGGCGCTCATGCGAAGGTCGTTTCTCCGGCTCAGTTGCGCCAAAGCGTTCAAAGTGCGCTAAAAGCTATGCTCGCACTTTACGCGAAGACCAATCATGAGGATTTCTGAGGATGTCGCATTCGGGAAACTCATCACGTAAACATCGTAATCGCTACCGCCGTAAGACAACATTAAAGGCGTTACCGAAGATTTTCTTTTGCGGTGACCCGCATGGGCAGTTCAATCACATTAACGCCGCAGTTCGTAAGTATCGGCCCGATGCGATTGTGATTCTCGGGGATTTACAGCCCAATGCTCCGATTGAAGAGCTCCTTGGTGAAGCGCTTTCTTTAACGCAGGTCTGGTGGATTCCTGGCAATCACGACACAGATACCGAGGAGTATTACGACCGCCTTTGGAACGGACCGTTGGCCTCACACAATTTGCACGGCAAGGTGGCTGTTGTCGCTGGCGTTCGTATCGCAGGCCTTGGTGGCGTTTTCCGCGGACAGATTTGGATGCCTGAAGTCAATCTCAATTACCAATCGGCAGCCGCTTTTATCCGTAAGACTTCGAAGATTAATCTTTGGCGGGGTGGTTTACCGCGTCGGCATCGCACATCAATATTCCCGAAGACCTATGAGTCCTTAGAAAGGCAGAGAGCCGATATCCTTGTTACGCATGAGGCCGCATCAAGCCACAGAAAGGGCTTTGTAGCAATCGATGAACTTGCTAAGCGCTTACACGTTCGTTGGCATTTTCATGGTCATCAGCACGAAGATCACGACTATGGTTTGCGCGGTGGAATCTATGGGCGAGCCGTAGGTTATCGCGGCATCGTGGATTTAGAAGGCCACGAGATTGTGCAAAGCCAGTTAGATCCGCGAGACCAAATCACTATGCAGCAAGCTGGCGATGAACCCCCGCTTGATGTGCTCGATAGCGTTGAGTTTGACCTCGATAAAGAAGTCTTTTATGGGCGTCGCCGGACTTTTCGAAAGCCTTCTCGGACTGGAACAAAAAAGCCATAGTCAAGTCTCGCGTTGCTTAAGTGCAACAACCTAGGTAAAAAGTCGTGCAACTAGGTATTGACAAGCCCAAAAACATTGACAATAATTCGCCCCCTCGCTCCTAGAAAGGG
>CAVJUW010000065.1:0-5451 GCA_963652725.1 Bacteroidaceae bacterium | reverse complement strand
GGCGTGTGTAATTGTCCCTTTGTCGGTTAAGGTTAAGTCAACCGAGCTACCCAAGGAAACATTGGCACGCTTATCAGACGTAAAGGTAACTGTCGCTCCATCTGAGGCTGGCTTTAAGAATGTCGAGGCCTGTGTCTTATAAGTGCCGTTTTCAATAAAGAGCTTCGCATCTGATTCGTTAGCAAACGTAAAGGAATCTAAGTTAGCCAGGGCATTATCTGTCGTACCAAGTAAGTGCAATTCAGACTTAGCGCTCACCTTGACATTCGCAAAGTTCGTCATCGCACCAAAGGATAGGTTCTGACCGCTTTCAACCGTAAAGGTGTCAGTGGCAGAATTGCCCTTTAATGTGGCTTTTGAAAGGCTTAAATTCTTAAGTTTGTCGTCCGTATTGGATAAGGCCGTAACTAAGTTATCGTAGACCTCACGTGTTGCCGTTCCTTCATCGATTAAGTCAATCGACGTGGCATCAGCATGCGCTAACGTCACACGATTGTCTCTAGTACTAGCCGTGTAGTTCTTATCGTCACCGACCAACGAGCTACCAAAGAGGCTAGCGCTTGTTGTCGCTAAGCTTCCTCCATTGATTGTTAGATCCGAACCTTCGCCCAAAGCAATCAAATTGATATTGGATGTGACATTGTCAATGCCGTTTAAGGTAAGCGTCTTACCAGCGGCTACCGTCACTGTCGTAAAGGCTTCAGACGCATTCGTTGCCGTGTCTCCGCCTAACGCACCAAAGGAGAGGTTGTAATTGATCGTAAATGTGCCATCGTCGCTCTTCTTTAAGTTCGCCTTCGATAGGCTCACATCACTAGTCTTAACCTTTGATGTGATGTTTTCGTAGGCAGCGAATTCACTTGTTCCTGCATCGATAAAGTCAAAGGAAACGTTCTCAGCACCTGTGCTATTGGAGATTGTCACGCCCTCTTTGAGCGCTAAATCTGTCGCATATGCATCCGTGTCGGCTCCAGTAAAGAGACTATTGGTCTTCGTCTCTAGTTTGCCCGCTGTAAGATTTAACTTCGAGCCAGCACCCAAATTAATCTCCTCAATTGAGGACGTTGTGTTGGCTTTACCTAATGTAAGGGTCTTACCAGCCTCCACTGTTGCCGATTCAAAGCCCTGCATTGCGCCAAAGGCTAAGTCGTAATCGATATCAAACGCCTTGTCCGTGGAGTTCGTTCCTGCTTTCAAAATGCCTTTCGAAAGACTGACATCTTTGGTCTTAACTGCCGTACGTATCGCCTTATAGGTATCAAGCGTCGCTGTAGCTTCATCCGTGAAGTCAAAGGCAACAAGGTTTGTTGTACTATCGTTATCAATCTTAACGGCGTCTTTGAGGGCAACCGAGGTTGCCTCAAAACCCGAATCAAAACCCGTTAGGATGCTTTGAACCTTCGTCTGGAGCTTGCCACCGACTAAGTGGAGCTTTCCAGTACTCGAGGCCAGATCCGAACTCAAAGTAATCGTATCGATAGAAGAGAAGTCCTTTAGATCCTTATTGCCGAGTGTGAGAGTCTTATTCGGACCCACGGTAACTGTCGTAAATTCCGTCATCGCACCGAAAGTCAAATTACCATCGGCCGTGAAGTCTTTTTCACCATCGGCTTCTAACGTGGCAAGCTTCATATTGACATTAACAAGGTGATCGCTTGCGGTATCGTTAGCGTTATCCAAACTCTTACGCATCGCTTCATAGTCCGATAACTTCGTTGTCGTTTCGTCTGTGAAGTTCACAACAACATCGGAGTTTGTGACAGTCACTTTCTTTAAAGCATTAGACGCACCATCTTTAAAGAGCGCTGCAATTCTCGTTTCAATTGTGCCGCCTTCAAGTTTTAAGTTGCCGTTACTTAAATCAAAGTCATTGACTTTCGAGGCAAATGGCGTTGCTTCCGAATTGTTCTTACCAAGACTTAAGGTCTTACCGTCAGAGACCGTGACCTTATCAAAACCCGTCATCGCACCAAAGGTAAGATTGGCTTCTGTCGTAAAGGTCTTTGTCGTATCAGCTTTTAATGTCGCATTAATTAAATTGACATTTGAAAGATTCGTTGTTGTACTCTCCTCTGCAGCGACACCAAGTTTTGTGCGAATCTGATTGTAATCGGCAAGTTCGCAAGTTCCCGTGTCCGTCAAGTTCAAAACGAGATTGGCATCGGTGACCGTGACAGCTTTCTTCGTTAAGTTTGTAAAGACGCCATCAGTGCCCGAGGCCGAATCCGAGCTCGTAAAGAGCGCTCCCACCTTCGTATTTAATGTGCCGCCATCTAAGTAGAGTTTCGCGCTGGTTGTCGCAAATTCAAAGTTGTCGACTGCTGAAGTTAATCCTGCGTAGCCAAGGTGCAAAGTGTTGCCTTCAGAAACGGTGACCTTATTGAAGCCTGCCATCGCGCCAAACGTTAAATTCGCATCTGTTGTGAAGCTCTTGCCGTCATCCGAATTGTCAGCGGCTAAGGTCGAACGCGAAAGACTTACGCCCTTAAGCTTTTCGCCCGTACCAGAAACCTTTAAGCTGCCGCGCACCTTATTAAGGTATTCGGTCTTAGAAACCGTTGCATCCGCGTCAATAAAGTCCACATTGACATCAGCGCTTTGGATATTAATGCCTGACTTTTCTGCCGCATCAGCAAACGAATCCCCTGCTAAGAGACTTGCTCTTGTCGTGTGGATTGTGCCACCTAAGAGGTTTAACTTCGAGACGTCCTCTAGGGCAACAGTATTTGCAGAACTCTCAAGCGACCCGAGATTAAGTTCACCACCATCCTTTAATGTCACGGTCTCAAATCCGACCATAGCTCCAAAGGACAAGGACTGTTTTTCGTTCACGGTAAAGTTCCTTGTCGAGTCATTGGCCATTAACGTGGCTTTCGACATACTGAGGTTAGCAAAGGCCGAGCCATTATCAGTGATAAGTTTCCCTTTAATTTCGTCGTAAACGGTAATGTCACAAACGCCTAAATCAAGAAGATCGATAGCAACCGTGTTATTGGCAATAAGAACATTGCCTTTCTTATTTTGGTTTGCAACGAATTCCGTACCCTCTGAGAGTTCATTTTCAAAGAGGCTTGCGCTCATCGTCGCTAAGCGACCACCCGTAAGGCTTAACTTCGAACCGTCACCCAAGGTGATGTTCTCAACATGCGATTCAACCGTCTTACCCGATTCATAGACACCCGCTAACGTCAGAGTCGTCGTATCCCCTACTTTGACTGTCTCAAATCCTGTTAACGCACCAAACGTCAGATTTGCATCTGTTGTAAAGCTCGTCGTTGTGGGATCAGCCGTAACTATCGCATGAATTAAATTGACATTTAAGAGCTTTTCACCACTTCCAAGAGCCGTTCTTAAGGCTTCGTACTCGCTAAGAGTCGCAGTTCCCTTATCCGTTAAGTTAATCACTTCGTTGGAATCAGCGACGGTAACAGCCCCCTTCTTTGTCACACCCGTAAAGGGTGCACTATCAGAGGACACCGTAAAGAGTGCATTCACTTTTGTGGTAAGTGTTCCACCAGTAAGATTTAATTTCGCATTTGTTGCCGTAAGATCAAAGTCATCAACAGCTGAGGCTAGCTTCAAATCTTTGTTACCTAAGTTAAAGGTGACGTTTGCGCCAACTGTAATCTTTTCGAAACCAGAGGCTGCACCGAGAGTAAGCCTATCGTTTTTCACTTCAAGGGTCGTCCCAGAGGTATCTGCCGCAAGCATTGCATTTGACAAACTAATGTCTGTGGTTCCTACACCACCTTCAGTAGTTGCCTTTTGCATTGCCGTATAGGCTGAGAGTGTCGCAGTACCCTTATCAATAAAGTCAAAACTTACTGTGCTTCCGGTAGCTGAAGAGTCACCAATTGTGACGTTACTTTTCTTCGCAAGCTCCGTTGCAAAGGCATCCGTGTCTGTTACTTTCGTAAAGACACTCTTTGTCTTCGTGATAAGTTTTCCAGCACGAACATTTAACCTAGCACCAGTGGCATCGGTGTTAATTTCAACAACGTCTGAAGTTGTGCCCGTTTTACCTAAAATGAGTTCGCGATTCGCTTGAACAGTTGCCTTATTGAAGCCTTTTATCTGACCGATGTGTAAATTCACATCGCCTTGAAGGTTCTTGTCGCCATCGCTCGCTTCAAGTACGCCGTTTTCAAAGCGAAGGTTCTGAACTTTGGCGTTTGTTGAATCTGAGTTCTTTAATAACGTCTCAAAGGTTGACTCTTCAACAGTCCCACTATCGGTGAATTCCAACCACGCATCATCTTCAAAGCGCGTCGCAACACCAGGGCTCATCGCATCAATCTGATTGGATGTCGTTGCTAATGTTGCGCCATTCTTCACCTTCACGCTCGAGAGGCTATCCACAGCAAATTCTTCAACTGCAACGCGAACCTTTTGAGATGTCTCTGAGCCAAATGAAATCGTGCTGCCGTTTCCTGTCACTAATTTCTGAAGTGTGACCTTGGCTGCCGCTTCCGTTGTCGAGCCTCCCCCCGTAATTGCTAAAGAGGCACAGTCATCAACTGTGAGCGTATTTCCAATTGTAAGGTTCGCTTTTTCACCAAGACTTACTGTGGCAATCGCTTTCTTAGTCGCCGTATTCTTACCAGATTCATCGGTGTAAACGTTAGCCGCATCGGCCGCTACGAGTGTCAAGGACTTTAACGAGGCCTCAGCCTTATTGCCTAAGGTAAACGTCGTTGCTGAATCGCTATCGCGATTAGAAGAAAGCTTTTGATCGCCATTAATCGTCAATTTCGCCTCTTCACCTAAGGTGATACGGCGAATCTCACTTGAAAACGTTCCAGCAATCTCGGCTGTTGTCTTATTGGAATCCGTACCAACATTGACATTTCCTGAGAAGTCGCTTGTCTTACCTAAGATGACAACGTTACCCTCGCCCTGTAAGGCTAAGGTCGATGTAAACGTGTTATCCGATGCAATCGAGTCAGTTTCGGTTGCGACATTTTCTTCTTTACCAACGGTAAGAACCTTGCCTTCGGTCGCTTCTAGTGTTAAGGACGCTGACTCGCCTAAATAGGCAAAGCCGCCAAGACTGGCTTTGTTACCTGTGATGGCATAGGTTTCTGTAGCAGAAATCGTCGCTGAAGCACTACTACCTAAGTAAAGCGCACCACCTTTGGTTTCATTACTCGTGTCGGCAACGTTATCGTTGAAGTACGCATTCTTTAAATTGACTTTGCTCGATTGATACGCATAGATTGCGCCACCGTTCGAATTTGAGGTATTACCTGTAAAGACTGTTTTTGCTTCGCTCGAGCCATTAACCGTGACGTAGGAACCAACGTATAAGGCACCACCAGAGCCCACGCTCGAGGAGTTCTTTGTAAAGGTGTTTTTACCTGTAAGCGTGACGCTACGATTAGCTGTAGAACTGCCTGCTGCAAGGTAAATTGCACCACCGTTAGTAGCCGTATTACTGGTAAATGAGCTAGA
>CAVJUW010000064.1:921-5584 GCA_963652725.1 Bacteroidaceae bacterium | reverse complement strand
GTTGAAACCAATCAAAAACTACTTAAAGAACGGGAGAATTCCCGCCACGAAAATTGTGAGAATAATAAGCGGCAGGATATAGGTGCAGTAAAGGCGAAGGCCTTTACGGAAAATAATGCCGTGCCCTGTGTTGGCCTCAGCAATAAAGTTTTCCCATCCCCAGCCTCTCTTTACGGTACAAAAGATAACAAAGATAAGGCTACCAAGAGGCAGTAAGCAGTTACTGACAATGAAGTCTTCTAAGTCCATGATGCTTGAGCCGCCACCCATGGGGTGAATGTTTGAAAGAACATTAAACCCTAAGGCGCAAGGCGCTGTGAGGATAAGCATCGCTAAGCAGCAAACCCACGCTGTCGGTTGACGAGCCCAGCCCGTTAAGTCTCTAACGCAGGCGACGATATTTTCGCAAACGGCAAGTACGGTCGAGAAGCACGCAAAGAACATAAAGACAAAGAAAAGGGCTCCCCAGAAGCGACCCGCGGGCATGTGATTGAAAATATTCGGTAGCGTCACAAAAATAAGGCTTGGTCCCGCATCGGGATTCACGCCATAGGTAAAGCACGCCGGGAAAATAATAAGGCCTGCTGTGAACGCCACAAAGGTATCCAAAATAATCACGCGAACGGATTCACCGCCTAAGGTGTGATTTTTCCCAATGTAGCTACCAAAAATGGCCATCGCGCCAATACCTAAACTCAAAGAGAAGAACGCTTGGTTCATGGCGGCAACAACGGTATCCCAACCGACCTTACTAAAGTCTGGAAGTAGATAAAAGGAAAGTCCTTCTTTAACTCCATCCATCGTTAAGCTATTGCAGGCGATAACGACCATTAAGATTATCAAGGCCATCATCATCCATTTTGTGACGCGCTCAAGACCCCCTCTTAAGCTAAAGGAGAGAATAGTGAAAGCGGCAATAACAACAAGGAAGGTATCAATGATTTGAATGCTCGCGCTACCTAAGAGAGCGCCAAAGCCAGCGCCAATTTCCGCTGGGCTCTTTCCTGCAAATTCCCCTGTTACGCTATAAAAGAAGTACTGAAGCATCCAACCGGTTACTGCCATGTAAAACATCATCAGCATAACGTTACCGATTAAAGCGGCAACACCATGCCAGTGCCAATTGGTTCCCTTGGGTTCAAGAATCTGATACATGCGCACGGGGCTACGTTGACTTGCGCGACCGAGCGCAAATTCCATTGTCATCACGGGCCAGCCGAGAATGACAAGAAAGACTAAATACACAAGCACAAAGGCACCGCCCCCGAATTGGCCCGTTAGCCAGGGGAATTTCCAAACATTACCGCAACCGATGGCGCAGCCTGCGCTAAGGAGAATGAAGCCTAAGCGACTTCCTAGATGTTCTCTTTCCATTTTCTAACCTTGATCTTTTGTAGGTACGACCCGCTGGAGAAAAATTTTGAGTCCAGCGCCCGTTTTCTTCTGACGACTTCGTGTTTTGTCGATTTGTGCACGAAGTGCCTCCATTATCGGCTAGTGCTTTTAAGAGGGCAACCTGCGACTAGGTAGAAAGACCTAGTTGCTTTGCTATCGACATTGACAATAATCAAAGTGCATGACAACTTGAGCCGATGCGCAAAATTCCAGCAAAGAAGAAAATCTCTTGTGCTCCAGCGCTTTTGTGCGCTGTGGATTTTTATCTTAAAACTATTTTTATTGGAGATTCCCTTCTATGAAACTCGATCGTTGCAATGCCCTGGTCGAGCGCGACAAACGCTATGTCGCACAGTGCCAGCATCTTTCCTATTATCCACTTGCTATTGCCAAGGTTGACGGTAGCGTTATTACGGATTTGGACGGCAACAAGTTCATCGATTTCTTGTCTAGTGCTTCATCACTAAACATCGGGAGCTCCAACCCAATTATTACCAAGGCGATTAAGGAACAGCTTGAGCGCTTTACGCAATACACGGCTGCCTACACCTATAACGAACAGACAACTTCGTACGCTGAGCGTCTTGCCTCTGTGTACCCGGGCGGCGTGAAGGTGAAAGTTGCCTTCGGTAACTGCGGCAGTGACGCCAATGACGCGGCTGTGAAATTTGCCCGTGCCTTCACGGGTCGCACAAAGATTATTGTTTTTATTAACGGCTACCACGGCAATACCTATGGTTCTTGCTCGATGACAACGTGCTCAACACGCATGCATGCGAAGATGGGCCCATTCTTGCCTGAGGTGTACCCCTTCCCATTTTATGGAACAGATAAGAGTGACGAAGAAGTCGAGCGCGATTGCTTAAAGGCAATGGAAACCGCGTTTGCTGCTTATTTGCCACCTGAAGAGGTCGCGGCTGTCATTATCGAACCCGTTCAAGGTGACGGTGGCATCTTGCCTGCGCACCCGATCTTTATGAAAAAGCTTCATGCGCTTTGCAAAAAGTATGGCATTCTCTTTATTTCCGAAGAAGTGCAGCAGGGCTTTTATCGTACAGGTAAGTTCTTTGCTATCGAACATTATGGGATCGTGCCAGATGGCATCATCATGGGTAAATCAGTGGGTGCTACATTAAGTCTTGGCGCCTTTATGGCTCGCGATGAGATTATGGATAGCCTACCGGCGCCCGCTCATTTATTTACGCTTGGCGGAAATTCGATTGCCTGTGCGGCAGGTATTGCGCAGTTTGATTATTTCCGCAGTGACGAATTCCAAAAACACCTGCAAAGCAACATCAAGTTGCTCGAAAAACTCGGTGCCGATTTAAAGGCTAAGCATCCAAAGCTTGTTGCCTTCTCGCGTAACCTCGGGTTTTCTATGGGTATCGGCGTTCAAAAGGAGGATGGCTCGCCCGATGCGGACGGAGTCTTCAAGGTCCTTTTCCGTGCATACGAAAAAGGTCTTGTTGTGATTTCGCTCGCCGGGTGGATCTTGCGTATTCAACCGCCACTTACGATTTCTCCTGAGCTCCTCACGAAGGGCTTCGAGATTATCGATGAGGCGATGACCGAGTACGAGCAAGGCCAAATCTCCGATGACGTGCTCAAGTTCCGCGCTGGCTGGTAAGCCTGCGTTTTTAAAAAAACACGTGAACCCGATATAGAAAGGATTTTTAAAAATGAATAAGTTTATAAAGCTTCTTATCCCTGGACTTGTGTTTCAGTCCATCTTAATTGGTGGCGGCTACGGGACGGGAGCTGAAATTGCGCAGTTCTTTGGCGTAAGTGGCATGACAGGCGGCTTAATGGGCGCGTTTGTCACGTTTATCTGCTGGAGTATCGTTTGCGCTGCCACATTTGAGTTCTGTCGCGTTATGCGTACATTCGACTACGGTTCGATGATGAAGCACATCTTAGGACCGGGCGCCTTCCTTTACGATATTTGCTACTGGCTTATGTTCCTTATCGTGATGGGTGTCGTCAACGCTAGCGCGGGTGCCATTATCGAAAAGCTTGGGTTTAACCACTGGGTCGGTGTTGGCATTCTTTCCTGCGGCGTTCTCTTCCTTGTTTTCAAGGGAACAGAAATGGTCGAGAAAGCGCTTTCGATTTGGTCTTATGTGCTTTGCGCCGTGTACCTTGTGTTCATGGTTGTGGTCTTCGTGAAGTTCGGTTCGAACATTGTTGCCGAAGTCGCTAAGCACGAAGTGCACGAAGCGTGGTTTGCAAGAGGTCTGCAATACAGTTTCTATAACCTAGTTTGTGTGCCGCTTGTTCTTTATACGGTGCGCGACTTTACTTGCCGCAGTGAGTCGGTTATCGCTGGCATTCTCGCGGGCTTCCTTGGCATTTTCCCGGGAACAATGCTTCTCTTAACAATGGGTTGCGACTTCTCGAATGTCGTCAATTCCACAGTGCCTGTTCTCGCGGTTTTCGATCGGATCAATATGCCGTGGCTTTTCTGGATCTTTGAATTAGTGCTCTTTGTTACCCTGATGGAAACTGCCACAGGCTTTGTGAAAGCCGTGTTCGATCGCGTGCAGGTCGCTTTCCGTAAGACTGGCCACGTCGAACCCAAGTGGTTTGAACCTGTGACAATTGTTGTCCCAGTTCTCTTAGGTGTTGCCGTGTCTGCTTTCGGTCTTCTTGGTCTTATTGTTAAGGGTTACGGCACAGCGTGCTGGGGATTCCTCTGCCTCTTTGCACTTCCGATGCTCACAGTTGGTATCTATAAGATTGTGAAGAATTCGAAGTAAAGAAAGCTATAAACCCAAAAAAAGGGAAGGGCGCTACCAAGCGGTTTTACGTGGTGGCGCTCTTTTTTTTGCGCAAAACGCGGCGAAACTCCCAAGAAGCTTACTTTCTAGGCACATCAATAGCAGTCTTGATTGCGAATTCCGATTGAAAACCTCTATGGATTTAATTGATCAAGGTTAAAATTCTGACAGTTTGGTTCTTATCATTCTTCGCGAATAACTCATCGGCGATAAGAAGCAAAAAAAACTGAAAATTAAAATTTGAATCCGAAAACTTCGGGATCTTGAAACCTATTTGGAGAGTGGGGTAGCTCTATGAATAAGACGTTTAAGATTGTCTATAACCGTGCGCGTCAGGGGCTCATGGTTGCCAATGAAATTACAAGTTCTGTGCAAAAGAAGGGTGTGAAAACTGTTGTCGCTCTTGCGGCTGCTGCCATGTGTGGCGCGGCTTTCGCAGAATCGGATGGCGTCGCTGATAAGACGGTAACCTATAACGCGGACACTACGAT
>CAVJUW010000064.1:0-911 GCA_963652725.1 Bacteroidaceae bacterium | reverse complement strand
CTCTGGCGAAACAACGGCTTATGGTGGACGTTATTCAGGAATTGCCGCCACAGAAAAAGATAAAACGACAGAAGTGACTGTTGTTGAAGGTGCCACTCTTTACATTGATGGCGTCTTAGATGAAACTTCCAAAGCCGAGCGCATCTATCTCATTAGCGCGCAAGCGGGATCAAAGGTGACCATCACAGGCGATGTGACTGGAACGCTAAAAACAACAGAATCTAAGAATATTCGTGGTATTCGAGCCAATGGCGGTGAAATCAATATTGATGGCAATTTAAACGTCACTGTTAATGGAGTCAATGGAGGGACTGCTGAAACCTATGGTTTTGACGCATGGGATGGCGCAAAAGTGACAATCAAGGGAGAGAAGACAACTTTGAATGTCATTGGTGCTGGAAAGGTCGAAGGTGAGGGAGATTATGCCGTTTACGGAAACTGTTATGGCCTTTATAACTATAAAGAAGAGGGAAATGAAGGGACAATAGTTAGCTTTAATGCCGAAGAAACAAAAATAAGTGTGGACAATTCCAAAGGAGAAGGCACTTATTCTGAGGGTATTCGTGCCTACCAATCAACCACGACTTTTACTGGAAATACGACGATAAAAGTTATTGGGAATAGTGCGGATACTGATGGAATTACTCTCTTAAGTGACGCAGATGCTTCAAACAAGACCGAAATCAACTTTTCTGGAGACGAGACGATTATTGATGTCTCAAGTAAAGGTGACTCGTATGGAATTATGGCCTCAGGGGATTTGGGAGAGATTAAATTCACAGGCAAAACGGCCACGATTAAAGCTCACTCGAGTGGTGGGGCCGCTTTGGGTGTTTTTAGTCAATACGGAGCACATGCCAATTTTGGAGCAGATACAAGTGTCACTGCGTTAACAGAGGCTAGTGAAGAGT
>CAVJUW010000063.1:0-5783 GCA_963652725.1 Bacteroidaceae bacterium | reverse complement strand
ACAAGATTCAGCTTTATGCGATGGCAGCGCTTTTCTTGGTGCTCCTATATGACGCGGCTAGCGGCCTTGTTCTTTACTGGACCTGCAACAACATCTATTCTCTTTTAAAGAACATTGTCTATGACTTGGTGCGTAAATTAAAGGCACCAAAAGAAGCACTCGCGCGATTCTTTTCCCGTAAGGAAGCCACAGAGGTTAAAGCTAAAGAAAATGTCGGGAAACTTCGCGGCTTACTAGCCATCATTCTTTGGCTTGCAGGGCTTACGTTTGGTCTACTCTCAAGCGGACAAAATCCGTTCTTCGAGGGCTCAGTGCGGCGTTTGTTTGAGTTGGCTGCAAATGCCACCTTTGCTCTCTCGATGCTTTGGTGTGCGAAAGAAGCGCTAGGCTTCTTTATAAAGAAGCGCTGGCTTTTCTCCCTTTTCCTTTTTGCCGCAAGCGTCGGTTGCATTTGCTATTGGTATCAGGGCACCTTTGGTCGCATCAAACCCTTCTTTACGGTTCTTTTGGGGCTTTGGAGTCTGATTCCTGTTTTAGCGCTTACCTTTGCGCGTTTCAGGCCCCAAGATTGGCTTTATCCGAGGATTAATCCAGAGTCGCTTTACACGCCAAGCGCTTTCTGGCTTGTCATATTGCTTTGCAATTACCTTCCTGTTCAGTCCTATTGCACAGCGCCCGAATTGTTTTCTTCCCCTGAAGTCGTTTTAGCCAAATTGCTGCTTGACTCAGCCGTTTTTGGTGCTGTGCTTTATCTTGCGGGAAAGCTTTGGCAATTCATGGGTGTGATGCGCACAGCGAGCGTCATCACAGCCTTTATTGCAGTGCTATTTACGATTTATGCCTTCTTGCTGCCGCTTGATGTGGGAACGATTGACGGCTTTCAAATCGAGCACCCCGAAAACCTTTATCGCCTAAAGAACATTTTCCTTGATGTGGGTGTTTTTGCTCTCTTAGGAATTCTCTTTTATCGCTACCTGCGCCGTGGAGGCGTGGCAGTCTTACGTTTTGGCTTAGCGTTTGCTTGTGTGGCAAGTTTTGCCGCGGGTCTTGGGCAGCTTTGGGCCACTAAGGGACAGTGGGTTACGGATTCGCAATCGCGGCGCACAGAGCTACCTAGTTACAACGACGAAATGCTGGGATTTACGCAAAACGGCAAAAATCACCTTGTTTTTGTTCTTGATGCGTTTTCCGGTCGCCACATGCCTGCGATTCTTCGCAAACATCCCGATATTGCCGAGTCTTTCACAGGTTTTATTTGGTACCCAGATACTTTGGCGCAAGGCTTTAGAACGAGCACAAGTATTGCGACATTAATTTGCGGTGAGCGTTGCACGGTAGGAGCATTAAATGACGGTGCGCGTGAGTCGCTTGCTGAAAAAATCAATAAGCGCTACGCCCAAGAATTAAATCGCTACGGGGAAAACACCAATATCTTTGTTAACGAACACAATTGGTTAGAGGCGCAGCGTTTGGCTCCCTATGCGACGACCCCGATTCGTGCTCTGCGGTACCTGAGCTCGGCTTATCTCAATCGCTATGCGCAAAAGCACGGCATTGAAATCAATGTGGGAGCAAGCGACGATTTCTTAACAGCTGTAAGTCTCTTTTCTGCTGTGCCTTGGTCGATGAAAGAGGTGATTTACTTTGATGGCCATTGGGTGACACAAGCAATCGGCTATTGGACTAGCGATCGCGTTGCCAATCGCTTACAAGAATGGGCGTTTTTAGATGAGCTGCCAGAAATCTCCAATGCGAAGATGGCCAAAGACACCTATAAGTTCTTTCACTCGGAAATCACGCATTACCCGTGGCTCATGGTTCCAGGGAAATGTGGGATTGTCAGAGACCCAGGTCCTGGGCAAAACTATCCACAGCAAGCCGTTGAAGTCTGTTCTCTTAAGGCTCTAGCTCGCTGGTTTGATTGGATGAAAGAAAATAAGGTCTACGACAATACAACAATCGTAATTGCAAGCGATCACGGTGCGGGATCGGGTGCGAGAAAACTCAATGCCCTTTTACTTGTAAAGCCGCAGAATGCTTCCCAAGAACCGATGAAGCGCGATGACGCTTTGATGAATTTGTCGGATGTTCCAGCGCTTGCTCGAGGTGAATTTGTAAGACCTGCAGCAAACCGCGAACGCGTCTCCTACGATATCGACAGAATTGCCGATGACTACTATAAAGGCGCCACCGAAATCCGCGTTCGAGGCCCCATCAAAGAGAAATCGAGCTGGCCCAAAAAGATGCCGATGGGCGCTACCCCGAACTAAAGCTCTTGTGCTGTGAACGTCTTGCAACACAAGATATTTGAATTTCTTTGAAAAACACTTCTAAAAGCCTTGACATAGGCTAAAAAAAAGACGAGAATCGCAGTCTTTTCCGACTCTTGCCGTTTGGCAAGAGCGTGGGGTGTTGCTTTGTGCTACGCCCCGTTTGTCGTACGAAAAGAGACGGAAAAGAGAAAAAATTTTTCATCAGCAACTTATCTCCTTTTTAGGGCGTTTCGCCTTAAATCGGATGGCTTTACCTTATAGGGACACTATGCCCACCATTAATCAGCTTGTTCGCAAGCCCCGTGAGAACACTCACGACAAATCCAAGAGCCCAGCTCTTAAGAATTGCCCGCAAAAACGCGGCGTTTGCACGAAGGTTTACACCACGACACCGAAGAAGCCCAATTCGGCTTTGCGTAAGGTCGCTAAGGTGCGTTTAACCAACGGCTTTGAGGTTATTTCCTACATCGGTGGTGAAGGCCACAACTTGCAGGAACACTCTGTTGTTTTGATCCGCGGCGGTCGTGTCAAGGACTTACCTGGTGTGCGTTATCACATCGTGCGTGGTTCTTTGGATACGCAAGGCGTCCAAGATCGTAAACAGGCCCGCTCTAAGTACGGCGCGAAGCGCCCGAAGAAGGCGTAATTCGCGCGCGGTTTTTACCGTGCGAAATGGCGGCCCAGCCGTAAAAGGGCCGAGTAAGTCGCAACCGCCTTATGTGGTTGCAGCGTTTTTAGACTGAAGACAACGAAAAGAGGAAAAATATGCCCCGTCGTCGCGAAGTACCGAAGCGTGAGATTCTCCCGGATCCAAAATTCGGGAACGTAGAGGTTTCAAAATTTATTAATGTCGTCATGCTTGACGGCAAGAAGGCTGTTGCAGAGCGCATCGTTTATGGTGCCTTGCAGCAGATTGAAGAAAAAACTGGCAAGAACCCCATTGAGGTGTTCACGGCTGCCGTCAATAACGTACGCCCGCTCGTCGAAGTTAAGAGCCGTCGTATCGGTGGCGCGAACTATCAGGTTCCTGTCGAAGTCCGTCCTGTTCGTCGTACGGCTTTAGCGATGCGCTGGTTGCGCGAATGCGCCAAGGCTCGCTCCGAGAAGTCCATGCCCCAACGTTTGGCTGGTGAACTGTTGGAAGCTTCTGAGGGCCACGGCGCTGCGATGAAGAAGCGTGATGAAGTCCATCGTATGGCTGAAGCCAACAAGGCCTTCTCGCATTTCCGTTTCTAGGCACTGAGAGGAAACAATGGCTCGTACTACACCAATTGCTCAGTACAGAAACATCGGTATTTCTGCGCACATTGACGCAGGCAAGACCACCACAACAGAACGTATCTTGTTCTTTACGGGCGTTAACCATAAGCTCGGCGAAGTGCATGATGGCGCTGCGACGATGGACTGGATGGATCAAGAACAAGAACGCGGTATCACGATTACTTCTGCTGCGACAACGTGCTTCTGGCGCGGTATGGACATGCAGCATAAGCCCTATCGCTTTAACATCATCGACACACCGGGGCACGTGGACTTCACAGTTGAAGTCGAACGCTCGATGCGTGTTTTAGACGGTGCGGTGATGGTTTACTGCGCCGTAGGCGGTGTTCAGCCTCAGTCTGAAACCGTGTGGCGTCAGGCCAATAAGTACGGTGTTCCCCGTATTGCGTTCGTCAATAAGATGGACCGCACGGGCGCTGACTTTTATCGCGTTATCGATCAGATGGAAAAGCGCTTAAAGGGTCACCCCGTTCCAATCGTTTTGCCGATTGGCGCTGAAGACACTTTTAAGGGCGTTGTCGACCTCATCCGTATGAAGTCGATTATTTGGGATGAAGCAAGTCTTGGCGTGAAGTTCACGTTCGGCGATATTCCCGCTGAATTAGTCGAACTCTCTAAGACCTGGCGTGAAAAGCTCGTTGAGAATGCCGCTGAAGCTTCCGAAGAACTGATGAATCAGTACTTGGAAACGGGTGAACTCTCCGAAGAACAAATCATCCAAGGCATCCGCACCCGCACCATTGCTGGCGAAATCCAGCCGATGTTCTGCGGCTCGTCCTTTAAGAACAAGGGCGTGCAGCGCATGCTCGATGGCGTCATTGATTTCTTGCCGAGCCCGATCGATATTCCGCCGGTCCCTGGCTTTGACTTGGACGACAAACCCGAAACACGTGAAGCCAGCGACAAGGCTCCGTTCTCGGCGTTAGCCTTCAAGATCATGACTGACCCCTATGTCGGACAGTTAACGTTCTTACGCGTTTACTCTGGCGTCTTAACTTCGGGTGAAACCGTTTTGAATTCCACGAAGGATAAGAAAGAACGCATCGGCCGCTTGTTGCAGATGCACGCCAATGAACGTAAAGAAATCACCGAAGCTGAAGCCGGTGACATTGCCGCCGCTGTTGGCTTAAAGGATGTGACAACGGGCGATACGCTTTGCGATATCGACAAGCCGATTATCCTTGAACGTATGGATTTCCCAGAGCCTGTGATTAGTCAGGCTGTTGAACCGCGCACCAAGGCTGACCAAGAAAAGATGGCCTTGGCTTTGCAGCGCTTAGCCAAAGAAGACCCGTCCTTCCGCGTCCGTTCCGACGAGGAATCTGGCCAGACAATTATCTCTGGTATGGGCGAGTTGCATTTGGAAATTCTCGTCGAACGTATGCGCCGTGAATTTGGCGTTGATGCGACGGTGGGTCGTCCGCAGGTTGCGTACCGCGAAACGATTCGCTCCGTGGTTGAGAATGCTGAATGCAAGTTTGCTAAGCAGTCTGGCGGTCGTGGACAGTACGGTCACGTTGTCTTGAAGCTCGAACCGCTTCCACCTGGAGGTGGCTTCGAATTCGTCGATGCAATTAAAGGTGGCGTTGTTCCTCGTGAATACATCCCGGCAGTTCAAAAGGGTGTTGAGGATACGTTAAAGTCGGGTGTTTTAGCTGGATACCCTGTCGTTGACGTGAAGGTGACATTGCACTTTGGTTCGTATCACGAAGTCGACTCCAATGAAAACGCCTTTAAGATGGCCGCATCCATGGCTTTCAAAGATGGTATGCGCAAAGCCTCGCCGGTGCTTCTTGAGCCGATTATGAAGGTGACTGTCGAAACCCCTGAGGAAAAGATGGGCGACGTGATGGGCGATCTTTCAAGTCGTCGCGGTATGATCCAGGGTATGGACGATCTTGTGGGTGGCGGCAAAGCAATTCGTTGCGAAGTCCCGCTTGCGGAAATGTTTGGTTATTCAACATCGTTGCGCTCCTTAACGCAAGGCCGCGCAACATACGTGATGGAATTCGGTCATTATGCGGAAGCTCCGAAGAATGTTGCCGATGCCGTCATTGAAGAAAAACAGAAGTAATTTTTAACTTTAACAACAGGGGAGGAAAACCCTCTTAGTAAAAACGGTTTTCCTCTGTTTATACAAATTTACTAGGAAATAAAAGGACCATAAAATGGCCAAGGAAAAGTACGAACGCACAAAGCCCCACGTTAACGTGGGCACGATCGGTCACG
>CAVJUW010000062.1:5037-5937 GCA_963652725.1 Bacteroidaceae bacterium | reverse complement strand
GGGGTACACAGTCTTCGGAACCGATGGAGTATCGCCTACTCTTACTGCATCGACAAGTCGACATTACGAAAGGTACAAAATCGGTGACAAGTTTCGTCGATTAACCAATGTTGAATATGCAAGACTACAAGGTTTTCCAGACAACCATTGCAAGTCGGTATCAAAGTATGATCAATATCGGCTCTACGGTAATGCGGTGCCACACCAACTAGTGGAGTTTGCCATTCGAAAACTCACAAAAGGTAAAGCAATAAACCTAAAAGAAATCATTTCAGATTTTACATTGGTCCCGTGAGTTTTAGATGCCTAAAAAAATCCATAAACGAAGACCTTCATCCTGACTGGATTGTTTCTAAGAACGGCGTTTGGGTCAAACTCGCACCGACTTGCTTTAGAACAGTTTTCGCAAACGATATACGATCTGATGCCAAAGTAGCATGGACAACATACTTCGATAAGCGTAACAAAGACGCTACGCAAATTTATCATCTTGATAGCATCGTAGATTTGGTTAAACGCTCAAAAGCAGGAGAAAAAATTTTCCCTGACAGGGTTGACGTGGTTACAGGTGGCTTTCCTTGCCAAGATTTTTCGATTGCGGGGAAACGTTTAGGTCTTGACTCTCAGAAATCCCACAATGGAGGAAAACTATCCGTAGATGAACCAACGGCAGAAAACCGTGGCCATCTTTATATGTGGATGAAAGAGGTCATTACACTTACTGAACCTAATCTTTTTATTGCTGAGAACGTTAAAGGGTTGACGAATCTCGGAGACGTAAAAAGAATAATCGAGCATGATTTTGCGAAGGCAGGTGGGAATGGATACTTAGTTGTTCCTGCGAAAGTTCTATATGCACCTGAATATGGAGTTCCTCAGTCACGAGAACGTGTTATTTTC
>CAVJUW010000062.1:1090-5027 GCA_963652725.1 Bacteroidaceae bacterium | reverse complement strand
AAAAAAAAAAAGTCTGCCCTACGTCCTGAAGCAAAAAAAGCACTGGTAAAAGAAGAGATTCCCTTGGAATTTAACCCTTATCCTCAGCCTACTCACGGAGAAGGGCTTTTGCCTTTCGTTACTTGTAAAGATGCATTTGTAGGACTGGTGGAACCTGAAATATCTTCGGATCTTTCCCAACAAAGTTTCTCCAAAGCAAAATATATGGGGAAACATTGCCAAGGGCAAACTGAAATTAAACTTAATTCGATTGGTCCCACAATCAGATCCGAACACCATGGCAACATTGAGTATCGCAGGTTAAGCGAGGAACACGGTGGAAAACTCCTAGAAGAACTTGCTATAGGTCTAACAGAACGGCGTTTAACCGTGCGAGAGTGCGCTCGCATACAGACATTTCCTGATGATTATCAATTTGTTCTTAAAGATACGAAAAAGATATGCAACCTTGCTGCAAGTGACGCTTATAAAATCATTGGAAATGCAGTTCCTTGTGTTTTAGCCTATAACATTGCTAAAAACATAGAAACCAAATGGGATAAGTTTTTCATTTCATAGCCTTCCACTATACCCTCGACTTGAGGAGGTCTCCATGATAGTAGCCAATGCTCCTGAACAAGAACGCTCTGAATTTAAAAAACTACTTAACGAATTAGATGAAAACTTAAATGCTCAGGCCAAGGTAAAAGTCAATGAATTTCGGTCAAAAGCAGGAAAAGCCTTAGAGGAAGAGTGGGCAAAACTCTTTAAATGGCACAGAGATTCTCTCAAGGTGGAACAGTTGTTTTGGCTTCTATCGTTTGGCTTCATAAGAGAGATTGGACTGGCTTCGTTCTCTCTGCCCAGGGCTAAATCAGACGAGTCCGTAGGACGAGGCTGATTTAGCCCCGGGCAGAGATGCAATTTATGGGTTAACTATTCTGAGTAGGCCTCCTTCGCTCTCGCAAAGAGCGCCCAGCCAAGGTCATTTTGTACCCGCTGTTAAACAAGCGATCGATGATGGCATCGGCATTACGGTCGTTCCCTAAGAACTGATGCCATTCCTCAAATGGCAGTTGGCTAGCAATTGCCACTGAAGAGACCCCTATGCGTTCATCAAGGATAGCGAGCAACGCCGCAACTGTGTCTGGTCTCAATTGACTTGTTCCCAAATCGTCGATAATCAGCAATCGATAACTGTTGATTTGATGACGGAATGTCGCCGATTCAGAGTGTAGGTGGGCATCTTCGATGAGTTCTTCAAGTCGATTAAAGCGCAGGTATTGCACCGTGATGCCATGCATACACGCAGCTTGTCCAAGCAAGGCAAGAACCCAAGTCTTTCCTGTTCCTGTTGGCCCATTAATTAGTAAGTTACTTCCTCCACCCTCTAACCAGCGGCATGTCATTAGCCGTTCAAGCAACTCGTAATCAAGATTGCGCTCTCGAGTCTTGATTAACTTACTGAGCTGGGCTTGGGAGAACGGCTCCAACGTTTTAAGACCAGAGCGTTGCAGACAACGAGCGGTTCGCTTTTCTCGCCTTATTTCAAGCTCATAGTGCACAAGCACACCAAGGCGTTCTTCGAAGTTAAGTCCTTGGAACTGAGGGCCATCAGTCACCTCTCGAAGCTTTTTTGCCATACCTGAGAGTCTGAGGTCCTTTAAGCCTTCCTCAATTTCCTCGAGGGACAGGTAATTATTGGGCTTGTTCATCGCCATCCTCCATGCTTGTATTGGTTTCCTTGAGACGCTTTGCGTAGTAGCTTGAACCTCTAAGGTTGCGCTTAGAAAGGTGCGTGATCATGCTCACGCCTCGACCAATTTTGGTCTCTTGCTGTTGCAAGCCGAAGCGTTTATCGACTTCTTGACGGAAGGCTTCAAAAGTAGGCTCTGGTCTCTCTAGAACAGCATTGGCAATCTCTTCGCTTGTCTCGCTACCGAGCGAGTTCGCATTGGCGAGTATCCCAGACAAGATACGACGAGCAACACGCAAAGATTGATTCTGAGTAATGCGTCGACCTAATTCCCAAAGCCTAGGGCTTATGGTCCTGATGCTATCCAACAGATTGTCTTTTGAGCGCATCACAGCAATGTGATTGGCTGGCATATGCTCGATTAAAGTGTTCTGAATTTTCCCAGTTTCGTCATAATTGTGACGAGTGATTTCTTTCCCCGATTTAATGTCGTAGCAAATCAAGAGACCCTTCTGCGGCCACAGACGGATTTTTACTTCTTTGCCAGCGTATTCATAAGGGACAGAGAACCTCCGGTTATTCAGCCGGATCTGATAGTCCTTTCGAACTTTTAGTTTCTTTTCAATCATGCTTGGTTCGAAGGCTTCTGTCGGTAACGGCTGCATAACTGTTAATTCCTCTTTTTGAAGCTCCCTGCGTGTACCTAACTTCTCGTGCACAGGCCTTTGATTGACTTCTTCAAGCCTTTTAGCGATAGCGGCATTCACATCTTCAAGACTAAGAAACTGAGCGTCAGACAAGGGGTTGGTGATGCGCTCTTGGCATATGCGAACAGCGCCTTCGACCATTGCTTTGTCTTTTGGTTTACCTGGGCGTACAGGGAAAGGCGTAAAGCCGTAATAGGCTGCTAATGCTCGGAACTCATCGCAAACCTTCGGGTCGTAGATGTCAGCCTTAAGAACAAGACTTGTGCTGTTATCCAAAAAGACGTAACTAGGAACAGCACTGAAGTACTCGAGCATTTTTATGCAGGCCGTAATCCAAGAGTTGCGGGTTTGGTCGGCTGTTGCCATGCAAAAAATGAGGTTTGAATACGCCAAAACCCCGACAAAGATCTGAGCACTGCACAAACGACCGTCAGCAGCCTTGTAGTGAAGAGGATTGCCTGAGTAGTCAATCATGGCCACTTCACCAGGCTCCCACTGAAAGGACAAGCTGACATCCCGAAGCGGAGCAGGAAGATTGCTTTTGTATGCTTCGTAGGCCTTACAAAACGTGGAATAACCCATAGCACGTTGAGGCGCAATGACGCGTTTGCAATACTCTTCCCAGAGCACACGCAGATTGATAGATCTACGAGGCTTCTCGTGCTTGATGTAGATGGTCTCCCAATCAGGTTCTTCGTAAAGTAGCCTTGAGCGTCGTTTGGGAAGAAAAATTGACTCAATGGCTTTATGTGAAAGTGTTGAAACTTCACTGAGATTGATCCTTGCTTCCTTCGCTCGGTCGAGAATACGTTTGGCCGTGCTCTTAGGAATCCCCGTTTTTTTCTGAATATCGCCAAGTGAATAGCCAAGGCTGGCTCCACTGAGCACATCCAAGATGGTTAGCATATCTTTATGCATGATTAAATCCTTATTGAAAAAAGACCGCATGAATTTGATTTGCGGCCGTTTTCAGGATACAGGGAACGGGGCTTTAGTGTGCCAGCCGGAGGAGAGCGTCGTTTCAATTTGAGAGACTGGCTTCACGTTTTGGACAAGCGAGCCAAGCGTGCCAAATAGAGAGACGTGCCACTGTCAGAGGCAATCGTGCCGTTAAGAGCGAGTGCTTGTGTCATTAAGAGAGAGAGACGTTCAAAGATGACACAGTTACTGTTCCAATAACGGAGAACCGTGTGCATTTGAAAGAAAACAGCGTGCCAGAACGAAGATTTTGCTGTGCCAAAGAAAGAGAATGACGCTTCGTTCCGTTTAGTGAGAGAAACGTGCCACTTTAAAGAGATTGCCGTTCCATTTAGCGAGAAAAATACAGGGAATCACTGTGCCACTTTCCGAGACGCCCGTGCCAATTAGAGAGAATCACCGTGCCATTTTCACGCTCGTGCGCAATCTTCTGAATACAAAATGCCATAGATGTAATAGAAGAGAGCATCATCGTCTAATTCTCTCTTGTGTTCAGGATAGGCTTCTTGGAAGTGCCTTAAAGCCCCTCTTGTGATAGCACTCTTTCTTCCATCACTTGACGTTTTATAAGTGGCAA
>CAVJUW010000062.1:0-1080 GCA_963652725.1 Bacteroidaceae bacterium | reverse complement strand
TTCGTGTGCACTGAGTTGTGCGAGGTATGCTTATCTGTATCGTATTAAGCAATCGTTGAGCTCGAAATAGCTTTTTCAGATTTTCCACAGTTTTTGTGGAGAGAAAAGAGTTTTCTCAATAGGAATTATTGAAGAGGACTGAAAATAAAGGCGTGCCACATTTTTAAGCACGCCCTAGACCTTGACAAAAAGGTTTTCCTTCTCTTGTTGAGCATAAGTGCTCCACGCTTCCCTTACTTCCTGTTGTGCAGAATTACCGTCTCTTTGGCTCGGTCTCCGTCGCCTTTCTTGTAGTCGAAGTTTCCCTTGAAGAATCTAAACTGACCAAACAATTTTTTCGCACCACGGATGGCGTGGCACGTTACATCGCAGCGGAAGAATTTCTCATCTTCATCCACATCTTTGGGGTCAATGCCCTTACGCTGTGCTACTTCGGTTTTGTAGCGTTGACAGAGTTCGCTAGAACTCGTGTAGGTGACTGGAGAATTAATTTCTCCGTCTGTTAGTTCAACCTCGCACTTGCTATAGAGTTCATGAAGGAGATAGGCGTAGCCCTTCTTCTTGATCTCTACGACTTTTCCATTGCCATCAAGTTTGAAGTACGCAACCTTGTCTGTATGCGGAACCGAGAGACGAGCAAGACCTAAAGTGGCTGTTGCTGCAAGTGCAGTGGGGCCCATATTGTCACTACGGAAAGAATAGGCTATTACAGTATCGCCTTCGAGCGTAACGCCAGAAATCGTTGGCTCTCGAAAGAGTTTCCTTAAGTCATCGGCAGTCGTCTCGTTGACTTTCACGAGAGTTTCGAGTTCGGCAAGATTGAAACCATCGTCATCGCTTGTATAGGTATTTGCACAACCAGTAAGCCCAACAAAGGCCATAAAAAAGGATGCTATAAGTGTGGTTTTAATCTGTGTTTTCATGCCTAACTCCGACGGTAAACAATCAATTGATTTGTAATGACAATTCTAGCGCAAAGTAATCTTTTTATCAAGTTTTGTATGCATTTAGTATTACTAAATAAACTAAAAGTGTCACTTATGCCATTTCGGGTATTGCTGTGATTTAGGTGAGTAACAC
>CAVJUW010000061.1:0-6315 GCA_963652725.1 Bacteroidaceae bacterium | reverse complement strand
GTGTTTTACAGTGTTTCATCGATTTGGAATCCTTACTAAAAAAAGGTTTTCAGGTTTCTTTTTACGATGCTAACATAGCCTAGATTCGTGTTAACCCTAAAGAAACAAGAGGAAACAAAGAAAAAGGAATGAGCATAATACCCACTTAAAAAGCGCCATTTAATTTGGAGAGATTCCCCTTTAGCACTTTTCTAATACTAGTTTTGCAAAGGCCGTCTGTGCCCTCGATTCGTAACGACTCGTAAGGGTTACGGCATCAAATCGACGCTCGGTTTCAATGTCCTTTAACTTAAAGTAGTAAAGACTTTCCTCTGTCCCATTAACTAATCTATCGCTTACGAAAGCGGCACCAAGCCCAGCCTCAGCTAGACGCGCAGCGCTTACAAGTTGGCCCGCTTGAAAGATGACATTTGGTTCAATCCCTGCCCTTTTAAACATTCCCGTTGCGCGTCTATATAGATTATTTTCCCGCGTAAGAAGAATAAAGGGTAAGCCCGCAAAGTCACTTAGTGTGACTTCCGGGCAATCGGCTGTTTGATGGCGTTTTGCGAAAACATCCTTCGCTGTTAACGAAGCCTCTAGCAATATGTCCGTGAGTTCAAAGCGCTTAGGAACCGCTAAAAGAAGCGTATCTTTAAAGGCAAAGGTTCTCTTAAAGGCGCCTTTTACTAATGGCTCGCAACTAAAGGTCAAATCAATTGACCCATCCTCGAGCATTCTCAAAAGCTCATCTGCGCCCGCATCAAGTAGCTTTAAATCAACGGCTGGGTACGCCATTCGAAAAGCCGCTATGGCGCCAGGCAGCACATAGGCGTTAAGAAAATGCGTGCCTCCCACGGTAAGGGTGCCCGTACGAAGGCTAGCGAGATCTCTGATCTCGCAAACGAGTTCACCTTCTAAAGCCGCAATCGCTTTAGCTTTCGCTAGATAAATACGCCCGGCCTCCGAGAGCTCCATTGACTTCTTTGTTCGAGAAAAAAGCGTCACTCCAAGAGCTTCTTCTGTTTTCTTCACAGCTTGCGTTAATGCTGGCTGCGTAAGACCAAGTGCGTCAGCTGCCCGCGTAAAACTCTTTTTTTCCCAAATGGTAAGAACATAACGCATGGCCTGTAGCGTAGATCGATTTTCCACGATGGCTTCCCCTTTTCTTTCATAATTTCTAATTATAAGTAAATAAACTTCATTAATTTGATTTATTTAGTAACTTGCGCCATCATCTCGCGACAAGGCGCACGGCCTTTAGGCACACACCCACTCAAATCCACGGAGAGAATCAATGAAAATAAATGCGTTACTGATGAATGAACGCGACAATGTTGCAACCTGTGTTGCAGACATTAACGCAGGAGAAAGCGTTGTCTTTCGGCGAGAAGACGAATTTGTCACTGTAAAAGCCATCGAACCTATCGGCTACTGCCATAAGATTGCCCTAAGAGACATCAATGAAGGCGAAGCAATCATCAAATATGGCGAAAGCATTGGGGTTACCACGTCTTATGTAAAAAAAGGCGCCTGGGTCGCGCACCACAATTTGGTAAGCGTTTCCCGAGACTACGAAAGCGAAATGATTAAACTTAAAGGAGAATAAAAAAAATGCAATTTATGGGATACCCGAGAAAAGAAGGTCGTGCCGGAGTACGCAATCACGTCCTCATTCTCCCGACCTGCGCGTGCGCAAGCGAAAGTTGCCGCATAGTAGCTAGCCAAGTCAAGGGAGCCGTCAATATCGTCTTTAATACGGGGTGCTCCGATGTTGCAGCCAACACCGCAATGTCTCAGAAAGTTCTCACAGGCTTTGCCTGCAACCCCAATGTCTATGGTGTTGTGATCATTGGTTTGGGTTGTGAAACCGTTCCTCACCAAGCGTTAAAAGAAAAAATTCAAAAAATGACGAGTAAGCCAGTCGTCTCTTTTGGTATTCAAGATGAAGGAGGCACCCTTGTTACGATAGAAAAAGCGGTCCGCGCTGCGCGCGATATGGCGATGCTTGCCGCGCTCGAACAGAAGGTGCCTTGCGATATCTCAAATCTACTGCTCGGAATCGAATGCGGCGGGTCTGATGCGACTTCAGGAATTGCCTGTAACCCCGCTGTAGGAGAGCTTTCTGACGCTCTTGTAGACCTTGGGGCTTCGACAATGATTTCGGAATCGATCGAATGGATTGGTGCCGAGCACGTCCTAGCCAAAAGAGCCGCTACGCCAGAACTTCATAACGCTGTGATCAAAATCTGCCAAGACTACGAAGAGCACCTAAAGCTCGCTAATCAGGATTGCCGCGCCGGTCAACCGACACCAGGCAACAAAGCCGGTGGCCTTTCAACTCTTGACGAAAAAAGCCTAGGCTGCATTAAAAAAGGCGGTACAAGGCCAATCGTTGAAGTGCTCGAGCAAGCCGTGCGGCCAACAAAAAGTGGCGCCATCGTGATGGATACCGCTGGCTACGACATCTCCTCTGTGACCTCGATGGTCGCAGGAGGCTGCAACGCTGTGATTTTCACAACGGGGCGCGGCACCTGCACAGGAAATGCCATTGTCCCCGTGCTAAAAGTGACCGCCAATGAGCGCACCTTCAAGAAGATGGTCGACAACATGGATATCGATCTATCGCCTGTGATGCGGGGAGAAAAGACGATACGCGAAGCCGGTCGCGAGATGCTAAAAGACATCCAAGAGATTTGTAGCGGACGTCTGACGAAAGCTGAGGCCTATGGCTTTTCTGACGTGGCAGTCGACCACGTCTGTCGCTTTGTCTAGTTTCGACTTGATTCTTTCCCACGCCGTTTCTTTGCGAAAAGGAGACGGCGCATTTTTATGCGCTTATGCCACACGCACAAAAATGCCCTGCTTAAAAAAACGAGGCTTCCTAAGAATCTTATTCTTTGGTTACTTCATATGGTAACCAATGATTCCAAGAATAATGACGAAGCCACACACAATTAAATAGTTACTGACCATTATCAACTCCATTAAGCCAATAGATAATCGTCAATACGACAGACGTCACAAAGCATCCAATCAACGCTTGATCTTGAAAGATTCCCGCTATAAGCGCTCGAGCTGCAATCATTTCAAGAATACGGTCGAAGACTTTCCTTCGGTCTTGACATATCTTAGCTTTCCCTAAATGTCATAGGAATTATACGAACCAATCCTCGGAGAAGTCTATTGAAAATAGGAAAGAAATGCGATTGGCGGAAGGGGAGGGATTCGAACCCTCGGTACCCGATTGGATACGCCGCCTTTCCAGGGCGGTACATTAAACCACTCTGCCACCCTTCCGTTTGGGGGTCCTTGCGCTAGTAAAAGGTAAGCCGTGGTTATAGGGCTATCCCCTTTTCGCTTAAAGAGAAACTCTTTAAGCAACGCAGGAAGACGGGATTATAGACAAGCTCTAGAGTTTTGTCACAAGAATTTGATCAATTCTGTTAGCTTCCACGTCTACAACTTCAAAGCGATAGCCATTCCAATCGAATTTATCGGTGCGCTTGGGGATTTTACGAAGCATATACATCATAAATCCTGCCATCGTTTCGTAACTTGTGCTCTCAGGCATCGAGTCGAGTTCGAGCTCAGCCATCATGTCGACAATCGGGGTTGCCCCATCAACGAGCCAGCTTGAATCATCACGCTTAACGATTTGCTGCTCATCAGGCATCGCAACCAAGTCTCCCATCACAGAGCTCATCACATCGCTTAATGTAATCACACCGACAACAAGCGCATATTCATTAAGTACGACAGCAAAGTCTGACCTTGTTCTCTGAAAGAGCTCTAAGACTTCCGATAGTGAGAGCGTATCGGGAATCATCTGCACAGGCTTAAGCAGCGCCTTATCCTTAAAGGAAATCGCCTTGTCTTCTAAGAGGTAACGCAAAAGCGAGCCGCTTTCGATGTAGCCGATCACATGATCGAGATTCTTATCGCACACCAAGAAGTGATTCATCGGCGTTTCTGAGACAACTTTCAAAATCGTCTCTTTTGTTGCATCAAGCGTAAAGTAAACAACAGATTCACGCGCCGTCATCGCAGCAGGCACTAAGCGATCTTCCAAACTAAAGACGTTTTGAATCACAGCCTGCTCTTCTGGGGCAATGACGCCTTCTTCGGCACCGGCAACAACGCTAGCCATGATGTCTTCACTTGTGATCTTGTCATCGCGCTCAAGGCTTAATCCAAATAAGCGAATCACAGCAAGAGCCACCGTCTCCAATAACCACACGAAAGGCCGAAAAAGCGTTAACAAGAAACGCATCGGCATCTGGCAGACAAGGATAATCTTTTCAGGATGCGCAAAAGAAAGGCGCTTCGGGATCAAATCCGAGAAAATCACCAAGCTAAAGGTAATGAGGAAAAACGACGTGCAAGATCCAATCTTATCGGCTAAGTCTGATGCGATGCCAAAGTAATTCTTCAGTGGCCAGGCAATGTATGGCGAAAACAAATCCTCACCAATAAAGCCCGAAATAATCGCGCACATATTGATGCCAATTTGCACGACTGTGACAAAGTGTCCGGGGTGTTCTTTGATGCGAAGGACGCGTTCGGCGCGTTTGTCGCCACGTTCGGCTAAGACTTGAAGACGGACTTTTGTTGAAGCGGCAAGAGAGATTTCCGACATCGACAAAAAGCCACTAATGAGAATAATCACGATTAAAAGAAGGATCTGCGTCGTAAGACTCATAGGCATGTACTCATATTGAAATTAATAGTGCCATTTTAACAGAAATGAAAGAAAAAATCTAGTTAAAACAAACCATATCTAAGGATTAGACCCTAGAAGGGCAGCGCATCACGCAAGAGAAAAAGACCCCAAATGAGAGTGAATGCTTTCTTTTTCTTCTCTTTTTAATTTAGAGCGAACCTCTCTTCTTTTATTCAAATTTGAAGTATATAAATCAATTGACTTTTCTATTTTTCCCTGATAAAGTAAAGTGAGACTTTAGTTTAACGGAGACTTTTCGATGTATATTCACAGAACAGCTGAAGAGGCAGTTAAGAGACTTACAAAGCAATTTAAAGTCTTGCTCGTCACAGGCGCACGGCAAGTTGGGAAAAGTACGCTTCTTAAGCACTGCGATAGCTCACGCGAATACGTCACACTCGACAATTTATTTGAACGGGATATGGCAATTAATGAGCCTCAGTTATTCCTAGAAAAGCATAAGCCTCCTGTTATCATCGATGAAATTCAATACGCCCCTAAACTGCTTTCTTATATCAAGATGGCTGTCGACGCTAGCGAGAAGAAAGGCCAGTATTGGCTCGCGGGTTCGCAGCACTTTCATATGATGAAAAACGTCTCCGAATCACTTGCCGGTCGCGTAGGAATCATAAATCTTATGGGCTTGTCGCTTGCAGAACTATCAGGGACTCCGAAAAGAGAGCCATTCTTTCCTGATAGGGAAGTCCTTGAAAGACGAGAAAAGGCTTCAAAGAAATTCACCATTTCTGAAGTTTTTAACCATATCTATGTAGGCTCCTTTCCTACATTAAACGATAAAACTACGCGAGTAGATCGCGACGATTTTTACAACACCTATTTAGCTACATACATCGAACGAGACATTCGAGCGCTCTCTGCTGTTTCAGATGAAATGCAGTTTTTAAAATTCTTATCTGTCGTCGCCGCAAGAACTGGACAAGTTCTACGGTACTCAGAGATTGCTAATGCCGTCGGGATTTCGGAACCAACAGCAAAGAAGTGGCTCTCATTACTTATTTCTTCTGACCTCGTTTATTTACTCGAGCCTTATTTCCTTAACATCACGAAACGGGCAACAAAGATGCCCAAACTCTATTTCTGCGACACAGGACTTTGTGCCTACTTAACGAAATGGAATAGCGCGAGTGTGATTGAAAACGGTGCGATGAACGGAGCGTTCTTTGAAACTCTTGTTGTCACAGAAATTCTCAAAAGTTACCGAAATAACGCAAGACGCCCCTTCCTTTACTGGTATCGAGATGCCGAGCAAAGGGAAATTGATTTGCTTTTCGATCGCGATGGGAAGCTTCACCCTGTTGAAATCAAGCTTACAGCAAACCCAAACAAATCCATGATTAAGAACTTCACACTTATTGAGAATTCAGGATTTGGTGGGCTGATTTGCTCCTGCGCATCCTTGTATCCAATTACAAGAACCGTTAGCGCCATTCCTTTAGGATTCATCTAGGAAAGCATCTTTGCCTTACGAGGCGTTTCGCTCTCTATTTCGAGTTGTAGAGTTGCGAAATCAGAGTCTCAAAAAGTCTAGAAGACCTCAAACGCTGCCAAACGAATCCCTACGTAGACGATAGCCAATCGCTTAAGGTTCGGTA
>CAVJUW010000060.1:0-6681 GCA_963652725.1 Bacteroidaceae bacterium | reverse complement strand
AGAAATTCCGCATAACGGAACAGTGCTAGGGCAATCCCTAAGGCTTTTCTTAGAGGGCTTCGAAAAACGTCAAAGTGCAAACGAGACAACGCACTCGGAATAGAAAATTTTGGGATTAGGAAGAACGCCTCCCCAATCCCACGAAACATTACAAGACCTCAGTCAAAGTCGACTTAGTCCTTCTTCTTACGATTGGCAAAGAAGATATCCTTTTGAATGTCTGTCGTACGAATCGTAAAGAGTTCGTTTGTTAAGCTCTCTGTTAGCGCTTCAGCATCCTTCAAAACTTTGATGTTGAATTCATTTAAGAGCTTATCGGCTGCCTTCGGATTGCTCTTAACGGTCTTCAAATACTTCGCTTCCATCGTCTTTTGCTCTTGAGCGGTCTTGGCTTCAAAGTCGCTATAAGCACTCTTAACAATCGGTGCAAGTTTCTGGTAATCCGTCATGACAAGTGTCTGCAACTTACGATACTTCCAATAGGCAGATTGACTATCTGCCTTATCGGTACCCATACCGTAATTCTTCGGAACAGCCTTTAACCCGTGATAGAACGGGACGTAGCACGAGAGATCTGCCATACCAAAGCCAATGTAGGTGACTTCACCAATGGCTTTTGGCATCCAGGGACGCACATGCATCACATGCGATTCGTACGTACGGAAGACGCTAATAGGTCTCCAGGGCTCCTCGCCATTTAACTTCGGTGTGTACGGATCGTGTTCCGTTCCCTGATAGTGATTGCGAAGCACCATCTTCATATCATCGAGCGTAAGCTTCTTTTCTGGCTTCAAATAAACAGGGAACTTGCGGCCGTCAGCCACGTTTTGTTCAAGGCTCGGGTTAAAGAGCTTCTGAATTTGCCAGACACGCGGATCGTTGTAGTCACGATCTCGATAATCATCGCGACAGAAAGCCTTCGAGAAATTAAAGGCACCGTCTTTGGCGGCATCGTAGCGACCATGCTTAACAGCGAATTCAATTAAGCCCTTAGAGCCCATGTAGTTATCGTCGCCAGGGATATAGGTCTGCAAGCGACCCTGATTGCCTGATGCAAAATAACTGTCCTTTGGTGTGCGGTGTGCCATCCAGTGGTGCCCTGTCGCTGTTTCGAAGTACCAGATTTCCTTTTCGTCAACAAAGACCACGCCAAAGCCTTCACCCGCGCCAATCGTTTCAACGATTGAGCCCAAAATCTTCACGCCTTCACGGGCCGTCTTTGCGCGCGGCAAGATAACATCCAAAAGGTCATCTTCGGTAAAGCCTGTTGCCTCGTTATACGGATCGATTGCCAACATATCGTCACGAGCAAAAATCGATTCTGTGCCAGAGATGCCAACACCGGCTTCGTTAAAGCCTACAGCACCATGCAACTGTGTCTTCCAATTCGGTACCGATGTGTAACGCATCGCATTCTTTGGAAGCGGGTACTCAAACGCTGTTGCTCCGTCATGGTCTTTTGTGCGGTACATGCCCTTTTGATTCTTCTTCGCAGGATGAATCACAAAGTGCTGTGCTTTTAAAGCATTGCTGTCTGCAGCGCGAGCTACAAGGAAAGAGCCATCCGCAGTCGCTTCTTCACCAACAACAACTGTGGTGCAAGCCAACGCAGCCGTGGAAAAGACGGCCGTTAAAGCAATGACGAGAGGAAGTTTTTTAAACATGAAAAATAGTCCTATTAAGTGCTCCAGCGTTTGAATAAATTAGCGTCAGCAGTTGAATTTAAATGAATTTTCTCCTACAACAGCCATAAAAACCAGAGCAAGATTTGACGCCAATTTGGCTAGCGAGATTATGCCCAAGTTTCTATTTCAATCTAGGTAAAAGTACCTAGAAAATTTCGTAACGAATCGTTAGGCAATTGAAACTTCACGGGTTCCTGAGTTGCCAACACTCGAGCTCTTATGTAGGAGAATACGAAGAAGGGCAAATGGAACTAGAACAACAGACCTGATAACTCCAAGTGACTAAAATCGTGGAGTTCTTGCGTTTTTTCGAAGAAGACAAGAAAAAATCTCTAACTCAACCGTTTTACGAAAACCAACCATGGCAAATGCAATAGATCAGAACGAAAAAGAAGGCTTTGACATCATTGGCGACATTCACGGCTGCGCAAAGCATCTTTGCGGGCTCTTAACTCTATTGGGCTACGAAAACCACGGCACAGAATTGGTGCCCCACTACTTTCATAAAAGCCGAAAAGTCATTTTCCTTGGCGATTACATCGACCGAGGCCCTGAGATTTTCAAGACACTTACTATTGTCCGTTCCATGGTCGACTTGGGTTCTGCTTACGCCATTATGGGCAATCACGAATACAACGCCATTCTCTACAACACGCAAGACGGCAACGGCGAATTCTTACGCTCTCATAACGAAACGCACACGAAACAACACCAGGCGACACTTGAGCAATGCAAAAGAGTTGGGGCCAATTGGGACGATTGGATCGAGTGGTTTAAGACGCTTCCACTGTGGCTTCAAATAAAAGACAGCGCAGGATGTGAAATTCACGCTGTTCACGCATGTTTTGACACTGAGAAGATGAAAGAGTTCTTTAGCTTAAATGTTGGAGGAAGACCTCTTTTGCTCGGAGACTTCTGCGCTCCGCGGCTTACCGAAAAAGGAATCTTTGAAACTGCGAAGAAAGGAAGTCAAAGCTATAAGCTTCTTGAAGATATTCTCAAAGGCCCAGAAGCACCCTTTAAGAGCGGCTTTGAAGACAAAGACGGGAACCATCGCGACTCGATTCGTCTACGCTGGTGGGAAAAGAAAGCCACATTCAAAGAGATGGCCCTAATGGACCTAACAGGATTTTCTAAAGAATCCTTAGAAGCGTTAGATGAGCCCTTTAATGAGGCAAACTATCGCCCCATTGATGTTCAGGTGCCAACCTTCTTTGGGCACTATTGGTTGACACCAAAACAAATGACACCACTCACAGAGTTTGTGGCGTGCTTAGACTCAAGTTGCGTCACCTCCAAGCAACTAACAGCCTATCGCTACAACGTAGGAGATAAAGAGATTTCCCCCAAGCGCTTCATTTCTTTTAAGGCTTAGGGGACTTTTCTTTTTAGCAATCTGTGGGCTCGAACTTCTGAGCGGCTTTCATTGCCTTTTTAAAAAACTCCTCATGGCTATCGAGGCTCATCTTAACGCCAATAAAGGCGGTGCCTCCCCCTGTCCAAGGCGTTCCGTAGTCAAGCGGAAAGAAGTCAACATCAAGCGCTTCAAAGAACCTCATCTCTTCTCCTGTGCCGTAGCTAAGCCCTCTTTCCTGAGCAACCTCTACAGCGGGCTCTAACCAATCGACATAGCGGGAATTGCAATCTTCAACAATGACAACAACTTCGCCGTACTCGGTATCGTCGCCCACAGCAGGCATCTCAAAAGGCCAATCACCCATCATAGTGCTTCGCTCCTTTTCATCAATGATGAAATCTCTAAAACTCAGTGCGAGTTTGTTTTTCTAATGGAATCACTATATCGAGGAATTTTTTGTTGCTCTTCCCTTTCACTCGGTAATACCGCAAGTGTTCTTGAAATATTGAATTCGGCAGGAAAGAAGTAAAGCCTAGAAGGAGCTTTCACGAGAACTCATCTCTTAGCTAAAACGCCTCCTTAATGCGATTAACCGTCGCTTTATCTTCTTGCTCGAAGATAAATCCCTAATAGTTTTAGGGCAACGGAAGCAAGCAAAAGAAATAGACCCCAAGCAAGGCTACTACTGCCGACCATACAGGCGACAAGCACATAAACGAACCAACAGCACGCGTTAAATAGACTAGAAATGAGGTCTAGCATTCTTCTTACCCAAAAGTATTCTTACGCACCCTTTTTTAGGATTTTCGTCTTTTTCGATGACTTAATGCGAGCGACTTTTTTATACGCTGCTACCCAACCGTCGAGCCAAATGCTGTCTTCGATCACCACCTCAAGCCTCCAAAGCCCAGCTTTCGTTTTGGTCAATGTTTGTGTGGCATTAAAAGGCGTTTCCTTAAGATTTAACGCCATCACATCACTTTCAAACTCAACGATCCAATTGACTTTCTCACCATTGGAATAATTAAAGTGGCGATCTGCCACATAGTGCGACAAAGAAAAGTTCTTAGGTCTAGCAAAATGCGTTGTTGTGAGAGAGGCCTGGCAAATCCGGTGAAGAGCCAAGTGCCTGTAGTTATCAAAACCATCGAATTGGCAAATGAGATACAGGCGAGAATCTTGCTGCACCAAACCAAGTGGCATCACATAAGCCTTCGTTTTCTTTTCTTCGCTATTGATGTAGGTAAGATTAATTTTCACATCCAAATAAAGCGCCTCAGAAATCACATCAAAGATTCGGGGCTTAACCTGGGCGGGCACCTGAGGCAGACTCGCAGGGATGTAGCACACCTTCTTTTGCCAGAGTTTCTTACGATTATCCGCTTTCCCTTCAGAGAAAAAGGCTTTCGCTTCATCGTAAAGGTGGCTTAGTCCCTTTGAGATACTCGGGGGTAATTGAAAACGCATACGCTCTTCAACAAGGCGTAGCAACAAAGCCTCGCTTGGCGTCATCGTGTCAAGACCTAAATTGCTTAAGAGTTCAACGCGCCGATACCCGTAAGGGCGCTCACGCGTATCGCACTCCACATCAAAGCGGCCACACTCGGAAATTGTTTTTAGTGTCCGCTGCATCGTGCGTGTTGAAATCTCGATTCCATCGGAGGCCAAGGCCTGCCGCAGTTCTTCAGCGGTAATACGCCGATTCCTTGGAATCCTTCTTAGGATTTCAACAATGTTAATCGCTTCCAATAGGCTCGATGTATCTCTTGACATAACTGACTCCAACCACGAATTTTGGTTTCTCGGGAAATATAAGCTTTCATGCGTCAAATTATGACGCGTATCTCATTAAGATGGGAATGAATCAAGAAAAAAGACGTGCGCTAATGCAGCTATCTGAAATAAAAACGACTCAAAAAGCAAGAAAGCCAAAAGAGCTACGCATTGTTTTCTATCTCAATCCTTCGTTATTTTTCCACTACCTATGATTCGTTTAAACCGATACCCCAAAGAAAAAGAAATCGACACAAAAGCTTCTTTGTGCACGATGATTGCGCTCCCTATTGAGTTCTATATCGCAAAAACGGACACAGCCATTTTCATCAAAACAAAACTCAAGGGCTGCGATTGCCCCGACTTTTATGGCTCTCGAGCTCTTTTGTATGGCTTTTACGCTGAAGACCAATTGCGGCGTGAATTTGGCGGCACCTTTGTTGATGCGGCAGATTGCGCACTACAGGAACTTGAGTTTCAACTTGTTGGCCGCCCCTATGTCAGTAACGCCATTTGTGGCATGGGGCTACAGACGTACGCGTTAAAGATTGCGAAAACACTTCCTAAAGTCGCAATAAGTTTATTGATGTCTTTTCATGAAAAAGAATGTCGCGAAGACCTTATCGGCTTTATTGAAAAAGTGCTTTTTGGCGAGAGTGGGAACATCGGAGCTCACTATGCAAGAAAAGACGGAAAACTCTTTATCCGCTTAGATCTCTTAGCGACATCCGATAAAGATAAGCAACTTCGCGCTTTGAAGTGGGTCATGAAGATTATTCATTACCTCGCAATACACTTTCCATTTTCACCACTCCCCAACTTCGATGAAAGAAGCGCCTTCTATCCTGAACCCGAATTTAGCATCGCGAATGCCGAATTCGACGTCGAGACAGAGAAGCGAACAAATCCCCTCTTTCGTCAATACTTAGGTGAAAAGACACACGCTTTATCGATTTTCGATATCGGAGCAAAGTGGGAGCCAATCACTCATTCGAAAAATGCTTTCGAGTGTTATGAACTGATCGGTAAAGTTCGCCTTGAAGCCGAACACGCCGTTAAGGCCTAATCGAAAAAATTTTTAGAGGAAACCGAAAAATGCTAAACGACGAAGAACTAGCCCTGATTAATGCCATCTTTCACGAGTACCCCGACAAGGTAGCAAACATTGCACAGCACATTTTCGATGCCGTACCTTATGAAGAGGCGGTTTATGCCGCATATCCCGATGGGATTGAACCGTACGGGTTGAAGACAAATATTATTGATTTGTACGATTCCGAAGTGGCGAACGTTAAGAAGACGCGTTCCTTACCGTGGGTTCTTCTTTCGAGCGAAGAAGACGTGAGAGATGTTTGTGACTTTGTTCAAAGACACATTGACGACGGTACTTTTGAGATTCACGAGTCCTGTATGCCTAGAGAATGGGTATCTATGATTGACGGCAGAGTTCACAAAGCCGTTCCGTGGACGGATGAACACTTTAAAGACTACACAAAAATTAAAAAGTCCCCTTATATGCCAGTGACGGCTTTCCGTGTGGATGACCATGAATTAAATAAAGAAGAGGTTGCTGCAATTAATGCAATCTTTCACGAGTACCCAGCGAAAGTCGCAAACATCGCTCGATTTATCTTAGAGAAGTCGCCCCTTGATGAAGAAAGAGACTACGGCTTCGAAGGCGAGCTTGATGCTCTATTTAAAAAGGACGCTGGAAAAGACGTCATGAAAGAACTCTATTGGCACGAGTTAAGTTGCCCTGAAGACGTAAGACGGGTATGTGACTTTGTCTTAAAACACATTGCCGATGGCTCTTTTCAAGTGAAAAAGGATTCGCCTTTCGCAAAAGAAGAAACCGCTTTTGAGCGC
>CAVJUW010000059.1:0-6835 GCA_963652725.1 Bacteroidaceae bacterium | reverse complement strand
CTCTAAGAAAAGCCTTAGGGATTGCCCTAGCACTGTTCCGTTATGCGGAATTTCTCCCAAAAAACCTCGGGTAAAACGAAGTCGTTTTGTAACAAATTCAAGTTTTTTCTTAGGCTTTCTCCGATACACTCGTTTGTAGAGTTAAGTTATCTCTTAGCTCATCAAAATTCATTTTCGGAGGACCTAATATGCATATGATGAAAAAGGCCCTGATTGCGGCCGCCGTTTCGATTTCGATGGGTGCAGCTTTCGCAGCAAATCTTCCTGGTGTACGTATTCTTGCCACGGGTGGCACGATTGCTGGCGTTGCTTCGTCTTCAACACAAACAACAGGCTATGAAGCCGGAAAGCTTGGCATTCAAACGCTCATTGATGCAGTTCCTCAAATGAAGGAAATCGCCACTGTTGACGGTGAGCAGATTGTGAAGATTTCTTCCAACAATATGGATACGCCAACGCTACTAAAGTTAGCCAATCGCATTAATGAACTTCTAAAGCAAAAAGACGTTCAAGGTATTGTGATTACGCATGGCACCGATACGTTGGAAGAAACCGCGTACTTCTTAAACCTCACGGTTAAGAGCAACAAACCCGTGGTGCTCGTTGGCGCGATGCGCCCAGCGACCGCGATGTCAGCCGATGGCCCGATGAATTTACTTAACGCTGTTCGCGTGGCCGTAAGTAAAGAAGCCATCGGTAAGGGCGTTCTGATTGCGATGAACGATACAATCAATGGCGCACGCGATACGACAAAGACCAACACCACAAATGTTGCGACATTTAAATCTCCTGAACTCGGGTGCTTGGGCTATATCGCAGGAGGCAAGGTGAAGTTCTACAAAGAATCCACACGTCGCCACACAACAAAGAGCGAATTTGATGTGAAAGGCATGACATCACTGCCTCGCGTTGATATCGTTTACTCGCACGTGAGTGCCGACGATGTGATGGTCAATGCAGCGGTTGCCGCTGGTGCCAAGGGCATCATTCATGATGGTACGGGAAATGGCTCGATTCATCGCGATACAGAAAAAGGCCTAATTAAAGCGCAGCAAAAGGGCGTTGTCATTGTGCGTTCTTCTCGCGTCGGAAATGGTCCAACGGTACCGTCATTAAAACAATGGACCGATGCGAAGTTCTTAGATGGCGATACGCTTAATGCTCAGAAGGCACGTCTCTTACTGCAACTTGCGTTAACCAAGACCACAAATCTCAAAGAAATCCAGCGGATTTTCGATGAGTACTAATAATCCGAAAGAGCCTGCTTTTCTAGCGGGATAAACTCTAGGTCGGATGGCTCCTAGCTTTGATCTGAAGGGGTTTTGGAAAAAAGGCTAGGAGCTTTTTATTGGCTTTTTGGCTAGGGGCAATTCGCGCCAAAGCCCGTTGACCTGTGAGACAATGCGAGTTCATTGATGCGAGTTCAATAAATGAACCCGTAAGAATTACACGTTGATGCTACTTTTGGGTTTCAGATGCCAATCGTCCAATCTCTCATTCGCAATCCGTATCGCATTTTGGGTGTCTCCTCAAACGACTCCGATGAGCGCAAAGCGCGTCACGTCGAAGCGATTGTGAAGGCGATTAAAAATAATAGTTCGATTTCTTACACCACTGATTTTGTCGATACCCTCGGGCGCATCTTGCGAAATGAGGCAACATTAAGTTACGCCAAAGAGCGCCTATCAACACCCACAGATCGCTTAGCCTCTGCCTTTTTCTGGTTTGCTTCAAGTAAGGCCTCCGATGGTGTGGCTTACACCTTCTTAAAAGAAGGCAATATCGAAAAAGCCGAAAAGGTCTACGCGAAAAAAGAAGGCTATGCGCCACGCATTAATTTGGCGTGCCTTTCCTTTATCAAGAAAGATCTTTTGGGCGGCATTGGACAAATCGCTCGATTGCTTGAAAACGAGAAAGATAGAAATGATTTTGTCCGCTCTGTGGCTCCAGGTGAACTGATTTCGAAAGGGGACTTGTCGCTTTTATTTTTCCGTGAGCTTTCTCGAGACGAAGACTTAAGTGAACGTTTGGGATTGTCTCGCATCGATACGGCCGAGAAGGCTGAAGCCTTTTTAACAAACGTTTTAGCTTTGCACGAACGACTTGCGATTTCGGTTTTCAATGTGGGGCCAGCACGCTCAATGCCCATTATGGCTTTGCGAAGTGCCGAGCGATTAATTGACACAACCGCCCCGTTGTTAGAGCCCTTGAAAAAAGAGCTTGGTGCCGATACCCCGCTTTATATCTTCGTCTCAAGTTGGATTGCCAATGAAGCGATGTCGATGGTCTGTGCGAACGTTAACTTCATGCACACGTGCCCGCCAGGAACCGAGACGCTACGCACCGAATCCGCGAAAGCCACTGTTGTTCTTAAAAGACTTTTGACACTCGATATCACAGAGGGCTTGAGAAAACAGATTGAAAATAATCTTGAGGTTCTCGACGGTATTCAGGCCCGTATTGCAGAAAAGCACGATAAGGGGCGCTGCTACATCGCTACTGCGGCTTTTGGCTCTTATGAGGCCCCTGAAGTGAAGGTGTTACGGCGTTTCCGCGATTGCGTTTTAAAGAAAAACGCTCTAGGCCGCGCGTTTGTTGCCTTTTACTATCGGAACTCTCCATCGTGGGTCGTCTTTATGAAAAAGCACACGGCACTTAATGCCTGTGTTAGAGAGGCTCTTAAGGTGTTTTCTAAGCTTTGTAAGACGCTCATGCATTAAATGGCAATTCAAATGCAATAAAGCCTAGCTCCGAAATCAAAGCTAGGCTTTTTTAAGTTGCGTCTTAAAAGAAATTACTTCGCATCAGCCTTCTGAGGAGCAACGACTTCTTTCTTCTCTGTTTCGCCCGCCTTTAAAACGAGAGAAATCACATCGGCGCCAGAGACGTCACTGATGCGAACGAGAACGACACGAGCGCCCTGGAAAAGGAAGTTCTTCTCTTTCTTTTCCGCATCGCCCATCGCTTGAAGGAAAGCTTCAATCTGAGGATTGACCTTCGCGGGGTCCTGAGTCTGGAAGTCAACGCTAATGGTCTGACCGCCCTTTAAATAGATGCTCAAACGCTGGAAATACTGATCCATGCTAGATAACTCCTTAGTGAATTCTTTAAGCCTTACGAGAAAAGAAAAATTTTTTAATTCCCTCAAAGGCGCTTACAAATCGAGGGATATTGTAAAGAAAACTTTTCCGCTTCAAAAGTTTTTATGAGAAAGAACAGCAAGAGCACTTTTGAGGCCTTTGGGAAAAATAGAAGTTCAGCACGCACAAAAGTTTGTGAGAATTCGTTAGAACATAGGGGAAAACCTCAGGAATTTATCGAGAGGCTAGTAAAATCGCTCCTCGTTTAGTGACTGGGGACTTTCTTTGGAACGTAAGACGCATTTACCGCATATTCTTGTGAGTAACGATGATGGCATCGGTGCTCCGGGGCTTGATGCGCTTATCGCTGTGCTTGCCCCTGTCTCACAGCTCACGGTTGTTGTTCCCGATAAAAATCAGAGCGCTGCGTCTTCTGCATTAACGGTAAGAAGAAGCCTAACGGTCACAGAGCGTTCCCCAAACGTTTTTACGGTTGATGGCACACCGGCAGATTGTGTGCATCTAGCCTTTACTGGGTTATTAGAGCGTAAGCCAGAGCTTCTCATTAGTGGCATTAATGCAGGAAAAAATTTAGGTGACGACGTCTTTTATTCGGGCACCGTGGGGGCCGCACGCGAAGGTCCCCTTTTTGGCGTTAACGCCATGGCAGTAAGCTTAGTTGAAGAAAAACTGGGGCACTTTGAAACGGCAGCGCAAGTTGCGATGCGCTTAGCCAAAGC
The DNA here is from genome assembly GCA_963652725.1 of Bacteroidaceae bacterium. Taxonomy (GTDB): domain Bacteria; phylum Pseudomonadota; class Gammaproteobacteria; order Burkholderiales; family Burkholderiaceae_F; genus Duodenibacillus. The sequence goes on along the minus strand of CAVJUW010000059.1, from coordinate 3,015 downwards.
CCTTTTACTCATTAAAAGTGAAGAAAGCCTCCTACTTAATGTCAATGTCCCAGATTGCCCGTTAGAGAATCTAAAAGGCATTGAAGTGACAAGGCTCGGCAGGTGGCCAAACCCCAAATGCGCCACATGCGTAACGTCAAACGGCAGCGAGTTGCGTTTTACTTTAGGCGATCAAATCTGGCCTGCGCAATTCGAAGAGGGAACAGACTTTTCAGCGGTGAAAAGAGGGTATGCCTCAGTGACAACGCTTAAAATGGATAGTTCAGACGAAAGAGGAAATAAAGAGATTTCTCAGAAGTTCAGTATGCTATTGAGGAGATGAATGTGAAAAAGGGTGTATGGATTGGTTTAGCGACGATGGCCGCAGTATTGGCGGGCTGCTCGACAACGAGCACGATGGCTCCGATTGAAGATCGCACTGGAACCTATGATGCGGCAACACGACCCGCGAAGGTCGAGTCCTATGCCATTGATGCCACGGAACCGATTAAGAAGGCGCCCGAACACCTAGCAAGCGATACGGCTCCCGTTGATAGCGGAAGAATCCACGTAGTAGCTGCTGGCGATACGCTCTATAACATTGGCGTGCGCTATGGCGTCAATCCTCGTCAGTTGCAAACATTAAATGGCATCAAGGATGTCACAACGCTTTCAATCGGTCAGGAATTGCGCATTCCCAAGACAGCCTCAGAGCTTTCTGGCGCTGCTTCTGAAGTTGCCGTGCAGTCTACCGAGGGGCAATCCTTAGATACGGCTCCTACGATTGAAACAGCTAAGCGCCCGGAAACGGCCGATGAAGCTGCACAGCGCAAAATTGCCGAGCAAAAAGCAGCACGCGACGCTGCCGCTCGTGGTGAGATTCAATTTATGTGGCCTGCGAAGGGCGATGTGATTGCCACCTTTAAAGAAACCAAGATGGGTATCGATATCGCAGGAAATAAGGGAGATCCAATCTATGCGGTTTTAGATGGCACCGTGCAGTATGTCGGTGGTAACGCCCCTGGCTACGGGCAGTTTGTGATTGTCCGCCACAATGTAAGGCTTCCTGGGAAAGGAAAGACCCCATTGATTACGGTGTATGGAAACACCTCAAAGATTCTTGTTCGTGTAAACGAAAGCGTTCGTGCTGGCCAACAGATCGCGGAGATGGGGAATTCGGACGCAGATCGCGTGAAGTTACGCTTTGAGGTTCGCCAAGGAAAGCCACTTGATCCGATCCCGTATTTAAGCGAGTAGGGCTATCGTGAGTCGAGAGAAAAAGCCTCGTGCGCAGGCAACAATTCAAATTGAGCGGCTTGATGCAGAAGGTCGCGGTGTAGGGCATAACGATGGGAAGGTCGTTTTCGTTGAAGGCGCTCTTCCTGGCGAAACGGTTTTGTACGAGCGGGTGAGGAATAAGCCGAATTTTGAAGTCGGCATTGCTCTTCAAATTGAAAACCCGTCTTTTATGCGCGTTGAACCTAAGTGCCCGTACTTTGGAATGGGACCGGGCTCTTGTGGCGGTTGCGCCATGCAGCACATTGAAGCCAATGCGCAGGTCGCTTTTAAGCAGCGCGTTTTATTGGATACCCTTTGGCATATTGGGAAAGTTGTTCCCGAGCAAGTGCTTGCTCCGATTCATGGACCCACCTGGGGCTATCGACATCGTGCGCGTTTAACAGTGCGTTTTGTTGAGAAAAAAGGCGGGATGCTTGTCGGTTTTCATGAAAAGCACTCGAGCTTTGTGGCGGATATGAAAACCTGCGCAATCTTGCCCGAGCGCCTCTCTTCGATGCTTCTTGATTTGCGTGATTTAGTCGCTTCACTTTCTTGCCGCGACAGAGTTCCGCAGATTGAAATTGCTCTTGGCGGTGAACATCTAGCGCTTGTTTTCCGTCACTTAGAGCCACTTAGTAAGGAAGACTTAGGAAAGATTAAAGAGGCTGCTAAGCATCTTAATTTTGATGCGTGGCTGCAGCCTAAAGGACCTGATTCAGCCTATCCGATTGATGAGGAAAATCGCGACGCATTAAAACTTAATTTGCGTGAATTTGGTGTGGAGATTCCATTTCGTCCCACAGACTTTACGCAGGTCAACCACGCGATGAACGAGGCGATGGTTTCTCGTGCGATTCGATTGTTGGCCCCTACAAAAGAAAGTCACGTTGCGGACTTTTTCTGTGGTTTGGGTAATTTCACATTGGCTCTTGCGAAAAGATCGGCTCGCGTTATCGGTATTGAAGGAAGCGACGCTCTCGTTGAAAGAGCTCGCGCTGGTGCCGTTTTAAATCACGTTGATGAGAAAGTCGCTTTTCGTGCCCGTAATCTCTTTACTTGGAGCGATGCGGACTGGAATGAACTTACTGAAACGATGGGAGGCATTGACCGAGTTCTGATCGATCCCCCGCGAGAAGGCGCTGAGGCTTTAGCGCATGTCTTATCGGATACGACGAAAAAGCCAGAGCGTGTCGTTTATGTTTCTTGTAATCCAGCGACATTGGCTCGGGACCTCGCGATTTTGGTTCACACCGGAGCCTGGCGCGTAAGACTTGCAGGCATCATGAACATGTTCCCGCACACGGGGCACGTCGAAAGCATCTGCGTTTTAACGCCGAAATAGTTCCCTAGGCAATACCCCTAAAAAAAGAAAAGTGGCCTTTATCCGAATCGAATTTGGATAAAGGCTTTTTTTCGCATGCTCAGCATGAGTTTTCTTTTATTTCAGAGAAAGATAGGCGTTTTTCTGATTCATTTTTCATTGACACTACGTCTTTTTATCTAATTGAAATATAAGGAAAATTAGCTATCTCTCAATCTTTTATTTTCTTGATATGACGCAAATTCCCTTGGCACTTGCTCGCTTATCAGCAAAGAGGGAATTCTCTAGATTACAGAGCGAGAGAAAGGATTCATTTTGATTCAGCAAAAGTCAAAAGAACAAAAAAAGGCTGAATTGAGGGATTGTGAAAGATTTCTTTTTTAACTTTAGGAGAAATTTATGGCAGCAATGAAAAAGCCTGGTTGGTTGAGCCTTCC
>CAVJUW010000058.1:0-7195 GCA_963652725.1 Bacteroidaceae bacterium | reverse complement strand
CCGAAACAATCACGATTGACAATCAAACGAACTTGGCTCTTACTGTTGAGAACGTTCGCATTCTTGAAAAAGGTGGCAATCTCACACTTAACGGTATAGCGGTTACGGATAAACCCGATCAATTCACTGGCACTGTTGTTTCCAAGGCAACGGCAGGAGACCCCACGGTAAAAATCACCTCGAAGTATTCGGGTGGAAAAGTGAAGATGACTGCAACGCAGAGTGACGGTACGGTGCTGACAAAGGAAATCACGCCAGATAACACCATCACGGTTAATGGCGTTGTCGCCAACGATGCTGGGTCTCTCACGATGAGTGCCGTCGGTGACATTTTTGTTGGCGGCGGTTCAGGTTCGCGCCTTGCGGCAGCGACGACACTGAGCCTTTCTGCAACGCGTTCTGTGGTGCAGTCTTATACCTCGGGGATAAAAAACGTCGCTGGTGGAATCGAATCGTTATGGCAGGATGCAGTTAACCATATTACGCATGGTAGTGAAACCTCATACAACACGGGTACAAAGGCGCTGTCGCCAAATAACGATGGCATTATTGCTGGGGAAGACCTCTTTATTTCTGCCGATAACATCAACTTAAATGGTTTAGTGCAAAGTGGCTATGCGACCTGGTCAGTTGACATTTCGCAAGAGGTTTTGGAATTAAAGATTGCTCAATTAAAGCTCAAGTGGCAGAAAGAGGGTGCTAAGAGCGACGTCAACCCGATTAGCAGTGATTATCTCATTAGCGAAGCCGGGCACTATAAGAAAGACGACGGGACATACGGCATGAGGGTTGCCGCCTGGTATGACCCCGTTAACGATCGCGTGATTGTCGATGACATCAAGCCCGAGGGCGGTCACATTTATCTTACTGGACGTATTTCAAGCACAGGTGGCGGAAAGGTTTACGCCGCCTCTGGTACCGCTGATGTGAGCATTAATGCAGGTAATCACTCAGTAAGACTCGGTGAGATTACAACAAAAAATGGCAATGGACTCATCGAAATTACCGATACAACCGATCCTGGGACTTCTACGTCGGCATCAGGAAGCAAAGCGATTGCCAAAGTGTATCGTTGGGAAAACGATGGAGCGACGACAACGCCTAGCGCCAAGATTCTTTATCAGGATGGCACAACATCGGATTTAACTGGTGCCACGATTACAGATACGTCATTTACGCCAACAGCAGGCCTTTCTTACGTTTGGTCCGATGGCTACCGTACCGGTACAGTTGAGACCAAAGAGACAAAACAACACTTCTTGTGGTGGAGCGCATGGGATTCAGGTGACCCGAGCACCTGGACTACTGAGACCACGACAAAGACTTTGGATAACGAAGCTCTTGGATCAGGGATGACGCTTGATGTGGGACTTCATAAGGACAGTAACTACAAATTTAATTCTTGGGTTACGACAACAACAGTAAGCCAAGGCCAGTGGCAGAAAACCGATTGGGTCACATACGATAACTGGACACACTTCTCGGGAGACAATCACTCCAAGGCTGTAAGAACAAGCACGGGCACAAAGATTTATACCTACTCGGTGAAGGCCGACGAAAAGGTTGACGTAGGGTTCTTAAATGCGTCAAATAAAGTCGATGTGACTTCAGCGGCGGATATTGTCCTAAGTGGTCAAATCACTGCAGAAAATGGGACTGTGAATTTTTCTGCTGCGAGAAATATCATCAATGAGGCAAGCGACTCAGCGCTTATTAATGCAAGCAATGTGACGCTTAAAGCAGGAGACTCGATTGGTGAAGCTGGATCTGCGATTCGTGTTTTAAATACTCAAGGCGAACTAACGCTTTCTGCTGAAGCCGCTCTTACTGGCTCCATTTATATTGATGCGTCCCCAAAGACGCAAAACGCCGCAGCAGTAACGGCCACGAGCCTTAAGGCAGGAAGCGTTAACCTTACAACGCAAGGCGCGATGAATGTCACAAATCTTGTGGCCTACGAATCGAGTCTAGTCAGCAGCGCAGGAGATATCGTGGTCACGGGCCTTGACCAGATGGCTACCGACGACGATGATGATATTGCGCGGCGCTTTGATGCAACCGCTATGGCGGGCTCTGTGACACTTACCGCAGCTAACGATATTGCAATCGGAAAGATCAAGGCGAAGGATACGGTCACAGTAACTTCCACAGCAGGAAATGTTTGGGATGCTCTCCCTCGAGAGGACCTAGATAACCGTAACGCTGAAGAAAAACTTCGCATTTGGAAAGAAGCGGGAATCTTAGGAGAGGATGGCGCAAACAATGGTTCAACACGTTGGGCAGAAGACGTAGCCACGCAAGAAGCGATTGTTAAATCTGACTTTAGTCGCTATCAACGCTATCGGCAAATGAGTAGCCTAAGCGAAGCTCAAGCCCAAGATTTCGAGTCGCTTAAGACGCGTTTTGCTACTGCAGAAACAGTAGACGCGGCTTTAGAGGCTGAAAGAGCGAAGGCTTCGAGTAATCTGGCGCAAACCATTGCTGCAAAAGATGATTACGGCTGGTCTAAAACTGAGCTACTCTATGCAGTCTCGAAAGCCATTGTCAATCCTGACTCGGGTTCTGCTCCACAAGCAGGAGACACCAACATTGAGGCAAAAGTTATTTCAATTAATGCCTCACAAAGTGCTGGTACTGAGCTTGATACGCAAACGTTTAAATTTAGCGAAATTGATGCAAGCACCGCTAAGGGTATGGAAGCCTATAAGGTCTTGGCGCGAGCTGACGTTGATGACGTGAAATGGGATAAGGACAATGAGAGTGTTTCTGTAACGCTCAAGAGACCGATTAGTATCAAACTCACAGGCACTGACGATACAAGCTACGTCGGTGGTAGTGCAGAAAAAGGGTTTTATGCTGCAAGCGACGAAAAACTTCGTGTTGGGATTATCGATGCGAGTGCCGCAACCGTTCGTTTAACAAGCAAACTCGGAATAGAGGCGATACAAACAGCGAGCGACGTTGCCAATATCAATGCAACGAAAATCACGCTTCGTGGCGGCACGGGAAGTCTCGGAACCTCAGAGGTGCCAATCAAAATTAACTCCTCTGGAGCCGTGTCGCTATCGGCCGATGAGAGTATTCACATTCAAGAGCTCGGAAGCGAGTTAAAGCTTGTTGCGGCCTCAACCAAGGGCGAGTTAGATCTTAGAACCGACAAAATCATTCCAGTCGAAGAGGATGGTCAAGGTTCTGATGGGTATATTTCTGCGGGATCAATCTCTTTAGATGGTAAGGATATTGGTACGAGCGAGAAGCCATTAAGAATCCAAGTTAAAGAGGGGCAGACAACCACTCTTGCTGTTAAGCAGCAGTCGTTCGGATCATTTAATCTCGATATCTTAGGTGAGGGAACGATTGAATTAAGTCTAGTAGACGGCAAGCTTGTGACAACAAGTGATTTAACACTGAAAACTGAAGGCACCTTACTTGTTGATGGAGAACTTCATTCAGGAAATGACCTCACGTTAACCTCCGATATTCTTGATATTAGTGGCACGTTGGTTGCAACACAATCTCTTAGCTTAAACGCTGAGTCAATGACGATTAAAGAGACGGCTGTATTGCAATCTAACGATATCGACTTAAAGGCTTCGGAAGGTGATATCAACTTAACGGGTGCAACATTTAAGGCATTAACTGACTCGTCAAATAGCGATATCTCAATCAAGGCAGAGAAAGGCAACGTCTCATTAGAGAATGTGACGTTCACAGACAATCAAGCGACTTTGACGATAGATTCAGGTGAGGGGAGAGTTTCCCTTTCGAGCGAAGATTCGGCAACGACGACATATCTTAAAGAGCTCGATATTGATGCAGGAAAGGAAATCAACATTAAGGGATATAACATATCCTCAACGAATGATTTGTCGCTTGATAGCGAGGTTGTCCGAGTCAATGATGCAACACTTTTAAGCGCTGGTTCTGTAAGTATCGAGGCAGATGAGCTTCTTGACGTTAAAGAGGCGAGCATCAAGTCAACAGGGGAAACATCGACGCTTACTTTGACATCGAGCAGCGGTGAAATTGATGCCTCGGGCGCTTCAGTTACCGCGAAGAGTTCAATCCAAATTCAAGCTAAGGAAGATGTGAATCTTCAGGATGCCGCCGTTGTTTCAGAAAATAGCGACATTAAAGTCGCTTCAGACAGTGGAACAGTAAACCTTGCGGTTCAGGCGCAAGCGCAAGAATCTAAATATATTAAGGCAAAAACAATTGGGATCGAATCAAAGAATGTTGAGCTTACCAACAGAGTTGCGAATGCCTCTGACTCGATAAATGTTACGGCTACGGATAGCATCACGGCTTCTTCTTCGGAACTTGAGAGCAAAAATAATCTTGTCCTTAATGCCAATAACGCACTTGATGTCAATGGGGCGTCGGTAAAGTCGACAGAAGGTTCCCTCACTTTGACTTCGGGAACGAATGCCGTAGAGGCTAGTTCCGCGACACTCGAGTCTAAAGGGCAAGTAAGCGTCAATGCGAAAGGTAGTGCAGATTTCACAAATGCGAATGTGAAGTCTACGGGCTCTTCGATTTCTGTCTCTGTGGCAGATGGCGAATTGAAAGGGGAAGGCGCTCAATTCGAATCGTCAAATAGTGATGTGACGCTTTCTGTAGGAAGTGATGCGAACCTCAAAGATGCTCGTTTCACTTTAACAAGCGGAAAGCTAAGCATTCTTGCAACCAACGGAAATGTTGATCTTTCTTCTAGCAGTTCGGAAAAAACGATTGATGCTAATGAAGTTGAAATCACAGGCGGGTCACTTGTAAGTCTTGCTAAACGTGTTGCGAGTGCGATAGAGGCCTTTACTGTTAAGGCTACAGGCGAAATCGCAGGAGATTCTGCAGATCTTTCTGGAAAAGCGGTTTCTCTTGATGCATCAGCTGGAATCAACGCTAAGAGTGCAAAGATTACATCGACAGGAACCACGGTAACGTTGAATTCTGCCTCTGGAACAATCGTTGCAACGGATGCCCAAATAAAGGCAGCTTCTTCTGCAAAAGTCACTGCCTATAGCGATGTGGATTTAAAGGGCGCAACTGTTGAGTCAACAGGAGACGTGATAGCTGTTTCTTCTTCCAATGGTGCTCTTAATGGTTCGAGTAGCAAGTTTGAAGCTTCTCACGGCAATGTAACGCTTTCTTCAAAAGGAAATGCAAATCTTAAGGAGGCGAAGTTCACGGTCTCCAATAGTGGTGAACTGAGCGTTACAACAAGCGCGGGAAGCATTGATCTTTCCACAAGCGATACGACAAACACCATTGAAGTCAATCGCCTTACAGTTGAATCAGGCTCAGGCGTAAATATGAAGTCTCGTGTCGTTAAGACGACAGATGCTTTAAGCGTTACAGCGAAAGAAAACATCGATGCGAACGAGGCAGACATTGAAAGCGCTGGGGCTCTTACAGTCAGCTCTGATGCAAACATTGGATTAGAAGGCGCCTCAGTAAAAGCAACGTCAACAGACGAGGCCTCTATTCTTAGTTTGACTTCAGGCGGAGCAATTCAGGCTTCTAGCGCAACGATTGAATCGAGTGCTTCGACAGAAATTAAAGCGAAGAAAGAAGTCAATCTTGCTAGCGCCTCAATTAATTCTGAAAACGGAACTCTCACAATCGCAACGACGACAGATTCGGGAATTGTGAATCTTTCTTCCAATAGTTCGGAAAAAACGATTAGGGCAAAAGTTATTGATATCACTGGGGGCTTACTTGTAAATCTCGCCAACCGTGTGGCGAGTGCGGGAGAAACTTTCACGGTTAAGGCTTCGGAAGCGATTGCAGGAAATTCTGCTGAGCTTACCGGAAAGACAGTTTCTCTTGACGCTTCACGTGGAGTCAACGCTAAGAGTGCAAAGATTACATCGACAGGAACCACGGTAACGTTGAATTCTGCCTCTGGAACAATCGTTGCAACGGATGCCCAAATAAAGGCAGCTTCTTCTGCAAAAGTCACTGCCTATAGCGATGTGGATTTAAAGGGCGCAACTGTTGAGTCAACAGGAGACGTGATAGCTGTTTCTTCTTCCAATGGTGCTCTTAATGGTTCGAGTAGCAAGTTTGAAGCTTCTCACGGCAATGTAACGCTTTCTTCAAAAGGAAATGCAAATCTTAAGGAGGCGAAGTTCACGGTCTCCAATAGTGGTGAACTGAGCGTTACAACAAGCGCGGGAAGCATTGATCTTTCCACAAGCGATACGACAAACACCATTGAAGTCAATCGCCTTACAGTTGAATCAGGCTCAGGCGTAAATATGAAGTCTCGTGTCGTTAAGACGACAGATGCTTTAAGCGTTACAGCGAAAGAAAACATCGATGCGAACGAGGCAGACATTGAAAGCGCTGGGGCTCTTACAGTCAGCTCTGATGCAAACATTGGATTAGAAGGCGCCTCAGTAAAAGCAACGTCAACAGACGAGGCCTCTATTCTTAGTTTGACTTCAGGCGGAGCAATTCAGGCTTCTAGCGCAACGATTGAATCGAGTGCTTCGACAGAAATTAAAGCGAAGAAAGAAGTCAATCTTGCTAGCGCCTCAATTAATTCTGAAAACGGAACTCTCACAATCGCAACGACGGCAAGCTCAGGAATTGTGAATCTTTCTTCTAGTAGTTCAGAAAAAACGATTAAGGCAAAAATTATTGATATTGCGGGCGGCTTGCTAGTAAACCTTGCCAATCGAATTGCTACAGCAACTGAGGCACTTACTGTGAAAGCGACGGTGGCAATCGCAGGGAATTCTTCTACGCTCAATGGGGAATCGGTTTCTCTTGATGCCGCTCTTGGAATCAACGCGAAGAACGCAAAGATTACATCGACGGGAACCTCGGTAACGTTGAATTCTTCCAATGGAACTATCATCGCTTCGGAAACCGAAATAAAATCGGCTACCTCCGCTGAGGTTAAGGCCTATAGCGATGTTGAACTGCAAAAGGCGACGGTAACGGTGCAGGCAACCGATTCCTCGATTTCTCTTACATCGACAAACGGTTCTGTGAAAGCATCAGAAGTGAGCTTGGACACGTCAAAATCCATTGATGTTAATGCTCAAAGAGATGCTGATTTCAAGGACGCCAAGTTCTCGACGATGAGCGGAACAATTCACATCGTCTCAAGCAAGGGCGATGTCGGAGTTGCGGCTAGTTCAGAAGATGCTACCTACGAACTTCGTGCGAAAAACCTCATTATTGAGGC
>CAVJUW010000057.1:0-7422 GCA_963652725.1 Bacteroidaceae bacterium | reverse complement strand
TTGAGCGCTTTAAACCCGCCTTTGCCCTCGTAAGAGAAGGGAGCTATCGATGAGCAAACTCGACGATTTGAATTTGTGGCGTGTTTTTGTCAATCTTTCCCAGACACGCAATTTCTCCTATACAGCCGCTGAGCTAGGCGTTGATGTTTCAACGGTTTCTCGCATGCTTACAACGCTAGAGAAAACCATCGGCCGCTCGCTTCTTGTGCGTAACACCAGACCCCTAGAGCTTACTGAGCTCGGAGAAAGAGCGCTTGAACTCTTGAGTGCGCAATTAGATCGTCAAAGAGAAATCATTGATGAGCTGCAGGGGCCCAACGCTTCCGTACAGGGCATGATTCGCTTAGCCTCGCCATATAGCCTAGAGATGGAATTCTTAGGAGATGCGCTTTTACGGTTTCAAAAGAAATTCCCCGATGTCGAATTTCGCATCATTGGGGGAGCGGGCATGACTGAATTGCTCAACCGCCGTGTTGACGTCATTTTCGTCACAGGTGAAGTAATCGAACGCGAAGAAAGCATGGTTTGCCTCCCGAGGCGCCCCAACTACTTTGTTCCAATCGCTTCTCCGAAGTATCTTTTAGAGCACCCAGCACCACGCATTCCTGAAGAAATCAAGAATCACACGGTTTATGCTTTTGAAGGGGCAACACGCCACCCGACTCGCTCTCTATGTAAAGATGGCGAAATAAGAGACGTTCGCTTCGGTCAACAACTCTTTGTGATGTCTAACATTATCGCCATTAAGGAAAATGTCCTTAAAGGCGCAGGCATTTGTATTGATATGCCGTATTTCCTATGTGCTTCGGAGATTGTTTCGGGTAAACTCATCCCCATTCTTAACGGCTGGCACAGACCTCCTATTCAGACCTATGTCGTTAGCCGAAAAGAACTGTGGAATTCGAAGATTCACCGCATCTTTATGCGATGGATTCAGAAGGAGTTGCAGGATTTCTTTGATGCGAAAGTCAGAGAAATTCAACCGTATTGGAGCGTCCCAGAGATGCTCGAGGCTCAAGAAGAATCATTGTGAAAGAAGTGTTTGCCGATGCTAAAGCCATTTTGGCTTTAACAAAAAAACTCTGCGCCATACCGAGTGTTTCAGGAAAAAAAGACGAAGAAAATCGTGCTTGTTCTGCTCTTTTAAATGAGTTGCGCACGATTGGCCTCGATTTTGGGAACACATTGACAGCTAAAGAAATCCTCTGCGAGGGAGACTCCCTTAATCGGCATGCTGTCTTTGCACTTTTGCGTCCTGCAAAACAGATTAAAAAGACCGTCCTTCTTACAGGTCACTTTGATGTCGTCGACACCGAGGGTGCTCTTAAAGATTTGGCGTTTTCTCCAGACGAATACACGAAAGCCCTAGCTAAAGAACCATTAGCTGACTCTGTTAGAAAAGATCTTGAAAGTGGCAATTGGCTTTTTGGTCGCGGCACGATGGATATGAAAGCAGGTCTCGCTCTTTTTATCGAGACAATGCGTGCTTTTGCGAAAAGCCCCGACTTATCTATCAACATCGCCTTCCTAGCTGTTCCCGATGAAGAGTGCGATAGCGCTGGAATGCGTGGCTCCATTCGCCCGTTTTGCTCTATTTTGAAAGAAGAGGGGCTTGACGTTGTTGCGGCCCTCACGGGAGAGCCCTGCTTTTGGACAACGGGCAAACACCCAACTCGCCCCTACTACACGGGAACGACAGGGAAAATCATGCCCTATTTTCTCTGTATAGGGAAAGCCACTCACGTCAACGATTACGCTGACGGCGCCAACGCCATGCTATTGGCCTCTCATGTCGTCTCGCTTTTTGAAGGAAATCCCGATTTCATTGATGGCACGGGTGCCGATACGCTTTCGCCCCCAGCGTGCCTACGCTGCGAAACACGCACAGGAACCTATAGCGTAAGTCTTCCCTCTCGAGCTATCTGCTTTTTTAATGTTTTAACCGACAGTCGCACGCCTGAAGAAATTCTTAAGAGCACTGCCGCTCTTGCGAAAAAAGCGCTCGCTCTTAGTTGCGAACAAATGCAAAAAACAGCTCAGGCACTTTTATCACGTGGCGCTCAAATTGCTGAAGCGAAAAAAGTCGGGCACGTCTATTTCTACGATGATCTTATTTGCCGCTGTGTTGAAAAACTCGGTAGCCCCGAAGCGTTTAAAAATAAACAGGCTGCCCTTTTAAAGAGTCTTCCCTCGCAAATGGATATGCGAGAAAAAGCCATTCGTGTAAGCGAATGGGCCGCTAGTTTAAGTGGCATCGAAGGCCCAGCGATTGTTGTGGGGTTCCTGCCGCCTTATTACCCGCATCGCGTCAACCGTAGACGCAATCAAAATGAAAAAGTGCTTCGAAAAATTATCGAAGAAGCCGCCCTTCGCGCAGGAGCCTTAGCCAAAGACGAAGCCACAAGCATTCAAGAGGTTTTCGGTGGCATCACAGATCTTTCTTTCTTGGGCTTTGAAGGCGATCGAGCGGCTCTTACTAGCCTTGCCGACAACATGCCAGCCTGGGGCGAGCTCTACAGCCTTCCAATGGCTGAGCTTTTGGCGCTAGAGATTCCTGTGGCGAATATGGGACCAGCCGGTAAAGACGCTCATAAGCCAGCCGAGCGACTGGAATTAAAGTACTCGCTTGAAGTCGCGCCGAATGTTCTTTCGTGGACAATTTGCGAACTCGCGAAAAGCCATTCGTAGTTTTCTTACGGAAAAGTTCTAAGGTCAATTGACTAGGGTTTGCATTGTTTTTGCAAAAACCCTTCGATTGTTCTTCTCTTTTTTTTCCCTCACCGAAATAGTGTGTTACTTTTGCGCGTGGTAAAAATTTTCTCTTTTTTTGGAGAACAACAATGGCTGAAAATATCGATGTCGCAGAACTGACAGCGAAGCCGAAAGTTGGAATTGGCGGCTTTCTTGCCTTGATTCTCGCAATCATCCTTTTCTCTGGCGTTTTCTACAAAATGGGGCCTGGCTATGAATGGCTTGGCGCTCTCGACTTTTCGACAATTGCTGGTAAGTTTGGATCAATTTCCGGCACGAACTTTGTCGGTAAAGGTGGGGTCGGCGCTCGGCAGGGCTTTCTTTTTGCTTTGACGCTGTTTGCCCCAGTCACTTTGGCAGTGGGTCTTTTGGCAGTTCTTGAGCACTACGGCGCTCTTGCGGCTGCGCAAGTCTTAATGACGCCTTTCTTGCGACCAGTTTTGGATATTCCTGGCTACACAGGTCTTGCGCTTGTTACGGACTTACAAAGTACCGACGCGGGAGCGGCTATCTCAAAGAGCATGTATGACCACAAGCTCATGAACGATAAAGAGCTCACCATTATGGCCGCTTGGCAGTACTGCGGCGCAGGTGCCATTGGCAATTACTTCTCGACTGTCTCAGCAATCTTTGCTTTCCTTCTCGTTCCCGTTTGGAAACCTCTTGCCATCATTCTTGTGATGAAGTTTGCAGCGGGTTTCTTCGTTCGGGTTTGCTTGTCAACCATCTATAGAAAGGATTTCAACAATGGCTACTGCAGATAACAAAGTCAGCAACAATCCTTTTGATATCTTCATCGGTGGATGCCGCAAAGGATTGCTTGTTTGCGCTAATTACCTTTTGCCGAACGTGATTATGGCGTTCGTGCTTACCTACATTCTTCAACTTTTAGGCGTTATGGATTTCTTGGGACGCGTGTGCGGACCAGCAATGGGACTCTTTGGCCTAAAAGGCGAATGCATTCTCGTGCTGTGCGCCACATGGCTTTCTTGCGGCGCAGGCGTTGGCGTTGCCGCAAGCCTTTACACCTCTGGCGTTATTGGTGGTGTTGATATCACCATCCTTTCGCCTGCGATGATTTTGATGGCTTCTCAAATCCAGTACATGGGTCGTTTGTTGGGTTTGGCTGACGTACCAAAGAAATACTGGCCGCTTTTGATGTTTACAAGCGTCTTTATCGCCTGTATTGGTATGATCATCATGCGGATTGTGATGTAGGAAATCACAAAAAATTGGAAAGTAACAGTGGCGAGATTCTTTTTCAAACAAAGGGTCTCGCCTTTTCTAACGATGAAAAAAAGGGAGTTTAACTATGGCCCTAGATCTAATTGGAACATACAAAGAGCTTCACGCCATGGCCGAGCTCGGCTTTCAAGAGCACAAAACAAGCGCCTACATAGCAGAAAAAATGCGCGCTTTCGGTTATGAAGTAACTGAACACTTTGCCGATACGACAGGAGTCGTTGCCTATAAACGCACAGGCGTTTCTGGCCCAACGGTGATGGTGCGATGCGACATGGACGCTCTTCCTTTTAAAAATGAGGACGGTTCAATTTCTGCTGTCCACGCCTGCGGGCACGACGGTCACATTGCGATGCAATTAGCCACAGCCGAGCGCGTTTTTCATTTAGTGAAAAAAGGCACGTTGAAGTTTCTTTTTCAGCCTGCAGAAGAAACGCTCGATGGGGCGCTAGCTGTCATCAAGGGCGGAGTCCTTGATGATGTGGATATCGCTTTCGGTATGCACATTCGCCCCGAACAAGATATGCCTGCAGGTAATTTCTGTGCCTCTGTTAACTACACAGCAAGCACATTCATTCGCATCGATGTAAAAGGACTTTCTGCCCACGCTTCTCGTCCCCATCTTGGCGTCAATGCCGCTGAAGCTGCCGCTGCAATCACCAATGCGATTTGCGCTATTAAACTCAATCCCCTGTTGGGCTGGAGTTGCAAGGTCACGCAAATTCAAGCCGCTGCCGCTGCGATTAACGTCATTCCCGATACGGCCTTACTTTGGCTCGATGCAAGAGCACAAACAAACGAATTGATGGATGAGTTGATTCGCAAAGTCGAAGTGGCAGCGAGCTTTGCAGCGCAATCGGTGGGAGCCACCGCTAAAGTGATGTTGCCGCATAAACCTATTCCTGCGCCAAATTACACAGACTCTCTTATCGAAGAGGCGAAAGAGGAAATCGTTTCTCTCTTTGGTCAAGAGCGCCTTTCCAAACCCTGCGGCGGCGGTGGAGAAGACTTTAACTACTTCCCACAAGAAAAACCCTCATTACAAAACGCCTATTTCGGCATCGGTGTGGGTGCAACCCCAGGGCTACATAACCGTGCGATGCACTTTGACCCGAAATACCTTGCAGGCGGCGTCGATTTAATGAGCGCCATGATTTTAAGAAAGCTTGGCTAAGGGATTTTTCGTTTCCGAGAAGCCCTCAAAAAAGGAGTCCTTTGACAGGAACCTTATAATGAGGGCTTCAATTTCTCGCTTAACTCTTAAGGCCTCTTATGAGAAAAACTTTATTGGCTGTCCTGTTAATCGCCGCTTTAACTAGTTGCGGTCTCAAAGGCAATCTCTATCTCGATAACACAGCGCCCGAACAAGCTACGGCTCCCGCTCCATTAGAGAACACGACGCGATAAAAAAGACGACTTCCGATAATGTCTTCATCCGAAACTTTTCCGACTCCCTTAACACTGAAGGGAACACAGCTTTTTTGCGATGGCTGTGATTTAACGGCGCTTGCCAAAGAATTTGGCACCCCTTTATATGTTTACTCATTAACCGAGTTAGCAAGGTGCGCCAACAATTGGTCGCAAGCAACAAAGCAGAGAAAAGACCGCGTCTTTTATGCGATGAAAGCCAATAGCTCGCAAGCTTTATTAAAGGAATTTATTCGTTTCGGATTTGGCTTTGATATCGTAAGTGGCGGAGAGCTCGCTCGCGCCTTAGCCGCAGGCGCCGACCCAAAAACCATTGTGTATTCGGGTGTTGGTAAGAGCGCGCAAGAAATTAAAGCCGCGCTTACAGCAGGAATCCTTTGCTTTAATGTAGAAAGTGAATCTGAACTCTTAAGGATTAGTGCGATTGCTAAAGAGCTCGGAAAAACCGCCAACATTAGTTTGCGTGTTAATCCCGATATCGATGCTAAAACGCATCCGTATATTTCAACAGGCCTTAAGAAAAACAAGTTTGGCGTCAGTTTCGATGAAGCGCCTCGCGTCTATAAGCTTGCTCAGAGGTTACCGAACATTCGCGTCACGGGCATTGATGCGCACATCGGTAGCCAACTCACCGAGCTCGATCCCTTTGTTCATGCGCTTGAGAAAATTCTCGATATTGTCGATGCATTAAGTAAGGAAGGCATCACGCTCGACCATATCGATGTAGGAGGAGGCCTTGGCATTTGCTACACAAAAGAAACACCTCCTTCAGTCGAAACGCTTGTGAGTGCCTTGCACGAGACACTTACTTCTCGAGGCTACAAAGACACAGCGCTTTTCTTTGAACCAGGTAGAAGCCTCATTGCAACCTGTGGATTGCTTTTAACGCGCGTGGAGTACCTCAAAGCGGGGCCAGAAAAGAATTTCTGCATTGTTGATGCCTCGATGACAGAAATGATTCGTCCTGCTCTCTATCAGGCAACGATGCCTCTTTTTAACTGCACGAATCGTGGCACATCTTCAGTGCCCTTTGATGTCGTGGGCCCTGTTTGCGAATCAAGCGACTGGTTAGAAAGAGATTTCAGCGTTGATGTAAAAGAGGGCGATATCCTTGTTATGGCCGACGCAGGTGCTTACGGAATATCGATGGCATCGACCTACAACTCACGCGAAACACCTGCTGAAGTTCTTCTTTGCGAAGGCAGAGCCAGCCTCATTCGGAAACGCTCTACGATTGAAGACTTAATGCGCCTTGAGATAAGCGAAGCAAATTAGGCGTTAAAGTTAAAGAGCACAGAGACCACTTTATCGAGGTTTTCTGTTGGGTTACGCTCAAAGCCGCTTTGTGAAAACGCCAAGTACTGCGAGATAACAAAGTCTGTCATCAGTTGTGCGTGCGTCTTAATATCACTTTTTTCTGG
This sequence comes from Bacteroidaceae bacterium, assembly GCA_963652725.1. Classification (GTDB taxonomy): domain Bacteria; phylum Pseudomonadota; class Gammaproteobacteria; order Burkholderiales; family Burkholderiaceae_F; genus Duodenibacillus. The sequence goes on along the minus strand of CAVJUW010000057.1, from coordinate 580 downwards.
TATTTCGCGACCCACAATCGCAAGCGCTAGGGTGTTGTGAATTGAATCTGTGATTGCTCGAAGGATTCTCTCTTTTTTCTCAGTCAAAGAGTGGTCTTCATAAACAAGCGCTTCGCCCGTAAGAAGCCGCGTTAACCCAGGGTTTTTCATCGCAAACACAAGTAGGTATTGCAGCTTCAAATACGCACGCTCGAGCATGGCCACATTCGGGCAGGCATCGGCTCCCCGAAGGGTTTGATCGAGAAGTTCGGCCGTACGCTTTAATACCTCTTCAATCATTTCTGTTTTGCCAGAAAAGTGTCGGTATAGCGCAGCTTCACTGATTCCTGTTTTGGCTGCAATCTCTGCGGTAGAAAACCGAACCTGAATAGGCGTACCAAGTAAGCCAACAAGCGCATCCATGATTTCTGCGCGCCGGATTACGCCGTGCTTGTACTGGCGTTTATGGCGTGTGACGAGAGCAGAATCTTTTGCTTGCATGGCTCTTTAACAAGAATTTTTGTTTGGCGGCCCTTTATTCTAACCAAAATAGAAAACCCCCGAACTCTGGTTAAGAGCGCGGGGGTAAAAGGAGTAGCCT
>CAVJUW010000056.1:3085-7506 GCA_963652725.1 Bacteroidaceae bacterium | reverse complement strand
TTTTTTGGCAGTGTAGCATTCAGATATCGATTTTAAGCGCGTGTTTGTCTCTTTAGCTTAACCTTCCTTATCCGGAAAAGAAGAGCAATAAATCAAACAAACGCTAACAAACTTTCATAACGGAAAAACGATGGCCAAAGCACGAGTCGAATATGTCTGTGAGTCCTGTGGCGGGTCAACAGTGAAGTGGCAGGGACGGTGCCCGCATTGCGGAGCGTGGAACACGATGAAGGAATTTAAGATTCCAGAAAAAAGTGCCGCGCGTTTTGGTTCAGATAAACATAAGAGCACAACGCTAATCGAGGCGACAAAGGCCTCAGACTTATCGCAAATTGAGGCTCGAGTAGTTCCTCGCATTTTGGTTGGGATCGAAGAGTTCGATCGCGTCGCAGGGGGCGGGTTAGTCAAAGGTGGCGTCACGTTAATTGGCGGCGACCCAGGCATCGGTAAGTCGACTCTTCTTTTACAGGTCACAAGTAAATTAGTCACCCAGGGCGTTAAAACGCTTTATGTCACAGGCGAAGAGTCTGCGTCTCAAGTCGCTCTCCGTGCCCAACGATTAGGCGTTGAACCCAAGGGCATTACCCTCATGAGTGAGATTGAACTTGAGAAGATTGAAAGTGCTCTACTTGAGTTAAACCCCGAATTTGTTGTGATCGATTCGATTCAAACACTTTTTTGCGCGGCTCTAGAAAGCGCCCCGGGGTCAGTGACACAGGTGCGCGAGTGTTCGGCTCGATTAACGAGGCTTGCGAAAACTTCAGGGATCACCTTGGTCTTTGTCGGACATGTGACAAAGGATGGGTCTTTAGCTGGCCCTCGCGTCTTAGAGCACATTGTCGATACGGTCCTTTATTTTGAAGGCGATACGCATTCGAATTTTCGCCTCGTGCGTGCCTTTAAAAATCGCTTTGGTGCGGTAAACGAACTCGGGGTCTTCGCGATGACAGATCGCGGTCTTAAGGGAATTTCTAACCCATCAGCGATTTTCTTAGCCGAACATAAAGAAGGCGTTGCAGGTAGCGTCGTTCTTGTGACACAAGAGGGCACAAGGCCACTACTAGTTGAAGTGCAGGCGCTCGTTGACGCAACGCACTTACCTACGCCAAAAAGGCTTTGTGTGGGGCTTGATGCGCAAAGGCTATCGATGCTTTTAGCGGTACTGCACCGACACGCAGGAATTTCGTGCTTTGACCAAGATGTCTTTATGAATGCTGTTGGCGGCGCGAAAATCACAGAACCCGCAAGCGACTTAGCTGTGATTTTGGCCGTTGTGAGTTCCTTTACAGAAAGAGCCTTAAAAAAGGGAACCGTTGTCTTTGGAGAGGTGGGCTTGGCTGGCGAAATCCGACCTGCGCCCCGCGGTCAAGAAAGACTCAGGGAAGCAGCAAAATTAGGATTTTCTCGCGCGATTATCCCGAAAGCTAATGCCCCAAAAACGCCGATTGAAGGCTTGGAGGTTATCGCAGTCGATCGCTTGAGCGACGCCCTTCACGCCATTTGAGTTTTGGTAGAAAAACGACAGAATCCCCTTTTAGGGAATTCCTCGGACTTTTTGATACCGCTAAAGGCGCTTCGCCTGTATCATCCCATCGTTTTCGCTTGGACTTAAAGTGTGGTTTTTCACGGTGGGGTTCAGGCGTTTTTTCTTACGACTTTCTTTGGGTTGCCTGAAAATAATGCGTGTAGATACTGCGAAGAGTTCAACGGGGTTAATTAAGACACTCACACTTTTTCCTGTTGTCATGATTGGTTTGGCTTATATCCAGCCAATGACGCTTTTTGATACCTTCGGTATCGTCTCTCAAATCACAGATGGCCACGTGCCAAGCGCCTATGCTTTAGCACTTCTCGGAATTCTTTTCACGGCTTTAAGTTACGGTAAGCTCGTTGTGAAGTTTCCGTCAGCGGGATCTGCCTACACCTACGCGCAGCGCGCGATTAACCCCACAGTGGGGTTTATGGTCGGATGGTCATCGCTACTTGATTATCTATTTATGCCAATGATCAATATTCTTTTGGCAAAGATTTATTTTGAAGCGATAGTCCCCTCAGTTCCAAGTTGGATTTTCGTAGTGATTCTTACGGCCTTTATGATTGCCTGCAACTTACGGAGCCTAAAGCTTGTTGCTGGATTTAACGGCACAATCGTTGTCATTCAAATGGGAATCGTGGCGCTTATTTTGGCTCTTATTGCCTACGCTATTTTTAAAGCGCAAGGGGTAGATGCCTTAGTTTCTGCTCGTCCCTTTTATAGCGAGGGGGCAAGCGTTGATACGATGATGGCAGGGGCTGCCATTTTGTGTTTTTCGTTTTTAGGTTTTGACGGACTTTCGCAATTAACGGAAGAAACGATTGATGCGAAAAAAACGATGCCTCGGGCCATTTTCTTAACAGCGCTCGTCGGTGGCATCGTCTTTATTTTCGCTAGCTACTTTCTGCAACTCTTTTTCCCAGATATCAGCGCATTCAAGGACCCTGAGGCCTCGCAACCAGAGATCATGCTCTATGTCGCAGGTCCCACTTTTCAGTGGATTGTCTTGATCTTTTCGAGTATGACAGTCTTAGCCTCAGGGATGGCTGCGCACGCAGGGGTTTCAAGACTTATGTACGTGATGGGCCGAGACGGAGTGCTACCAAGAAAGTGGTTTGCAGCGTTACACCCTGCTTGGCACACGCCCGTATTTAATATTGTGCTTGCTGGCCTTTTGTGCCTATTTGCGATTTCAATTGACTTGGTTCTTGCAACAGCCTTAATTAACTTTGGGGCCTTGGTGGCTTTTACCTTTGTGAATGTCTCTGTGATCGCGGAGTTTTTCATCCGCGAGAAAAAAAGAGGGACCTTTAAAGAGATTCTCAATTATCTTATTTTGCCCTTGTGTGGATGTGCGTCGGTTGCCGTGCTTTGGATTCACTTAGAGGCCACAGCGATGAAATTGGGACTCACTTGGGCTGCAATTGGGCTTATTTATCTATTCTTTTTAACGCGTGGATTTAAAAAACCCGTGCCTACGACAAAAGCCACGGGTTTAGCAGAGTAGAGCTAAATTAAAGGCCTCAAGAGGAAAAGACGCTCTTAAAGTTCCCGAAGACGCCGCCCTTGCGAGCCGCAGCGCGCAACGCTGTAGATAAGTTCCCCGCCTTTTTTAAGGGATGGCGTCCTTGCGCTTACATCGTCAATTTCTAGAGCACGAGTAAGTTCCTTTACGGGAAAAGAGGCCTTCTCTTTATTTAGAGCTTTCAAAAATGGCCTTCTTATCGATTCTTGAGCCTTGGAGAAATTAAGTAAGTTCTTTTAGGTGCGCGCGAAAGAACTTCTTGGCTTTAATAGATTCATTTTCTCTCGAGATCGATTCACTTTCTTTAGCCATCGAAAAAAGCTCCTAAGAGAAAAAAATGAGCAGGTCTTGCAATAGGGAAGTCCCTTGCAACACCCGCTCCGAATGTCTCCGCACATTTGAGTTACTTTGGAACTCCCTTTTTTTTCGGAGACCAATGTGAGATTACTTGGAGGCTTCTATCTCGGGGGCGCATCTTGCACGTTGCGTGAGAAAAAATCCATGGAAACTTGTTAAAGGCGCTGTTAAATAAAATTTAACGCAAAGAAAGTCTTTGAATCTAAAAGAAAAGTTTAGGAAGATTTGAGGTTTTTAAAAAAGCGGCTTTTTTGGGAATTCGTTTGACCCGCAACTAGGAGGGCCGATTTTTGCGCGGGTCAAACAGAAAAAACTCTAAATAAAGGCGCTCTTGAAGTTACCTAAGGCGCCACGCTCACGGGCGATCGACTTTAACTGGGCGCTTAAATGTGCCTGGGAGGCAATTGAGGTGCCTGCGGCGTGACTTAATTCGTCGCTAAGGTCCTTAGCAAAGCTTGAGGCCTTTGTGGCCTTAAGGGCGGTTAAAAGGGCAGCCGCGTCGACCCCTTCTTTAATTAAAAAGCGCGAAAGCTCAGCGCTATGCTGACGAAAGAATTCGATGGCGGGTAAGTCGCGCTCATTTTTCATTGTCACAATGGGACTCATCGTACGAACTCCTTAAAAAATTCTTTAAAAAAGTAAAGCAGGATTTACTTCTGAAGCCCAGATGTAAATCCCGCTTTGAATTTGTCTTTCAAACATTTGTGTGGACCAACCTGGAATACCACTTTTTTTTGAAAGACTTGAGCTGAGAGAATATGGAGGGCTTTCATCTCGATGCGTATGGTGCGCTTAAGTTTGAAAGATGTCCATGGAAATCTCTTAAAGAGACCGTTAAATTTTATTTAACGATATTTTTGGGCTAGAATGGCTTTAAATTTTGAAGATGTGCTTGGTAGTTGTGTTTTGATTTTATAGTGGAAAATTTGATTTTCTTTGCAATGTGGGGAAGACTCTAAGCAAAAAAGCTCTACCTTGATTTTACTTTTACGCTTTGTTGTTTTT
>CAVJUW010000056.1:0-3075 GCA_963652725.1 Bacteroidaceae bacterium | reverse complement strand
ATTTTTCAAGGATGTGCTTGATAGTTGTGGTTTGATTTTATAGCGGAAAATTTGGTTTTCTTAGTAACGTGGAGAAGTCTCTAACCCAAAAAAGCGCTACCTTGACTTTACTTTTACGCTTTGTTGTTTTTATGGGATTGGCCCTTTGGGGTTTCTTTTTTAGATGTTAAGAGGAAGATTTGCAACCCTATTTTATGGTGGGAAACGTAAGTTTTTAAGGGCTTAGAGCGGGGAGAAAAAAGCGGGTTTTACGAAAAGACCCGTAAAACCCGGCATAAAAGGCCCCGACACAAAACAAACTAAGATGCGGCACTCCTAAGGTAATCGGGGTTAGTGAGGTGAGATTTGATAGGAGAGCATTCATCTCGTAAGTTATGGTGCGCTAGTCCTCGCGAAATGTCCATGGAAATTTGTACAACGAAACCTTTAAAAAAATGAAATGATCCAATACGACCTGAAAGACTTAAAACTTTTTGTTTCGATTGCACGATTAAAAAGTTTTCGCTTAGCCGCTGAACGGGCCTTTATGACCGTTTCCGCAGCTAGCGTTCGCATCAGAAAGCTTGAAGATACGTTTAAGACAACGCTTTTTATTCGTCATCCTCGGGAAGTGGAGTTAACTGAAGCAGGAGAATCCTTTCTTAAAGATGCGAAGGCCGTTCTCGCGCAAGCCGAGAGCCTAGAAATTCATATGGAGCGTTTCTCAGGCAGGGAAGACAATAGCGTAAGGCTCTTTAGTACCTACACCGCGATGACTGGTCGCCTAAAGCGCGATATCGGTGACTTTCTTTTGCAGTATCCAGAAAGCCAAATTGATTTCACCTTGGCTCGCTCAAAAGAAATTGTGAGTGCTTTGCTTGAGGGAGCGGCAGACATTGGTGTTTTCGGGCACGATGCGAAAAAGGTCGAAGGCATAAACTTTATGCCGTACTTTACCTGTCGCTTTGTTTTGTTAACGCAAAGAAGCACCGCAATCGAAAAGCATCTACCGCGCCACATGAGTGTGAAAGACCTAAATGGGCTTCCGATTGTGGGACTCACAAAAGACACATCGATGCAAGTCTTTTTAGAAGAAAACGCTCGTGCAACAGGCGTAAGGCTCAATATTCGCGCTCGTTTTCCGAGTTTACACGCGGGACTCGATACCTTAAGAACACTAGAAGGCGTCATGTTTTCTCCGAACCACGCCTCGGTTACGCGTGAGCCAGATCTCGCAACAATTGAGATCGACGAGCCCTGGAATAAGCAAATGATTCAGATTGCGGTCCCGAGTGAATACCGTCGTATTCGACCTGAGACCCGTGACTTACAGACGTTTTTGATGCTTGCGGCCAATAAAGAGCGTAACTAAGCGATTCGTAGCATTGAATTTCCTGCGTTTCAAGTTAAAATGCCGCCCACTTGGTTTCGTTTATCGAAACAAAAAGGATTGACTATGAAATTGACAAAACTCTTACCGTTAAACGCGAAGCCCGCGAAGGCACTTTTAGCGCGTGCAAAGAAGATTCACTTGACGTACGCTGAGCGTGTTACGGTTCCTGCGACATTTACTTCTGGGGAAGAAACACTCGAAAAAGCCTTTGATGCGAATCGCCCCCTAGAGGTCGGTGACGTTTTAGTCGATGAAAAAGGCGCTTTCTATGTGATTGACGCTTCCGATGATCGCTTAATGCGTGTCACGGGTAACTTAGAGATGCTTCATGAGGCCGCCTTTGCTCTTATGAATCGCGGCGTGCGTTTAGCTAAGACCGATAACGGTTTTGCAATGATTGAAAACGATCAGTTTCGCACGATGCTTAAAAGCATTGGACTAAACACAGAGTCTTTCGTGGCACCCTTTGTTCCGATTGCTTTGCCTGAGGAAGATGACGAGGAGTGTTGCTGCTGCTGTGGACACCATCATCACCATCACGATGGTGAATGCGATTGCTGTGGTGAACACCATCATGACGATCAATGTTGCTGCGGGCATCACCATGATGAGGAGTGTGGTTGCGGCCATCACCATCATCACGATGAGGAATGCGGGTGCGGTCATCACCACCATCATGATGAGGAATGTGGGTGTGGCCATCATCACCACCACGATGAAAAGGAGGAGTGCTGTTGCCAGCATCACGATGAGGATTGTGCTTGCGGACACAAACACGAATAAAGAATTTGATGCGGGAGTGGCGAAATTGGTAGACGCAACAGGTTTAGGTCCTGTCGCCGATTAAAAGGCGTGTCGGTTCGAGTCCGATCCCCCGCACCACTACAAAAATTTAAAAATCGGTAATATTCCCACTTACAGCCTGTTTTTACAGGCTTTTTTGTTATCTGAAATATTCTCGAAAGGTCACATTTGACCGCATTTTCTTCAGTATTTCGGTCCAAAAGTGGACCAAAAGGTGCCTAAACGGTGTCTAAAACGTGTCTAAATTTTGCGAGAAAATCGGATCAAAAAAATCTTCTTGCCATCAAGAAAATGTTGCGTTAAGTTTCGCTGAAAATTGCTGCTTTCACGAGAACGACTCATTTTGTAAAAAGAGTGCTCTCGTGCGTTTGACTAGTTTGGTGAGCAACGGTACTTTCCTGCGACGATTTCGATGCCTCTGGGGTCTTTGCCGCCAAGATGGTCTCATGGCAATTAGATAATAATTTAGGCGACCCCCTTCCCCTGTGGAAAAGTTCCAATTTCCCTTTTAAAACAATTATTGTTGCCCCCCCCCCACCAAATTTCAAAATCCAATGCGAGGGTCTGTCGCTTTGCCTTAAGGGTTTCTTCTCATTTGCTTATGAATTGCGCTTAGGTTAAGCAACTATTTTGCGTAGGATTGATTTCGAGAATTTAAAGATATTCAGAAAAATTTGAGCGCATTCAGTCAATCCGATAGGGGATGACTTGTTTTGGGATTTGTAAGCCCAAAAGAGCCAAAAAGGAGTACTTCATGAATCGCACATTCAAAGTTGTGTTCAATCGCGCACGTGCGTGCTTGATGGTTGCCAACGAGATCACAAGTTCCGTTCAAAAGAAGGGTACCAAAACTGTGATTGCTTCAGCTCTGGCAGCGGTAATTTTGGGTGCGGGATTTG
>CAVJUW010000055.1:0-7723 GCA_963652725.1 Bacteroidaceae bacterium | reverse complement strand
TGGCGAAATTGAACTCTGGAACACGCGCACCAAAAAGGCAGCTGAAGATAGCCAACTCCTAGAAGGAAGACTTGAGCAATTAACGGAAGAACGTGAAGCCGTTGAAGCAAAATTTGAAGTGCTTGATGTTGAGTTAGGCGAAAAGCAGCAGGCTGTGACTGACGCTCAGATTTTGCTAGAGCAAGCCGAGCACCGCATCAGTGACTTAGAAGAAGCCGCAAGCGAAAAGAAGTCGGAAGTGAAGATGGCGCGCCTTCAAGCAACGTCCGACAAGGAACGCGCTGAGGATGCCAAACGCGAAGGCGAAAGCATCACGCTTGAAATCGAGCGTTTAGCTAAGGAAATTGAGAATCTACGCGCCGAACTTCAGACGCTTGACGTGAGAGCGCAGGAAGCAGGGTTATCCGATTTAACGCGAGCGCTAGAAGCCGCTCGAGAAAGCCTCAAAGTTGCTGAGCAAGAAGCAGAAACCGCAGAAAACAAATTAGAAGAAGCCCGCGCAAAGCAACGTGAAATCGCTGAGTCTCAGGCACCAATCTTGCAAGAGATCTCAGACTTGAAAGTGAAACGCCAAACCTTTATCACACAAGGCGAAGCGTTTACGGCGCATTTGGATGAACTAAAAGCGAACCGCGAAGAGTTAGCCAAGCGCGTCATTGAAGAAAATTTGAAGACCCCCGCTGTGAAAGCGAAAGTCACACGCCTAACGGAGGCGATTGCCGCTTTGGGGCCCGTCAATCACGCGGCTCTTGAAAACTTGGACGCAAGTCAAAAGGCGATGGCTGAGACCGAGCGACAGGTTGCTGACCTTGAAGAGGCGATTAAGAACTTAGAGGAAACGATTCGAAAGATTGATGCGGAGACCCGAGAGTTATTGCGTACGACCTTTGATACGGTCAATAAGAACTTTGGTGAGATGTTCACAAGCCTTTTCGGTGGCGGAAGCGCTGAGTTGCGCCTAACGGGTGAAGAAATTCTTGATACGGGAATTGATGTGATTGCGCAGCCTCCTGGAAAGAAAAATACGAGCGTTAAGATCCTCTCGGGTGGCGAGCAGGCGCTTACTGCAACGGCCTTGGTCTTTGCAATCTTTAAATTAAATCCGGCGCCCTTCTGTTTACTCGATGAAGTGGATGCCCCGTTAGATGAAGCCAATCAAGACCGCTTAGTGAAAAAGATTGCCGCCATGAGTGAGGCAACACAGTTTGTGATGATTACGCACCATCGTGTTTCGATGGAGCAGCTTGAGCAATTGATTGGTGTCACGATGAAAGAGCCCGGGGTATCCCGCGTTGTGGCCGTTGATATTCGGGAAGCGACAGAATTGGCGCAGTCGTGATATTGTTACAAGAGAAATTTTTAATTTTCGATAGGACTTAGAACATGTTCGGTATCGAGCCTTCCTATTTGCTTTGGATTGCAGCACTTATTGTGCTTATTGTTTTTTATTTCGCTTTTGTCAGGCGCCGTAAAACAGAAGACGCCCCCGCTCAAGACGTAAGTAAGAAGATGCGCCAAGGCGTAGGGGATGCTCTTACGGGTGAAACGGTTCAAAAAGAGGGCCTTACCGATGCAATCAGTGCCGATGAGCCCGAAGCGCCCAAGCTTCAAGAGACTGAGCACACGGAGGTGCACGAGACCTCTAGCGTAGAAAGTCCTGTTGTTACGCCTGAACCCGTTACTGCTCCTGTCGCTCCTCTCGTTGAAGAGCCCGTCGTAGAAGAATTGCCGAAGGTCGCTTTAGAAAGGCCAGAGCTCGCAAAAGAAATTAAACCCCTAGTAACGCACAAGGGTCGGACGCTTCCCAATGTCGATGCGATGCTTGACTCCTGGGTGAAATTCACACCAAAAGATCAGGTCTTTACCGCAGATCGCCTCGTTCAAGTACAAGCCTTTATCGATGCAGAAGAATTAACCGATGTTGTGATTGCTGATTACTTTAATGAAGAAAAAGGCGCTTGGGATGAAAACGTGCGTGGTAATGATGCGTGCACCGCAGTTGTAATCAAGATGCAATTAGCTAGCCGCACGCATGTGGCAGATGACTTGCTTGTCTCGCGCTTTTTGCAGTTAGCCAATCGGATTTCTATCGAGATTGATGCTGATTCTGAGTTGCCCGATATGATTGTGGTGCTAAATCAAGCAAAGAGCTTAAAAAATCTTATTTCGCATTACGACAATACCTTGTCACTCTTTGTTGAAACTGAGGCGCCTTTTGATGGTGAGCTCTTAAAGAATACGCTCGCGAAAAACGGTTTTATCCACATGGGTAATGCCTTTGTTAAGTGCGCAGATAAGGAAAAAGATCCCTACTTTACGGTGCAAGTGAGCCCAGAGAGTCCAACAAGCATTGCGCTTGAATTGGATGTGCCGCTTTGTGACCCAGCACTGAAACCCTTACAAGATCTCTTTGAAACCGCCAATGACCTCGTTTGTGCCTTAGGTGGCGTCTTAGTCGATCAAGCGAAAAATCCGATTGGCTCTGCGGCTGCAAACTACATTGATTCTGAGTTAAAGAAACTAGCCTTAGAGATGGATTCTCAGGGCTTGGCACTTGGTTCAGATCGTACGGTAAAACTCTTTTCTCGTTAAAGCGACATATGAAAGAAGTCGATCTTTTTGATGTGCAAAAACCTTCTAAAGAGGATTTCTCTCGCGCCCAGGAACTTACCCAACTTTTAAATCGTTGGAACTACGAGTATTACGTTTTGGATGCCCCGAGCGTACCAGACGGTGAGTACGACCGTGTCTTTCGTGAGCTGCAAGCCTTAGAAGCGAAATTCCCGCAATTAAAAACATCGGTTTCTCCAACACAACGCGTGGGTGGCGAAGTTCGTTCGGATTTAAGAAAAGCCACGCACGTTGTCCCGATGCTTTCGATTCACACGGAAACCGATTTCACGGATGCGGGTGCTTACGCTTTCGATGAGCGAGTCCGTAAAGATCTTCCTGATATTCCCGTTATTGAATACGACTGCGAATTTAAATTCGATGGATTGGCAATTAACCTCCGGTATGAAAAGGGAGACCTTGTTCTAGCCGCCACGCGTGGCGACGGGATTGTTGGGGAAGACGTCACAGCAAACGCTCGTACGATACGCAATATCCCCTTAAGAATTGAAGCCGAGAACGTTCCTGATGTTTTGGAAGTTAGAGGCGAAGTGATCCTTCATAAGAGCGACTTTGAAAAACTAAACGCCAAGCAAGAACTCGCTGGTGAAAAGCTCTTTGTGAACCCCAGAAACGCCGCTGCGGGCGCCTTGCGCCAATTAGATAGCCGCATCACAGCCTCTCGCCCCTTACACTTTTATGCCTACGGCTTAGGAGAGTGCTCGGACCCTGTCTTTGCTAAAACGCAATCAGGGCTTCTTGACCGGTTTCTTGCGATGGGATTTCCTGTTGTAAAGAGTCGCCGCGTTGTAACTGACGCCGCAGGTTTAGCGGCATTTCATCGCTACGTTGAAGAAATTCGCCCGACGCTTCCCTTTGAGATCGATGGCGTTGTCTACAAGGTAAACGACTTTGCCCTTCAAAAGAGGTTGGGTTTTGTTGCTCGTGAACCGCGTTGGGCCTGTGCGCATAAGTATCCGCCTGAAGAAGCGTTAACACGCGTCTTAGGTATCGATGTGCAAGTTGGTCGCACAGGACGCGTCACGCCCGTTGCACGCTTGGCTCCTATCTTTGTAGGAGGCGTCACAGTAAGTAACGCGACACTACATAACGAAGACCACATCCGAGAGCTTGATTTGATGATTGGCGACACGGTTGTTGTCCGTCGTGCAGGAGACGTGATTCCTGAAGTGCTGCGTGTCTTAAAGGAAAGGCGGCCAGCAGACGCGAAAGCTTTCGTGATGCCTAAGGTCTGCCCAATCTGTGGATCAGCGGTCATCAGGGACGAAGAAGAAAAGGATTCTCGTTGCTCAGGAGGCCTTGTGTGTCCTGCGCAACTCAAGTTATCTTTGATTCACTTTGCAACGCGCCGCGCGATGGATATCACAGGCCTCGGTGAAAAGATGGTTGACGTTCTCGTTGAAAAGGGGTTGGTGAAAACAAGTGCGGACTTGTATCGCTTAACGTTTGAGAACCTATCGACAATCGATAGGATGGGGGCGAAAAGCGCCACAAACCTCCTTGAAAGCATTGCTAAGAGTAAAGAAACGACTCTCGCCCGCTTTATCTTTGCCCTAGGGATTCGTCACGTCGGTGAGGCTACTGCTCGGGACTTAGCGAGCCACTTTAAGACCCTTCATGCAATCGAGAAGGCGACAATCGAAGACTTAGAGAAGGTAAACGACGTGGGCGTAGTGATCGCCGAGTCAATCGAATCTTTCTTTAAAGAACCTCGCAACTTAGAAGTGATCCGTGCGCTTTGCGATTTGGGTGTTACTTGGCCAAAAGAAGAGGGCGCTAAGCAAAGTAATTCAGCCGTTGCTGGAAAGACTTTTGTCTTAACGGGGACGCTTCCGACGCTATCAAGAGACGAAGCGAAAGATAAGATTCTTGCCGCTGGCGGCAAAGTCTCAGGATCGGTTTCCAAAAAGACGGACTACGTCGTCGCTGGAGAAGCCGCAGGAAGTAAACTAGATAAAGCCCGAGAGCTTCACATCGCAGTCATCACGGAGGCTGAACTCTTAACGATGCTAGGAACTGGCAGCGAACTCGATGCCCCTCGCCAAGGCGACCTTTTCTCTTAATAAAACGCGTGTTTTGTTAAGGGATAAGCCTAAGGTAATTACTTAAAATCTCAAGCGCAAACAATCAAGTCTCGCTTGCTGTCTACCCATATCGAAACATAAAAATTTCTATACCCGCTTAACGCGGAACCTCAAGCCTTAATAAACGAAAACGGCCATTGCAAAACACGCAAAATCAAGCGTGTTTTAGCGACTCTTCCTATGGCAAAATACATTCTAGAGACCGGCTTGAAATATTTTTCTATGCGTTATAGAATTTTTTCTATATAGAATTTCTTATATAGATATAAGACAAAGCGAATACTTTATAGAAATTTTTCTATTCTCGTAAGCCTAATGCTCAAAAGAAAGGAGCTTGCAATGCCTAATGACCTTCCCCTCGTAATCCCAGCCTTTGAGGCCGCAACAAAAGCGCTTTGCGCGTCGCCTCTTGTTAAAGCTGCAATTGATCAGGCAAAGACCGAAGCCGATTGTCGCATCAAAGAACAAATTCAGTTAACAGAAACCCCTTCTCCCTCGTTTAAGGAAGGCGAAAGAGCCAAAGTCTTTAGTGAGCTTCTTAAAAAGGCAGGGCTTGAAGAGATCTCCATTGATCGCGTTGGTAACGTCATCTCCCGCATTAAAGGTGAGGGTAATGGCCCCGTCTTAGTTATTGCCGCCCACATGGATACGGTTTTCCCTGAAGGAACACCGATCAAGGTGCGTCAAGAGGGGACTCGCTACTTTGCGCCAGGGATTTCTGATGATGCTTGTGGTCTCGCAAATCTTTTGCAAGTCGTACGCTCAATTAAAGCCAATGGCATTAAGACCGTTGGCGACATCGTCGTTGCAGGAACCGTCGGTGAGGAGGGTAATGGCGATCTTCGAGGAAGCAAAAACCTCTGGTACACACCCAATGATTACGATGGCTTTATCGCTGTGGACTCTGCCTCGTGCCACAGAATCCTTAAAGGGAGCGTTGGTTGTAAGAGATACCGCATTACGTATTCGGGACCTGGTGGCCATAGCCTACATAAGTTTGGGATTGTTGCATCAGCAACTCACGCTTTGTGCCGCGCGGGCGCCATGATAGCTGACTTGAAAGCGCCAACGGAACCCAAGTGCACCTACACCATTGGCATTGTGAAAGGCGGCACAAGCGTTAACGCGATTGCTGCCGAAGCCTCAATGGAACTTGATGTTCGTAGTTACGAGCAGCCTGCGCTTGAAGCGTTTACTAAAGAAATCTTGCCGATTTTCCAAAAGGCCGCTGACGCTGAAAACGCGCATTGGGGCGTTACGGGAGACGCAGCCGTTACTGTGAAAGTCGATCAAATCGGAGACCGGCCGGCAGGCATGAATAAACCCGATAGCCCTGTGGTTTGTGCCGCGTACCAAGCAATGTTAAGCCTCGGCATTTCATTAGATAAGTTCTCTTTAGCTGCAACAGATCAAAACGTCCCGCTTTCAATGGGTATTCCCGCGACAACACTTGGTGGCGGCGGCGTTGAAGAAAATAACCACAGCTTAAAAGAAATGTGGGATGCGAAAGACGCGCACTTAGGGCCACAGCTTGTTCTTTTGACAACGCTTGCATTGGTGGGTGTGGCAGGGGTAACTGAGCCGCTACTTACAAAGCTTGCTCACACGAATTCATAACAAAGGAGGAAAAAATGACAGGCATTATTATCGTTGTCCTATCAATTGCGGCAGCGGCATACCTGATCTTTAAAAAGTACTACGCGCCTGGCGCTTTGCTTTTTGTTGGTTTAATCACGTTGGCGGTCGTCGTGTGTATTTCGCCAGACCCGATTATTACGGGTAAGAAGGCTACGCACTTAGCTGGCCTTGACGTCATCCAAACGTTTACGAATCTCTTGCAGACGCGTACCGCGGGCCTTGGCATGAACATCATGGCCATTGCCGGCTTCTCTGCCTACATGAGCTTCTTGGGAGCCTCAAAGACGCTTGTAAGGCTTTCTGTGAAGCCCTTGCAGCTCATTCACTCCCCGTACATCGTGATGTCGTTAGGATTGATTTTGAGCCTTATCCTTAACGTCTTTATTCCGTCTGCCGCAGGTCTCGGATTGCTCTTACTTGTGAGCTTATATCCTGTGATGCTTGCCGCGGGTGTTTCTCGTCAATCGGCGGCTGCGACAATCTTAATCGGTGGTTGCTGCTGCTTTGGACCCTCGGGCGGAAATAACCTCTTAGCTTCAGAACTTCTTCACATGCACGTGATGGACTTCTTCTTGAATGTCCAGTGGGTTGTGGGCTGGCTCGCAGTTCCTGTGATGCTCGTTGTCAATTACTTTGTGCAAAAGCATTTTGATACGAAAGACCTTGCCTCTGGTCGTATCACGAAGGCTGACTTTGGTACTGAAGCGTTACAGAGTGCCTCGACAGATTCGAAGGATACGCAGCCTGATGCGCCGTGGTTCTATGCCTTGTTCCCGCTTATTCCTGTGATTTTGCTTTTCGTCTTCTCGCCTTTGATGTACAAGGGCATTCGCATGGAAGTTGTGACGGCTCTTTTAACTTCTGCGTTCTTGGCATTCGTCATTGATGGCGTGCGTCGTCGCAATCTCAAGGAATCTATCGCTGGGTTGAAGTTCTACGCTCAGGGTATGGGTAAGGTCTTTACGTCAACTGTGTTTCTTATCGTTTCTGCGGAAGTCTTCGCTGCAGGCTTAATGAAGTCTGGTGGTATTAATACGCTTATCCAGTCTGTCTCAGGATTAGACGCTGGCGCCGTGGCGGTCTTTACCATCATGTTCTTGATTTGTGTGGGATCGGCGTTTGTCACGGGTTCGGGTAACGCAGCGTTCTTTAGCTTTGCACCGATGATTCCAGGAGTGGCTGAAACAGTTGGGGCCAATGCGGCGTTTATGATGTCGCCCTTACAGTTAGCAACGGGTATGGCGCGTTCTTCAAGTCCTGTTGCGGGTGTCGCAATCGCTATTGCGGGCGTCACGGGTTTAGATCCCTTCCAACTCGTGCGTCGCACAATCCCCGTGATGATTATTGCGATTATTGTCACATACCTACGC
>CAVJUW010000054.1:590-7958 GCA_963652725.1 Bacteroidaceae bacterium | reverse complement strand
TTCAGGGTCTTCGTAAGCGATGCGATTAAATTCTTCGCAAAGTCTTTTAGCCCAATAACGCTCTTTAACAAGCTCTGCGTCATTAGCGTCATACGTGAGACCTGCAAGCATCTTTTCTTTTTCAGTCATTGCCTTTCTTCTCTGCAAAAAAATAAACCTAAAGAACAACTCTTAGCCAAAAGCATCTCTTAATCCTTAAACGGTTTCATTATAAAAAAGAGCGTAGTCAATTATTTGGCTTAAGACGAGAATTTGCCTTGAATTTCTTTTATTTTAAAGGCATACTTCCCAATAGATTCACTGGTTTGCTTTTGACCAGTCTCGCAATGAGAAAACAAGAGCACTACAACCTGACCCCACGCGGGCGTTGACCCGCGGGATTCCGGTTTTGGATGCAGTGTGGGCGCGCCTTTTTCTTGCGCGGGGTTTACCTAAAACTCCCACGCAAATAAAGGACACACCATGATGCAATTTTCCAATCGGATTCCGGCCCGAGAGTTTGGATTTGATTCCAAGAAAACGGTCCTCGGCTTTAAAGAAGACTCCCTTCCTTCTTACGGAAGAATCGTTCCCATTGATGCGGCTCACGCCTTTGACGCCAAAACGTTTGAAGCGCTTCGCCTTTGGTGGGAATGGGATGACACACGTGCGCCGCTTTTTATTTCCGGTCCCACAGGATGCGGAAAAACAAGCACTGTTATGCAGTTTCTCGCTCGTGTGAAGTCAGCGGCAGTGACAATAACCTGTCGAAGCCGAATGGACAAAAACGACCTTATCGGAAACTTCATTGTTCGCGATGATGGTGGTTTTGCCTGGCAAGACGGGCCTGCGAGCCTCGCTTGGCGCTACGGTTTAACACTCGTCATAAACGAATTTACCGTCGCTCCTCCTGAGGTTTGGGTCTCTGCCAATGACATCCTTGAAGGAGATGCCATCGTTAATGAAAGAACAGGCGAAGTTCTCGCGCGCCACGCCAATGCCCGTGTAATCATCACAGATAACACGGCGCCCGCTGGTGAAGTCAGTTCCTACCTCGCTCGCAACGATCAAGACCGCAGTGTCGTCGATCGCTGCTGGCACATCAGGATGAACTACTTAGATAGCAAACTTGAAGTTGCCATGCTTGAAAAAAAGCTTCAAGAGCACTTTGCTATCGGCGCGAAAGAGAAAAAGTGCATTGCTGCCGCTCTTCGTATGGCGCATAAGTCACGCGAAGAAAACCCAGCAAATTGCACGCACCCCATTTCAAGTCGTGTTTTAGTGCGGTTTCTTGCCATTCTTTTTAGGATGCAAGAATCCCAATCGCAAACAACGATCGATCTCGTGGATGCCGCTCTTTCTTTGGCATTAACTTCTGGCTTAGGAGAGTGTGAAAAGGCCTTCCTGCAGCAACTCGCGCATTTTGAGTTTGCTTCAATCGCCTAAATCACTTCCCTTCCCTCCTTTCTTTTTCTCCCGTTAGGTTCTCAATTACTTAAATCTTCGCTTTTAAGTGCGAAGCAAATCGCTTATTGAGTCTGGGATTTCTTTTTTTAAAGTATTCGGTCCTCACCCGTAAAGGGTTTGCGCTAAGAGTTTTTCTTAGCGCACCCTTTTCGTGGTGAATGAGGAAAACATTGACGCTAAAAGAAAGTGCCTTTCTTTTGCCGTCAGTCTTTTTTTAAAAAGCCAAATGTTCGATAAAGAAAAGAAAAAGAACTCGCTTCTTACCGCACCCTACGGGGCTCGGTGCTTTGGCGTCTTTATCGATCGAGCGATAGAAAGCGCTAAAGAGAAAAGCCCGTTTTTAAAAATAAAAGAGGTCTCTCAAAAGCTCCCAGCCTTTACTGAAAAAAGTATTGCAGTTGCCGTCTCTGGTTTTAACGAAACTTTGAGCCTTACTGTCTTTTTGGTTCTTTTGTTTGCCTTTGAAGGAAAAGCCCCGAGGGAACTCGTCTTAGCGCTTCGTTCTCTTCCTTTCGATTTACGCCGTAAGACACTTACCTCAATACGCGCGATTATCAATCTTGAACTAACAAGCGATTTAACGGAAGAGGAGTTTCTCATTCTCTTAAAAAAGCTCTTACCGATTTCTACGTCTATCCTTTGGCGCACACAAGTTAAGTTCTTTTTCTCAGCATTGGCTTCAGATAGTCCCGCGTTTCTTTTTTATGTGAAACGCCTCTTTTTCTTACGAGCCTTAGCGCCACAGTTCACCCTTAATGCCGAAGATGAAATGCTTCTAGTCAAAACCGGTCTCATTTCCGATTCTCTTTCCGTTCTTTTACCCAACAAGATCGATACCTTTTATGAAAGCGAGACCGTCGCTGTGATTGAAGTCTTCGAGCCACTTAGAAGCCTCATGGAGCACTTTCTTAACTTACGAGCGACGCCTCCTCTTGTTTATGAACTCCTTACGATTCAAGATAAGTTTGAGCCGCGTCCTCATCTATTTACGACACATAACTTTCGGTTTTCTCTTTCAACAAAATTGCATGCCGCAACGCTTCAAGCCTTAATTCTTTTTATCACAAGGTCTCTTGCGCGAGCGAGGTTGAACCCCGTGGAAAAACACTTCTACTTAATCGATAACACCGCAAACTTTCACAATATCGAAGAGGCTCCTGTCTCTTGCCCATTGGGTTTGTTTATCCCGCTTAATCACTTGTTAAGAGCAAATCTCTACACCGCAGAAATCTTAAATAGCCTCATTCAGGCTCACACGGTTTACCTCTGGGGTGACTTTCGAGACGCAGACTTTGCAAAAGCTATCGTAACGCGCCGCTTTACGAAAACGCTCAAAAATCCTGAAACAGAAGACGAGAAAGAGTCCACCTATCTTGAAGAGGGTCTTGTGATTTTGAATCGCTTGCGTGGCGACCTCTCCTTTGTCTCACGCTCAATCCAACGCTTTTTAAGAGCAGAAGAAAAGTTAACGAAGTCGATTGCGCAAATTGAAGCGGCCTCGCTAACTTTTGACCCGATTGAAGAAACACGTTTATCAAAGCTTAAACACGAATTTGCCGTAAAACTCGAAGAGTCAATCAATTACCAACTATGACGCCACCTGTTAGATCAGCATTTTTTACGACGCACGTGAAACTTAAAACGTGTGTGGCATTTCTTTGGATAGCCTCGTTTATTGCCGCCGCCATTGAGTGCGTCAATCAAAAAGAAAGTGATGTAGCGGAGTTTTGGACATGGCTTATGTTTAGCGTCATTTTCCTTACGATTGGATTGGCTCGGTTTGTTAAAGTTCTAAACGAAGAACGTAACCGCGCACGTTTGCGGGGCCGGGAAGTAAGTTTTACTGACATTGAGAAATTAAGGCTTGTTAAGGAATTTCTTCCAAAAGACTCGGTCTATCTTGGCCTTGGTTTTTCCTGGGGCCCCACTCAATCTCGAGCCGCTTATGAAGCGACAAAAGTTCAAATTGATGAAAACCTACCGAATAAAGCGCTCTCTGATTTTCTCCTAGGCTACAAAACAAAAGAGGACTCTGCAATCGGTCGCGGATGGATTCACGGCATCGGTCAAAGAGAAGAGTCAATCACAGTTTCAGAGAAGGCTTTAGAGGGCGGTACTCTGATTGTTGGAACAACACAATCGGGTAAAGGCGTACTCCTTACGCTTCTTATTACGCAAGCGATTCTTAAAGGGGACGCTGTCATTGTGATCGATCCCAAAAATAGTCCAAGAACGCTTGCAGCAATTGATAGAGCAACCGCTGCCGCAGGACGCAAAGCCGCCTATGTCTTTCATCCGAATATAAAGTTAGCCGTAAGGATTAACCCCTTAGCAAATTTCACACGCGTCTCAGAAATCGCGAGTCGTATCACAGCGTGTCTTAATGAAACAGGACCCTTTGCCGCATTTGCCTGGAAAGCCGTTTACGTTGCTGCCTTCTTAATGGTTGAAAATGGAGAAACACCCACGATTGAAGGCATCGCACGCTTTATTCACGAGGGGCCAGAAGCGACTGTGAAAAAGCTTGCAGAATCGATCTTCACTCCCTATCACCTTGAAAACGCCATGCTCGAATTTAGTCTTAAATCCGAGCGTGAGAAACTTGCTCGAGCAATCTCGTATTTACTTCAGAAATTACCGATTGAAGAAAATGAGAAGGCACAGGCTCTGCGTGAGGGATTGGCACTTTTGAAGGGAAATGCCGAACACGAAGCAAAATTAATCGCAAGTTTATTGCCCCTTCTTGCTAGCCTTACTTCAGGAAATTTATTTGAGTCGCTTTCTCCTACGAAAGAAGATCCCTTTAATCCCATTCTCGATTTGAAAACCTTAATTGAGAGAAAAGAAGTCTTATATATCGCAACAGACGCGCTTGCCGATCGCTTTACGGCCTCAGCAATCGCTACGCTTTTTTTAGCCGATTTAGCAAGTATCGCTTCAGACCGTTACAACAAAAGACTCACAGCCCTTGCGGCTAGCTTATTTGTCGATGAAGCCTCAAACGCTATGAGTGATGCGCTAATCGAACTCTTAAATAAAGGCGCGGAGTCTGGAATTCGCACAACCTGCGCCATGCAAACGATTAGTGACTTAGCCGCAAGACTAAAAAGCACGGCTGCTGCCCGTATGGCGCTTGGTAACTTCAATAACCTAATTGCCCTAAGAACGAAAGACTTAGAAACCGCGAAGTTTGTGACAGAGACTTTCGGGAAGACTCTCATACCTGAAACGCTATCCTCGCTTTCGAGTTCGAGCGCCTCGGATGCAACAGGGAAATTTGCCGCTAATTTCACACGTAGAGAAACCGCGACACGCGAAGAGCTCTTAAGTCCTGAATGGCTTGGATCCCTACCCAACACAGAGTACTTTGCCTCTTTAGCTGGTGGCCGAATCTACAAGGGTCGTGTTCCGATTTTGGTGGCTAAAGAAGACGCTCCTTAAGGAAAAGAACGCTTATGTTTAAAAACATCCTCATTTACGCTGTTGTCCTTCTCGTTACCTTCGCTTTAAATGCTCTTATCTTTGAAACTCAAAGTTACGCTACTGCCTTGGAGGCCTTAGGTTCTGAAGTTTTCGTAATGACCTCTTTTTTTGATTGGAGTCTTTTAAAAGGCGGCTTAGGTGACGAGAAATATATTGCCATCCTTCAATCCCTATTTGGAGAAAGGACTCTCGTTGGTTTTAGAGAAAACCTCGCTTTGTCTTTATCGCTCTTAAAAGAAAGACTTCAGCTACTTACGCAAAGTCCGGTTTTTCTTTTAGCGCTCCTTGCCACACTAAGCGATGCGTATTTGTCACGCATAAAAGCGGGAACTGGCTTTGGCGTCTTTTCTCCAAATCGCTATTCAAGTGCTTTGCGATGCGCATTTTGGGCGGCGTTACTTTTCCCAATACTTCTTGCGATGCCACTTAAGGCAACATTTGTCGCCGCTCTTTGGGTGCTTGCAACGCTTCTCGGGTTACTTTGGATTGCTGTGCGACATTTTCATCGCTTTGGGCGATGAAAGAAAATTCTCATAAAGAATTCTCTTTAGGGAGTAATGTCGATTGTTTTCAGAGCAATGTTGCAATTTTTGCCAAAGAAAACCAAACCATAGGCATGGATTCTCTTACAGTCGCTATCTCGGAAATATGAAGCATATCGTTTTTCCTCAATCTGTTCGATAGCGTGTTTAGCCAAGTCCAAAGAGCCTTCGCGCTTTAAAGCGTGCTTGATTTCAATTACGACACCAACCTCTTCATCTGCTGAGGTAAAGACAATATCAGCATAACCATCGCCTGCCTCAGCATTAGAATGGAAATTATCAATGATTCCTTTAGCAGAAATGAAAACTGCCGATAAGAAACCATGATAAAAGTTTTCTGCAGGAGCCTTTGTTGAGGTGTCGCGAACGGAAACGTAACTTTGCAAGAGCTCGTTGAGCTTTAATCGAATCTCACGTGTTTCACCCGCAAGAAGAGCTCTTGCAATCAATTTCCCATGGTTTGCAAATTGAGCGTTTCCAGAAGAAAAGCGGTTAAGCACCTTTTCTTTGAACGTTGCACGTACTTCCTCGTTAGGAATACGCAATTTAAAGCTCGAGGAACTCTCTGGCAAACGCTCAACAATTGTCAAATAACCCGTATAGAGCAAAATCGTCCAAAAATCATTAGGGGTATGTTTCT
The DNA here is from genome assembly GCA_963652725.1 of Bacteroidaceae bacterium. Taxonomy (GTDB): domain Bacteria; phylum Pseudomonadota; class Gammaproteobacteria; order Burkholderiales; family Burkholderiaceae_F; genus Duodenibacillus. The sequence goes on along the minus strand of CAVJUW010000054.1, from coordinate 1,847 downwards.
TTAGATCATCGTAGTTAAGCTGCTCATTAATCGAGATATCGATTGCGCCTGCGTCTAGGAGAGTTTGCATTCTCTCAGTATCCTCTCCTGAGAGGAATCCTAGGAATTCATCAATTCGTTTATTGCCACTCGTGTTAATCCAATAATTTTTAGGTCCTTTAAATTTCTCAAGACCGCTGTCAACTGCATCTGCGCAAAAATTAATCACATCCCAAGGACAATAAATCTCACTTTCCCCAAAACGATATCCGTCGTACCACTGCTTAACAGTGTCAGAAAGCGATTCCAAGCCATAGTAGTGAAGCATTTCTTTGACTTCTGATGTTGTAAAGCCAATTGCCTCTGCTAGCGAAGGATTCTCAGAACAAACCGTATTGACTCGAGGCCTGTTAAACCCTGTGAAAGTGCTCTCCTTGCTCACACGAAGACATCCTGTAAGGATAGCTTTCTCAAGGTATTGAGCACTTGTTGAATCAGGTTTTAAAGCTGAGGATAAAAAACCGCGAATAACCGACAACATCTCTTCGTAATAGCCGTTATCAGCTGCCTTATCCAATGGCACGTCATATTCGTCAAGAAGGACAACAACCTTACGAGCATAGTGCGTAGAAAGCATCTCCACCATATTGCTCAAATAAGCCATGAGATCGTCTTTGTGCTCAAAGCTTTTAAGATAGTCTAAGTTTTTATATCGAGCGAAAAGTTCTCTTTGTTCTTCAGAAAGCCTAGGGCTGTCCACAAGAAATGAAAACTGTCGAGCAATCTTCGTAAGCATTCCAGCAAAAAGTCGGTAAGCCGTTTCATAGCTCGTATCATTAACGTCTTTAAATGAGATAGAAATGACAGGAAACTGCCCCATATACGTGTCACAGAATTTTTTCTCATTCAGTATTTTGAGCCCAGAGAAGAGTCGGGCATTTTCCTGTGAATCTCCAGGTTCCTTAGAGTTAATATTTAAGAAACGATAAACCGTATCCACAAAAAGCGACTTTCCGAAACGACGGGGACGAGTAATCAATAGGACCTTCGCGTCGTACTCCATCACCGTCTTGATAAAGGATGTCTTATCGACGTAATACCCATCCACACGGCGCAACTCATCAAAGGTATCAATCCCAACAGGAAACTTTTTCATAGTCACTGCCTAAAGCGATTCAAAGATGATTTAATTTTAACTTAGCAACAACTGATGCAAGCCGATTTTTGTCATGAGTTTCAATGGATTTCCCTGCCTCGACATGCTTTCTTTTTGTTGCG
>CAVJUW010000054.1:0-580 GCA_963652725.1 Bacteroidaceae bacterium | reverse complement strand
GATTGCTGTGCGACATTTTCATCGCTTTGGGCGCTAACAGCGAATCCCGAGTTTAGGACTTTCGGAGCAAGAAAAACGCAGCTGACCCTTTAATTTCAAGGCTTCGCTGCGTTTTTGATTTTTTCCGCTTGTGGATATTCTAGAGGGTAACGAGACGGACCTCCGGAATGGCGTTCTCGGGTTTTACAAAGCGCGTGCGCAGGCACGTTCCAAGTTCCTGCAGTGAGCAAAGAGCAGACAGAGGTGTTAGTCCGCAAGCTCGCATGAGATCTGGAATGTGTGAGGTTTTAATCTGCTTTGCTTTTACAAGATCAAGAACTTCTTGTGTCTTTAGGACTTCACGTCCTTTACGTACATTGGCTTGATGCCCAGTGTGGCAAAAGAGAATTTGCTATCCGAACTTTATCGGAGCTACACAGGCATCGCCTAGTGTGCTACAGGTCTCGTGAATCGTAAGCGGGGTTTTATTTGCTTCTAACCGATTTTGTAATAACCGTACAAGCAATAGACTTAGGAGGCAGACCGTAATGTGACCGCGGATGTGGTCTGAGTTGCGCACATACATTGGCCTTAAGCCAAG
>CAVJUW010000053.1:7205-8065 GCA_963652725.1 Bacteroidaceae bacterium | reverse complement strand
ATCGCGGGCTAAAAGCCGTGCGTGATTTAAAAGGTGTCTTAAGTGCACGTCGCGCCTAACTTAATTACGACTGGAATTTTTAGCGCAGATTGGCTTTGCTAAAGCCAAGTTCTGCGCTAATTGTTCTTGCACATTCGCAGATGGCATCCTTGGTGCTCTCAATCTTAAGATTGCCTTTAATTCCCGTGACACCAATGGAGGCGATGACACGCCCCTCGTAGTTAAAGATTGGAGCAGCAAGAGCAATGACGCCGTTTTCAAGTTCTTCATCGCAAATGGCGTAGCCCTGAAGAGCGGACTTTTGCAAATCATCAAGAATTGACTTCAGTGAAGTTTTTGTCCGCGCAGTAAAGCGTACAAGCGGTTTATTGTTTTCAAAGAGAGCACGAACAATCTCAGGTTGATAGGCAAAGATAATTTTCGCCGTCGCTGCTGCATAAAAGGGCATTTCATTGCCGATTTGTGCAGCGAATTTTGAATGTGTTTCTGTCGTTGGGTCTTCGCAATGTGTGCAGATAACTTCTCCGGCATTTTCCTGACACACATAGACAACATTGTGAACTTCGGAGGCGGCTTTTCTCATCGGAAGTCGCGCCACATCAATTAAACGATCTTTATTTAGTAGATTCGAAGCAAGACGAAGCACTTTAAAGCCCAATCGATATTGCTTTGTTGTCTTGTCTTGCATCACAAGGTTGTTTTCCATAAGCGACATCAAGAAGCGATGCGTTGTTCCGAGAGATAAGTGCATTTTGCGGGTTAATTCAGATACGGAAATTCCATCAGGGTACTGACTCATCAGTGTTAGGACCTCGACGGCTCTATCGATTGTCTGCAAGATTGACTCCTTAAATCATTAT
>CAVJUW010000053.1:0-7195 GCA_963652725.1 Bacteroidaceae bacterium | reverse complement strand
GGAAAAAGACCTAGCCGTGTTGCGGCATTTATTCATATCCGAAATATGGAAAGACTTTCCACATAATGGAAAATAAACTGAAAGAGGTTTTCATATATGACCCAGTTGCGTGTAGGAGCCCGAGAGTTTGCTCAAAAAGTTTTTGACGATATCCGCGCTTTTTCTAAAGATCCAGTTATCGGTATTTCTCGCCAAGGATATGGTCCGCTCGAACAAAAGGTGCATGACTATGTGAAGGCGTGGGCCAAGGAACTTAACCTAGAAATTAAGATCGACCGCTGTGGGAATCTTTTTGTCACGCTTGCCGGCAAGGATAGGACACTGCCTTGCTATATGACGGGCTCTCATGGCGATAGCGTTCCACAGGGCGGGCATTACGACGGCCTTGCGGGAGTGGTCGCTGCAATGACAGCTATTAATTGGATGAAGACGATTGGATTTACGCCGCAACGCGATGTCACTTTGGTCGTTTTCCGTATGGAAGAGAGTTCCTGGTTTGGAAAGGCCTATGTGGGATCTCTTGCGTTGGCAGGCAAACTCACTGAAGCAGACCTTGCCTTAAAACATCGCACAGAAGACATCACTTTGGCAGAAACAATCAAAAAAGCCGGTTTCGATCCCAATGATATGGTTAAAACCGAACCAACAATTGATTTCTCGCGCATCGCTGCTTTCACTGAACTCCATATTGAGCAGGGGCCGACGTTGGATTCTCAAAAGAAGGCTCGTGTGGGAATTGTGACTGGTATTCGCGGCAATTTCCGTCATAAGACCTGCCGTTGTGTTGGTGTTAAAGCGCATTCTGGGGCTGTTGATCGTCAGTACCGCCATGATGCCGTGATGGCTATGGCCGATCTCTTGATGCGTATGGATAAGCACTGGGCCGAATGGCTCGTGCGTGGTGAAGACCTCGTTTTCACCGCAGGTGTTTTTAAAACCGATGCGGCAGCGGCTATTGCCATTATTCCTGGAGAGGTCACTTTTAGTATCGATATTCGTTCACTCTCGAGAGATACGCTCGATCGCTTCCATGAACTCCTTGTTGCTGAGAGCGCTGCTGTTGGTGCTGACCGTGGCGTGAGGTTCGAATTCGATCGCAAACTTATTTGCGAGCCTTCTGGTGTTAATGAAGAGCTCATGAATCATCTGGCAGAAAGCGCCGCTAAAGCCAAGATTCCTGCGATGTTTATCCCAAGTGGAGCCGGACACGATGCAGCAGTTCTTGGGAATGCGGGAGTTCCAGTTTCAATGATTTTTGTTGCCAACCAAGATGGATCTCACAATCCGCATGAAAAGATGCAACTTGATGACTTCCTTTTAGGCACAGAGGTCCTCTTTACGGCAATTGCCGATTACAACTAAGGAATTACGGAGTAGGAAACACTATGTGGGATTTAGCGATTAAAAACGGAACGTGCGTAACATCCACGGAAAGTTTCAAAGCAGACATCTATGTTAAAGACGGCAAAATTGCCGCTATCACGACAGAAGATCTTGGGCCCTCAAAGGATGTGCTCGATGCGACGGGTAAAAAAGTCTATGCTGGTTTTATTGACACGCACGTGCATTCACGCGACGGAGGAGCACTTCATAAGGAAACATTTGCACATTCAACACGGGGTGCCGCAATGGGTGGCATCACAACAGTTGTTGAAATGCCTAATGCCGTGCCTCCCGTTTGCAACGTGGAAAACTTCAAGGCGCAAAAAGCGAACCTTGCGAGCAAAGCCTTCGTTGACTTTGCGATGTGGGCCCTTTGCGTGGGTGACCTAAATAACAAGGATCTACTTGAACTCGATAAGTGTGGTGTCGCAGGCTACAAGTTCTTCTGGGGCTATGCCTTAAAAAAGAGTAACTACAACCTTATTTATAACTTCGATCCAAATGATCCTGATGTTTTCCCGCCATTGGATGATGGTCAGGTCTATGGCATTTTCGAAACTGTTGCTAAGACAGGGAAACTCCTTGGCATTCACGCTGAGAACTCCTCTTTAATTCGTCGCCTGACAGATCGCGTCAAGCCAGAGGATTACGCCACAGAGTATGAAGCGCTCTTAGCATGCCGCCCAAGCGTTTGCGAAGAAACAGTTGTGCAGACGGCAATTTCTTTTGCCAAGGCAACGAATTGCCATTTGCACATTCTTCATACATCTGCCAAAGAAACGGTGGATTTAGTCGATGCTGCACAAAAGAAGGGCCTTAAAGTGACGGCAGAAACCTGCCCGCATTATCTGACGCTCACAAAGGATGACTTCAAACGCGTCGGCCCAATGATTAAGGGCTATCCGCCTGTTCGTGAAAAGGCTGACCTTAAGCGTCTTTGGGAGGGATTGCGTGCAGGAATCTTGTCTCACGTTTGCTCAGATCACGCGCCCCACACAGCTGAAGAAAAGGCAGGAAGCCTATTTAAGATTCCCTCAGGCATGTGCACGATTGAAACGCTTGTGCCTTTAATGACGGATTCTGTGAACAAGGGTTTGATTACAGAAAACGACATTGCTCGAATTCTTTCCGAGAAACCTGCTGAGCTCTTTGGCCTTGACCATAAGAAAGGGTTCTTACGTGTCGGTATGGACGCTGACATCACACTCGTGGATTATGACTATGAGGAAACGGTCGATATCAATCGCTTCCAAAGTGTGAGCAAGGTCTCGGGCTTTAACGGCTTTAAGTTAAAGGGATACCCCGTTGCAACGGTTCTTCGCGGGCACATTGTGATGAAAGATCGCAAGCTCGTTGGCGAACGTCAGGGTGAATTTGTAGCTGCACATCCGGCTAAGAAAGAGTAGAGATGGATAGATACGGTTCGCTCAAGTCATCCCCTTCCAGTGAGCGAACCGTATCGAAACCAGGAAAAACGATGCGAATCACAATTATTAATCCAAACTCAACAGAAGCCATGAATCAAGGCATTCTTGAGAGTGCAAGGCGAGTTGCTCGTAGTGGCGATGAACTTCGAATGCTTTGCGTTAAAGAATCTCCAGCGCTCATCAATAGCGCTGTTGATGAAGTAAATGCTGCGTTTTGGACACTTAAGAAAGCGATTGAACTCAAGCCTCTGACAGATGGCTATGTTGTTGCTTGCCATAGCGATCCAGCTGTAAAAGCCATTTATGAGGCGACAGGAAAGCCAGTCGTAGGCATTGGATTCGCATCACTTAATGCCGCTACAAAGCAACAGGGAAAGGCAGCCATTCTGGCTATTTCTGAGCAATCAATCCCGAGAAAAGAGGCTTTAGCAAGACGCTATGGCTTTGAAGGACGGTTCGATACATTCGCGACGGGTTACACAGAAGAAATGTCAGAAGAGGAAATTTTTGCTTGTCTAGCGAAAGCAATCGCTTTAGCTCAGCAAGTTGGTGAATACACAAGTTTTGTTTTGGGTTGCGCAGGTATGGGTTGCGTTGCCCCGCAATTAAGAAAGAAACTGGGCCTAAGAATCATTGATGGGACAGAAGAAGCAGTCTTTACTCTAAAGGCTTAGTTTTTGGCTGAAAGAAAGAATTCTTTTTTAAAAAAAATATGGAAAAAATTTCCGCAAAACGGAAATATAAAAAGGAGATAACCACATGCAGCAAGAGAGTCCAGTTGTTTTGTTAAAAAACAATTCGTATGTAGTGGGTTACAAAAATGGTGGGCACGTTCTATACAAGGACGGAGAGATTGCCTATCAGGGAAATCAAGTTATTTATGTTGGAAAGAAATTTGAGGGTAAGGCCGATCAAACTGTCGACACCCATCGCGGTTTTGTTATGCCTGGCCTTGTGAACTGCCATTGCCATGTTGCGGCAAGCCCAGTGGAAAAGGGTTTTCTTGAGGATATCGGGAGCCGTAATTTCTATGGAACAAGTCTTTATGAGTCACTTCGCGTTACGCATTTAAATATCGAGGATCAAGAAGACGTATTCCGTTTTTCTCTTTCTGAAATCCTTAAAAAAGGGTCAACAACAATTTTTGAGCTTGGTCGTGCAACCGAGCCGATGATAGAGACAATTGCGAAATCTGGAATCCGTGCCTATGTTGGCCCGATGGCGCGTTCTTGCGTTTTTATGACGCAAGACGGAAAGACTGTTCACTATGAATGGGATGAGCCAGAGGCGTTTAAACGGCTTCAATACACAGTGGATTTGCATGAAAAGTACTCAGGTAAATTTGATGATCGTATTCGTATTGCGCTTTATCCAGGGCAGGCAGACTGTGTTACCCCAGAGTTCTTAAAAGAAGTTCGTAAGGCTGCCGATGCGACAGGAATGCGTATTCAGATTCATGCCGCACAATCAATCAATGAGATTCAGGTTGTCATGGAGCGCCATGGAATGATTCCAGCGCAGTTCTTGCATGAGAATGGAATTTGCGGACCTGATACGCTTTATAGCCATTACATCATGCCGTGCGGTTCAACACTGAACGGTCTCCGCATTGATAACGAACTTGAGCTGATTGCAAGTGACGGTACGACTGTTGTCAATTGCCCGTGGGTATATGGTCGTCGCGGATTCATCCTCGAGTCTTTCTACAAATATCGCAAACTCGGTATCAATCTAGCTATCGGAACGGATTCGTTTCCGCAGGATATGGTACATGAAATGCGTGCCGCAGCAATTTTTGGAAAGATTGCTGAGTATGACACGTGGAAGTGCACAGCGGCTGATGTGTTCAATGCTGCAACTCTTGGTGGTGCAAAAGCTCTTGGTCGAGAGGATATTGGTCGCCTTTGTGAAGGGTCTAAGGCCGATATTGTCGTGATGTCTACACAGAATATGGAGTTCATGCCACTTAGAGATCCAATCAAGGTTCTTGTGTACACAGCTGACAGCCACAACATCGACAAAGTCATTGTAGATGGTAAGACATTAGTGGATAAAGGCGAGCTACTTGGCGTTGATGAGAAAGAGCTCTACAGCCACGTTCAAACGGCTGGAGAACATATGTGGGAAAACGTTGCCAAACGTGATTGGAAGGGCCGCTCCCACGATGAAATGTCTCCAATGAGTTTCCCAGTCGAATAAACAAATAGGGGAAGAAGGGCAGTCGTCATGAGCCTTCTTCTCTAAAACAACCAAAGGAGGAAATCATGATGTTATGGATTGGTGCGATTATTGTCGTATTGGCATTTGTCGCAGTGATTAAGCAGTGGGAGGTTCGTGCAACGCTTTTTGGCGCGGGCCTTTTGATGTGCGTTTTAAGTGGGCATCCGTTAAATGCGTTTGACTCGTTTAGCAAGATGCTCGTTTCGAGTTGGCTTGTCCCGATTATTGCTTGCGCTATGGGTTTTGCGCAGGTGATTACTTTGACCGAATGTGACAAGCACTTTTCTTTTCTCGCTTTAAAACATGTTTTGAAATTTAAGACATTGCTCATCCCAGCAACGGTTGTCGTTACGTGGGTTCTAGCTATGGCGATGAATTCGCCCGCTGGCCTCGCTGCAACAATTGGTCCGATTATTATTCCCGTGTTAATTCGCGCAGGTATTGCTCCTGCGATGGCAGGTGCCACGCTTCTTGTCGCAACATGGGGCGGCTGTGCCAGTGTTTCTTCTCCACACATTGCTTTGATTACAAGTTTCTCGCATAGTGACATTGCGGACGTTGTAATCCGTACATTACCTGCCGCAGGAACAGTTCTTTTGGTTTGCGCAATCGGCATGTATGTAACGGCGGTCTACCTCAAGGAAAACAAGGGTTATGAGGTTCCTGGTGAAAATGCTGAAGATTTGATGGCTGAAGTCCGGGCATTTAAGGTCAACTATTTGAAAGCTTTAATGCCTCTTTTGCCTTTGATTCTTTTGATCTTAGGCGCTAAGCAAGTCGGTCTTATCTATCGCTTTAGTGTCCCACAGGTGATGATGATTGGCATGATTCTCACACTGCTTGTTAGTTGGACGAGTCCATTTGAGGCGATGCGTCGTTTCTGCAAGGGTATGGGAGATGGCTTCGGCAATATCGTGAGTATCATCGCTGCAGCAGCAGTCTTCACCGCAGGCATGAAAGACATTGGTCTAATTGACGCGCTTTTAAATGCGATGAAGGATTCTGTTGATATCGCCAAGATCGCAGGATCTTGGGGACCATTCCTTATCGCGGCTTTAAGTGGTTCTGGCGATGCTGCAACTCTCGCTTTCAATAATGCAGTCACGCCGAATGCAGCTCAATTGGGAATGGATATCGATTTGCTCGGCATGACGGCCTATTACGGTGGTTCTTTAGGCCGCACGATATCGCCCGTGGCTGGGGTTTGCATTATTTTGGCTGGCGTTGCCAAGGTCAATCCTCTGCAACTCTCGAAGCGCGTTATGGCTACCTGTATTGTCGGTAATCTAGCTGCGCTTACCGTTTTGCAATACATACTATAGAAATTTGAAGAAAACCAGCGCTATCCGTTTCATAGCCAAAAAAAGCGGATAGTGCGGTTTGTTTAAGGCATAGAAGCAAAATGCTAAATGAAAAAACAGCAAAGCTCGGCGTTTTACTCACAGCGCTCATTTGGAGCTCTGGAGGGCTTGCGGTAAAGATTACAGCATGCCCAGCCGTTGCACTTACAGGTTGGCGCTGTTTATTCTGTCTCTTGCTATTTCTGTTTTACTATCGGCGAGAAAAACTTTTAACCTTTTCGAAGGCTCAATGGGCAGGCGCCATCGCTTATTTTCTTATGGCTTATTTTTATACTGCAGCAACTCAAATGACAACTGCAGCTAATGCCATTTTGCTTCAATACACAGCTCCTGTATATGTCGCAATCCTATCGATTTGGCTTTTGAAAGAGAAGGTCAGCAAAAAAGATTGGATTGTTATTGCAATTGTTCTAGCGGGGATGGTCCTCTTTTTCGTTGATAGGGCAGGGATAGGGAGCATGTTAGGAAATGCTCTTGCTGTTTTAAGCGGAATATCCTTTGCAACGTTTATTGTTTGCACTCGCATGCAAAAAGAGGGTCATCCAGCAGGCTCGATTTTTTTGGGAAATATTATTGCTCTCGTTGTATGTTCTCCAAGCATGGTTACTGCTCCTATAACGACTGACGCAGTTTTAGGAGGCATGTATTTAGGTCTTATCTACGGCGGGTTGTCTTATATTATTTACTCAGCCTGTATTCGGCATGTCTCAGCACTTTCGGCGATTTTGATAGCAACTGTTGAACCAGTCTGAAATCCTGTATGGGTATTCTTTCTTGTCGGAGAAAGACCGAGTTTGTTTGCCG
>CAVJUW010000052.1:0-8119 GCA_963652725.1 Bacteroidaceae bacterium | reverse complement strand
GCTAAAGCAATACAGGTTTTTCCTAATTTCTTCATCGATAAACTCCATTTTTTTTCACAAAAAGCCTCAGGAAATAGCGCTCTGAATTTTTCAGATTTCTAAATAAATCAAACGTTTTCCGTTTGGCTTTCTTTTGGCGGGCATTATAATCGCGCCACCTCGGTTTTGGAATCTCTAGAAATGCTTTCAACTGCGCTAATTGTTCTCCCTGATTTTGGTGTCATTCTCTTAGGTATCCTCTTAGCAAGAAAATTAGGTTACAAGCACGATTTTTGGCAAGTTGTAGAAAAGCTTGTTTACTTCATTCTCTTTCCTCCCTTGCTCTTTCACTCGGTTGCGACAAGCCGATTCTCTTTAGGGGAAGCATCGACTTTTCTTTTCTGTGGGTTTGCCGCGATGTTGGGAGCCGTGGTGCTCTCATGGATTTTGTGCCGCGCCTGTAAGCTCGATAACGCAAGTCGCGCAAGTGCCTTTCAGTGCAATTTCCGCTTTAACTCTTACATTGGATTTGCGCTGACACTGAATATGTATGGGAAAGAGGGCTTTGCGCTTTTTGCTCTTTTTATGGCGTTTTGGGTTCCGGTGAGTTCAGCGATTGCCGTGACAGCGTTAGCTAAGGCAAGCGCAGGTAAAGGCGCAAGCTTTATGAGCGTTATCCGTGAGATTGTGAGAAATCCTCTCATTATCGCTACTGTTGCTGGCCTAGTTTGGAACCTGACGGGGCTCGGGATCTTTAAGCCCATCGATTTAATCTTTACGCGCTTAGGAAATGCCTCTCTGGCTTTAGGGTTGCTTGCCATTGGAGCCGCGCTTCGCTTTGAAACGATTCAAGGTTATAAGGCCATTGTCGCGGGTTCGACACTCTTGCGACTTGTTGTTGTTCCCATTCTTTGCTTAATTGTGTGTCGCCTTTGTGGGCTCGAAAACCTTGCAACTGGCGTTCTTTTGATTTTTACGGCCCTACCGACGGCAAATTCCTGCTACATTTTGGCTGTACGTATGAGCGGAAATGGCCCGCTTGTGGCGGCGATCACTACCGCGCAGACGTTGGCGGCGATTATCACGATGCCTGTGATACTCACCATGGGACAACTTCTTTTTGGACTGTAAGATTATGATTACGCGCGAATCGATTACCTCCCGAATCTCTTGGCATGCTGTTCGTAGCGCTGGTGCTGGTGGCCAGAATGTCAACAAAGTCAATACCGCAGTCGCAGCCGAAGTCGATTTAGTTAACCTCGGTTTTTCTCCTGAAGCGATTGCTCGCGTCAGACAAGTCTTCTCACGCAATGTGACAGAAGCCGGTGTTCTTTTCGTGAAGGCTCAGGAGTATCGCACACAAGAGATGAATCGAAAAAGCGCTTTTGCTCGCTTGATTCGTATGTTAGAACGTGCCCTTGTGCCACGCAGAGCTCGTAGGCCAACAAAGCCAACGCGGTCTTCGGTTGAAATGCGTCTTAAGAATAAAGCGCATCATTCTGAGAAAAAGAGAATGCGTCACGCTCAAGAGGAATTCGAATAAAGAAGTATGGCATTGAGTGATGACGACCGACGGTTCGCCGTCGGTTTTTCCTGTGGGGTGTTCGCTTGCGTTTTGTGGGGCTTGGTTTACCTTGTCCCACTTGCGCTCCCTGACTATGACCCGGTGTATATCTCCGCGGGGCGCTTCGTAAGTTTCGGGGCGATTGCTTTACCGCTTATTTATATCGAGAGAAAAGAACTTTCTTATTACACAGCAGCAGACTGGTGGCTTGTCACAAAGCTCGGTGTTATTGGAAACATCGTTTATTACTGGTCGCTTGCAGCGTGCATTCAATACGCAGGGGCCCCTCTTGCTGGCATGTGTATGTCAGTGGTTCCTGTTTCTGTGGCAATCATTGCCAATATTCGCGATAAGAAAAAGAACCGCTCTTTATCTTGGGGAAAACTCGTCCCTGGACTCTCGCTCATTGCTTTTGGATTTGTCCTTGCCAATAGCGGTGAATTCGAAGCTGTTGTACGGGCTCAAGGCGGTAGCGGTATTAACTTTTGGATTGGTCTTGGTTTCGGAATCTTCGCTTTGGCTCTTTGGACGTGGTACCCGATTCGAAACTCGGATTGGCTTATCGATAATCCAAAGCGCTCAGCCACAACGTGGTCAACTGCACAAGGCTTGGTGACATTGCCGTTTGCCATTATCCTTTATCTTGTTTACTGGAGCATTGACCCCAATGCGACAGATCTTTTAGGACCGAGACCACTATGGTTTATTCTCGTTGCAGGAGGTTCTGGCATTGTTTGTTCTTGGATGGGAATTGCCTTTTGGAATGCCATGAGTCAGAGGCTTCCGACGGTTTTAGCCGGCCATATGATTGTCTTTGAAACGGTGTTTGCTGTCCTTTTTGCGCATGCTTGGCGCGGCGTCTGGCCAAGTGCCACAATGCTTATCGGTCTTACTTTCTTAATTGCAGGCGTTTTTGTTTCTTTGGCTGCGTTCCGAGCAGCAAAGAAAGCCGCATAGCGCACAATTGACTCTCAATCTTTAGCCCAAAGTCGCTTCTGACGTAATCCATAATATTTTTGAATTCAAAAGAGTATTAGAGATAACTTTATAATTTGTCCGAAAAAAAGTTTATAAATTGTCCGAGTAAAAGTTTACAACTTGTCTGCAGCTTGACTACTTGTTAGGGATTTAAACAAGCTAATGGGAATTTCACTATGACGCTTAAGCATCGATGGGCAAAGGAGCTTCTTACATCAGCTCTTAGAATATTTCGTGTGATAAGTGTTGTTGGCGCTAGGCAGTCTGGGAAAACGACGCTCGTGAAATACGAGTGTCCGATTCCTTCTGAGTTTCGGTCTTTGGACATTGAGGCAAGCCTTAAAGCGGCTCTTGATGACCCAGCATTTTTCGTTGAGCGTAAAGGTGGTAAGAGTCTCGTTATTGATGAGATTCAAAAGGCACCCTTGCTTATCGGAGAAATCAAAGTCAAAGTTGACGAGAATCCCCAAAAAGGGCAGTACATTCTTACAGGGTCTTTTGATTTTCGAAAACTCCCACAGGCTAATGAGTCTTTGGCTGATCGCATCGGTTTCGTACGTGTTAGAAATTTCACCGAAGCTGAGTTTCGCGGAAAACGAGCCACTTTGCTTGAAAGGCTCTTTCGTGAAGACATTCCAGAATCCTGTAGCCCTGAAGACTGCAACAAAAGACTCATTCTTAGTCTTACAGAGAAGGGAGGTTTTTTCGAGCCGCAGGAACTATCTGCTGAAGATCGACGTGATTGGTATCAGGACTACATTTCTCGCGAACTTTGCGATATGAGTCGCTTTTTTGCAATCAAGAATCGCAAGGCTCTTAAAGCTGTCTTTTCTGAAGTTGCACGTAATTCATCTGGGCTTTCTAGTCTTCGAGCGCTTTCCAAAAAGAGAAATCTCGCTTGGAAAACTGTTGAAAAGTACCTCTCAGATTTTGAAGCGATGTTTCTTGTGGACCGAGTTCCTGCTTGGACAAAAAAAGACTACGACAGGCCAGGGAAAGCCTCAAAACTTTTTATGGTTGATACGGGCCTCATGTGCTCTTTGCTACAGATTACAAAAGTTGCTCAAAAGATCGAGGATCCAATATTTTCCCAGAGCGAGGGCGACAAATTAGTTAAAACCTGGGCCTATAACCAACTGGCCTCGGAGGCAGACCTTCATCCTTTCTGGAAGATGTTTCATTTAAGGACTAAGGCGCACGAGATTGATTTTCTCATTGAAGACGGGGAAACGAACTATTTGGCTATCGATGTGAAGTCTTCGCAGCGCGTTAATCTAGATGACTTTAAACATATCCGCTGGTTTCAAGAATTAGAAGGGCGCGAACACTGCATTGGCATTGTTTTCTACTCCGGGCACGAGGTCTTGTCATTTGGAAAGCGCTGCTATGCCATTCCGTTTGCCGCTTTGTGGATGGGATAAAACGCAAAAGAAAGCCTCAATAAAAGGGCTCATTTACAAAAAGAAAAGCAAAAACGGAGAGAAAAGCCGTTTTTCGCTTGATTTTCCTAATCTTTTCTCTACAATGGCGGCTCTGAATCACGGTATGGGCGGTTTGACACCTGTACCGCTTGTTTTTAACCCTAACTTTTAGAAAGGTTTGATATGTCAACCATTGAGAAGAGTCAGATTGTTGCAAAGTTTCAGCGTGCCGCTGGAGACACCGGTTCTCCTGAGGTTCAGATTGCGCTTTTAACAGCGCGCATTAATGGCCTTACCGACCACTTCAAAGTTAACGTCAAGGATCATCATTCTCGTCGTGGCCTTTTGAAGATGGTGAGCCGTCGCCGTAAGCTTTTGGACTACTTAAAGCGTACAAACTTAAACGCTTACCGTAAGCTCATCGACGATTTGAAACTTCGTAAGTAATCATTGCTCACCGCGGCCGCCAAAACAAAGCGGCCGCGATGGTTTTTTGTAATACACACTCGCGCGAGTTGTTTACTTTTTCTGCCGTTTCCTGGATGGTTTTCGCGCGTTGCGACTTCGATGCTTTTTAAGTTAAGAACAACGAGGCCGCAGCGTGCCGTTCGAAGAGGAAAGGGCGCAAAGGAAAAACAAAATGGCGTGGGTACTTCATAGTTAAAGGATAACTTTACCCATGACAATGTTTAATAAGGTCTCCAAGTCGTTTCGATTTGGCGATCACGATGTCACACTCACAACAGGCGAAATCGCCCGTCAAGCAACTGGTGCCGTTATCTGTCAGATGGATGACACCGTGGTTCTTGCCACAGTCGTTGCCAAGAAAGAAACAAAGCCTGGTCAGGATTTCTTCCCTCTTACAGTTGACTACATTGAAAAGACCTATGCGGCTGGAAAGTTCCCTGGCGGATTCTTTAAGCGCGAAGGTCGCCCGAGCGAAAAAGAAACGCTCACAAGCCGTTTAATCGACCGCCCGATTCGTCCGCTTTTCCCGGATGGATTTTTTAACGAAGTTCAGGTCATCATTCACGTCATTTCTGTTGATCCCGAAGTTGATCCCGATATTCCTTCGATGATTGGTGCCTCGGCTGCGTTGATGATTTCTGGCATTCCCTTTAAGGGCCCGATTGGCGCTTGCCGCGTCGGTTACATCGATGGCCAATATGTCTGCAACCCGAAAATTAGCCAGATGCCCCAGAGCAAACTCGACTTAGTGGTTTCTGGCACAGAGCGCGCCGTTTTGATGGTCGAATCCGAAGCCGATCGCTTATCCGAAGAAACGATGTTAGGTGCTGTGGTCTTTGGTCACGAGCAGCAGCAGGTTGTGATTAACGCGATTCACGATTTGGTCGCCGAAGCCGGCAAACCCGCTTGGGATTGGCAGCCTCCGGCTCCAAATGAGGCTTTGATTTCTCGCATTCACGCTATTGCTGATGAGGGTCTTAAAGAGGCTTACACGATTCGTCAAAAGCAAGACCGCAATGAGAAGTTGCGCGAGGTTTATGAGCTCGTTGAAAAGACTCTCACAGAAGAAGCCGAGGCGGCGGGAACTGAAGTTCCTGATATGAATGAAGTTAACGGCATCCTCTTTGAAACCGAGGCTCACCTTGTTCGCTCGAACATCTTGGAAGGTAAGCCCCGTATCGATGGGCGTGATACCCGCACAGTGCGTCCGATTGAAATCCGCCAAGGAATTCTTCCTCGCACACACGGTTCCGCGCTCTTTACCCGTGGCGAAACCCAGGCCTTGGTTTTAACAACCCTTGGCACCAAGCAAGATGAACAAATCGTTGATTCGATTATGGGTGAAAGCCGTGAGCGCTTTATTCTTCACTACAACATGCCACCCTTTGCGACAGGTGAAACCGGTCGCGTCGGTAGCCCCAAGCGCCGTGAAATCGGCCATGGCCGTTTAGCTAAGCGCGCTTTGAAGGCTGTGATTCCGAGTGAAGAAGAATTCCCGTATTCGATTCGCGTTGTAAGCGAAATCTGTGAATCCAATGGTTCAAGTTCGATGGCTAGCGTCTGCGGCGGTTGCTTATCACTTTTGGATGCAGGAGTTCCTTTAAAGGATTACGTCGCAGGCGTTGCGATGGGCCTCATTAAGGAAGGCAATCGCTTCGCGGTTCTTACCGATATCTTGGGCGATGAAGATCACTTAGGCGATATGGACTTTAAGGTCGCGGGTACCGAAAACGGTGTTACAGCCTTACAGATGGATATCAAGATTGAGGGCATCACAGTCGAGATTATGCAGGCTGCGTTAGCGCAAGCACACGAAGGCCGTATGCATATCTTAGGTAAGATGCACGAAATGGCTGGCGGTGGCGCCAAGGCCTTATCCGATTGGGCTCCTCGCTTAGTCACATTTAAGATCAATCCCGAAAAGATTCGTGATGTGATCGGTAAGGGTGGCGCGACAATCCGTACGCTTACTGAAGAAACCGGTTGCGAAATCAATATCGAAGACGATGGCACTGTCACTCTTGCCTCAAGCGAAGTGGCAAAAATTGAGGCGGCTCGTAAGAGAATCGAAGAGATTACCGCTGAGGTTGAGGCTGGCCAAATCTACGAAGGCACGGTTACACGCCTACTTGACTTTGGTGCTCTTGTTCAACTTCTCCCAGGCAAAGAAGGGTTGTTACACATTAGCCAGATTGCACGCGAACGCGTCAATCAGGTGAGCGACTACCTCAAAGAAGGGCAGGTCGTTCGCGTCAAGGTTCTCGAAGTCGGAGAAAAGGGCCGTATTCGCCTTTCGATGAAAGCTTTACTCAATGATGAGCATCAAAGTGAAGCTTCAAGCGATATCCGTGAAGAATAACCTGTAGAATATTTGTTTCGAGTTTTGGGATTGGGCAAAACGCTCAATTCCAAAATCTAGAAGGAAGAAAAACAAAATCCCGATCAAACTTCTTAAGGAAAAAGAAAATGTCTCGTCAACTTCTCGTTGCCGCTAACTGGAAAATGAATGGCTCTTTGGCCGCCAACGCTGCTTGGATTGATTCGTTCTTGCCGCGTCTTAATACACTCAAATGTGATGTCGTTGTTTGCTCTCCTGCAATCTACGTCTCGCAGCTTGCCGCCGCTTTTAAGGGTACGACAATTGGTTTTGGTGGTGAAGACGTCAGTGAACACGATCACGGCGCCTACACAGGCGAAACCGCAGCTTCCATGCTCGTTGATGTCGGTGCCAATTGGGTTATCACTGGCCACTCTGAACGTCGCACCTATTTTGGTGACACAGACGCTCGTGTTGCCGCTAAAACAAAGGCTGCTCTTGAAAAGGGTTTGAAGCCCATCGTTTGCATCGGTGAAACATTGGCCGAACGCGAATCGGGTAAGACCCTTGAAGTTGTCGAACGTCAGGTCAAGGCTGTGATGGATGCCGTTGGAGCGAAGGCTCTCTTAAATGGCGTTTTGGCTTATGAACCTGTTTGGGCTATCGGTACAGGTAAGACTGCAACACCGGCTCAGGCCCAAGAAGTTCATGCCGCCATCCGCGCCTTTATTGCTAAGACCGATGCCGATGTCGCCTCTAAGGTCCGCATTCTCTACGGTGGCTCTGTGAAGCCGGCGAATGCCGCTGAACTCTTTAGCCAGCCCGATATTGATGGCGGTTTAATTGGCGGTGCGGCCTTGAAGGCTGATGATTTTTACCAGATTTGCGCCGCTGCGGTGTAAATCTTAGAAGGATACGTTCAAATGCAGATGATTATGAGCATTGCGGTCGTCGTGCAGATTATTTCTGCCGTCG
This sequence comes from Bacteroidaceae bacterium, assembly GCA_963652725.1. Classification (GTDB taxonomy): domain Bacteria; phylum Pseudomonadota; class Gammaproteobacteria; order Burkholderiales; family Burkholderiaceae_F; genus Duodenibacillus. The sequence goes on along the minus strand of CAVJUW010000052.1, from coordinate 417 downwards.
CCGTTATCGTTCTTGTGTTACTCCAGCACGGCAAGGGAGCCGATTTAGGTGCGGCTTTCGGTTCGGGCGCCTCGGGTTCTGTTTTCGGAGCCTCGGGTTCAGCTAACTTTCTTTCGCGCTCGACGGCGGCAGCAGCCACTGTGTTTTTCTGCGCCACATTAGCCATTACGGTTGGTTCTGGTGCCTATCAGAAAAGCGCGCGTCAGAATGCGGCAGGAGTTCTTGGGACAGTAACTGTCGAGCAGCCTGCTGCGGGTGCTGAAAACACCGGAAACGATTTGCAATCGAACCAGATCCCGCGCTAAAATACGCGCTTCCGTTGCTAGGGGTTTCTTTGCGACGGAAGCGTAAAAAATTAGTTATGCGGTCGTGGCGAAATTGGTAGACGCGCAGCCTTGAGGTGGCTGTGGCGAGAGT
>CAVJUW010000051.1:0-8421 GCA_963652725.1 Bacteroidaceae bacterium | reverse complement strand
CGCCTTTTAGTAATCCGCGCTTTTTTTTCGTCGCGCATACGAAATCCCCGCATACGCGATGCGGGGAATCTTAAAAACTTAATTTAGGAAGCAGGAGTTTCTACTACCGCAGGTTTTGCTGCTGGCGCTTTCTTTTTCGAGCGGGGAGCTAAAACCATCACCATCTGGCGACCTTCAAGCTTTGGCATCTGCTCGATTTGAGCCACATCAGCCAACTCTTCACGCAAGCGATTGACAACCTGCATGCCGATATCCTGATGGGCCATTTCGCGACCGCGATAACGCAAGGTAATCTTGGCCTTGTCGCCATCGGCTAAAAAGCGCTTAACGGCGCGCAGTTTCGTCTGGAAGTCGTTTTCGTCTGTTGCCGGACGGAACTTCACTTCTTTGACTTGAACGACCTTTTGTTTGGCCTTAATTTCCTGCGCGCGTTTTTGTTCCTGATACCGGAACTTGCCGTAATCCATCAAACGGCAAACCGGCGGAACCGCATTCGGAGCAACCTCAACGAGGTCGACGTCGGCATCCGCAGCCATTCTTAGTGCCTCCGCAGTCGAAACAATGCCGATCTGCGCCCCATCGACCCCGGTTAAACGAACCTGAGGAACCCGGATCTCACGATTGATCCGGTGTGTACGTTCTTGAGCTATGACAGTTACTCCCTAAAAACAAACAATCAAATCGCTAGGAAAACTTTACTGTTTGCTCCAAGGATCGACGTTAACGCGATTCTTATCGAGTTCAACGACCTTGGCAATAAAGTCATCAAGCGCCATAACGCCCAAATTCTTCCCACCGCGAGCGCGGACACTGACGGTTCTGTCGGCCTTTTCCTTCTCGCCAACCACAACAATCATAGGAAGCTTCTGTAGGCTAAGTTCTCGGATTTTATAGTTGATTTTTTCACCACGCAAATCCTCAGAAACACGCAATCCGGCTTGTTTCATCGCAGCGACAACCTCGTGCGCATACTCGATTTGCGCATCGGTAATTGAGGCCACAGCAACCTGAATCGGGCTTAACCACACAGGCATTGCGCCAGCATAGTGTTCGATTAACATGCCAATCCAGCGCTCCAAAGAACCTAAGATTGCGCGGTGAAGCATCACAGGAACCTTGCGGGTGTTATCTTCTGCGACGTACTCGGCGCCTAAGCGACCAGGCATCTGGAAGTCAACCTGAATCGTGCCGCACTGCCAAGAGCGACCTAAGCAATCCTTCAAATGGTATTCAATCTTCGGGCCATAGAAAGCGCCTTCGCCAGGCAAGATATCAAACGGCACATCGCACGCTTTTAAGCTTTCCATTAATGCGGCTTCTGCCTTATCCCACGCTGAATCTTCACCGATACGCATCTCGGGGCGTGTGGCGATCTTGTAGCTAATATCGGTAAAGCCAAAGGTCTTATACACGTCACGCACAAGACGGGTGTAATTGACGCATTCGGAAAGAATCTGATCTTCAGAGCAGAAAATGTGACCATCGTCTTGCGTAAAGCCACGCACACGCATCAAGCCATGCAAAGAGCCGCTCGGCTCATTTCTGTGGCACTGACCGAATTCACCAAAACGCATCGGCAAATCGCGATAGCTTCTTAAATCTGAATTAAAGAGCTGAATGTGCCCTGGGCAATTCATCGGCTTTAGAGCGTAGTAGCGATTCTCAGACTCGGTCGTAAACATGTTGGAGCGATACTTAGCCCAGTGGCCAGAACGTTCCCAAAGCGAGCGGTCAAGCAACTGCGGAGCTTTCACTTCCATGTAGCCATTGTCCTGATAGATCTTACGCATGTACTGCTCAACGACCTGCCAAATCGACCAGCCCTTGGCGTGCCAGAAAATCATGCCTGGCGCTTCGTCTTGTAAGTGGAAAAGATCAAGCTCTTTACCTAAGCGGCGGTGATCACGCTTTTCAGCTTCTTCAAGCATCTTAAGGTAGGCGTCTTGCGCGTCTTTTGTCGCCCAAGCCGTACCGTAAATGCGCTGGAGCATTTCGTTTTTGCTATCACCTCTCCAGTAGGCACCCGCAACCTTCATCAACTTGAAGACCTTGAGTTTCCCCGTGCTCGGCACGTGTGGGCCACGGCAAAGGTCTGTGAAATCGCCCTGACGGTATAGAGAAATCGTTTCTCCCGCAGGAATCGACTCAATGATTTCAGCCTTGTAGTGTTCGCCCAAACCCTTAAAGTAGGCAACCGCTTCGTCGCGCGGCATTTCAATGCGCTCTAAGGGGATGTCCTTTTTCACGAGTTCTGCCATCTTTTCTTCGATGGCCTTTAAGTCATCCAAAGTAAAGGGACGTTCGAACTTAAAGTCGTAGTAAAAGCCGTTTTCAATGGAAGGGCCAATCGTAACTTCAGCGCTCGGGAAGAGCTCCTTCACAGCCTGCGCCATCAAGTGGCTTGTGGAGTGACGAATGACATCGACGCCTTCGGGGTCTTTCCCTGTCACAATCGAAACTGTAGCGTCGGCATCAACAACTGTGCTCAAGTCAACGAGCTTTCCATTGACCTTGCCGACCAATGCTGCCTTCGCGAGGCCCGCGCCGATACTCTCGGCAATCTGTTTGACTGTTACAGGCGCATCAAATTCGCGCTTAGAACCATCGGGCAACGTAACGGTAATCATTCTTTTTCTCCCTGGGACTGCCCATCCCCATCAAAAATAAAATTCAAAAAAAATGCGACCCTTTGGCCGCACCTTCAAATCATAAAATCCACCTGCCCGGCCCCATTAGCGGAATCGGGTTGTTGTTGTTCGTAAGAACTGACAACTAAACAAAATCATTGCATCTCCAAGAAATTGCCTTGGTAGGCACGATTGGACTCGAACCAACGACCCCCACGATGTCAACGTGATGCTCTAACCAGCTGAGCTACGTGCCTAAGAAGATGCGAAATATAAAGGGTTTGAAAAAAGATTGCAAGAAAAATTTAAGCTTAAGAAAAATTTTCGAAAAGCGTTGCTTTCTTCTGCCAAACAGATCTCGCTCTTCTCCTCCCTTTTTTAGACAAAGTTGAAAAATGGCAAGGCCAACAAAAATGGCTAATCGAGCCAATGTCTAATAAAATTAACGTTATCTATCTTTGCGTTTCTTTTACTAGACTTTTATGACGAAAGCGACATCCTCAACGCTACTAACAAGAAAACTCACGGCGAAACTGCAAGCTGTCGGTGAGCAAATCCGCATGGCTCGTCTTCGTCGAAATTTATCTTTAGAGCTTGTTGCCGACCGAGCCCAATGCTCTCGCGCAACAGCAGGCAAAGTTGAAAAAGGCGACCCAACGGTTTCGATGGGAGCGTACTTACGAGTCCTTAATGCTCTGCAACTTACAGACGACATTGACCTTATTGCTCGAGACGACAAATTAGGCCGAGATCTACAGGACATGAAGCTAAGAAAAAGAGCCTCATCAAAATAATGCGCTATGGCCTTATCAACACAACGTCTTTTCGTTTACTTAGACACGGATTGGACTGATGGCCCCATCCTCGTCGGGACACTTTTCTTTGAAAACTGCAAAGGCAAAGTAAAGAGCTCCTTTGAATTTGACCGCTCATGGCTTAGCCAATATCCGAACTTGCGGATTTCAGCAAACTTAGCGCCTCTCGTTACCCGCCAGGAGCTACAGGCCGATAAGAACTCTTGCGGATTCTTATCTGACATCGTCCCTGATTATTGGGGTAACTTACTCTTAATGCGAGACGAAGAACTTAAGTCGATTAAACGCAAACGCCCCGTCCAAGTCCTGAATACTTTCGATCAGATTGAAAAAATCAGTGATTTCCTGCGAATTGGAGCGCTTCGATTTAAATACCGCCCCGATGGACCTTTCTTAAATGAAGGAAGCTCGCTTGCAATTCCAACTCTTACAAGCCTGCACGAGGTTGCCCATGCCGCAGCAGAAATCGAAAAAAGTGAGCTTAAGAATATAACCCCAAAAGAGAAATGGCTTCATCAGTTACTTGAACCAGGCTCTTCCTTAGGCGGCGCCCGCCCGAAAGCCAACGTCATCGACACAAACGGAGATTTGTGGATTGCAAAATTTCCTTCCGTCAATGACACGTACGACGTCGGGGGCTGGGAAGAATTCGCCTACAGAATGGCACGAGCTGCGGGAATCAACGTTTCTGAATCTAAGCTACTTGAAATCGAGGGTAAGCACCATATTTTTCTCGTAAAGCGTTTTGATCGCCACGGAAAAACGAGAATTCACTTTGCCTCTTCCATGACGCTTCTCGGTCTAAAAGATGGCGATGGAGCCTCTACAGGTCGCGGCTACTTAGATATCGTCGATGCTATTCTTGAGAATGCTTCAAGCGTTGAAGAGAATCTAGAAGAACTTTTTAGGCGTGTGGCATTTAACATCGCCATCGGCAATACCGACGATCACTTTCGAAATCACGGTTTTCTTCTCACGGCAAAAGGCTGGATTTTGTCTCCTGCCTATGACATGAACCCGACACTCAATCGTCATCAGAGTCTACTCATTAACGGGCAAACAGATGCTTGCGATATCGAGATTCTCAGAGCGAGTGCAAAAGACTATATGCTCACCCAAAGCAAGGCCGATGCGATTATCAGTGATGTTCTTAAAGCGATGAAGAATTGGGAAGCCACAGCCAAGAGACTTAAGCTTCCCTCTCGCGATATCGAGGCGTTTGCTTCTCGATTTATTACTGCCTTGAATTAAGCGCGACGTGCACTTAAGACACCTTTTAAATCACGCACGGCTTTTAGCCCGCGATTTAAATCGTCTGTGCTTCGAATCTCGATAGAGAATTTCATGTGCATATCGCCCTTACTCATCATCGTGTTCATTCCGATGATGCGTAAGTTTTCTTTCTGCAAGATTTCAGAGATGTCTTTAATGAGTCCCATTCGATCTCGAGCGACAACGTAGATATCCACAGGATAAATCGCATCTTCTGAGGTTCCCCAGCTCACGTCGATTAAGCGAGCTCGAGCGATGTTCTCTAAATTTTTCACATTCGGGCAATCCAAGCGGTGCACCGTAACACCTTTGCCACGCGTGACAAACCCGACAATCTCATCAGGGGGCGCTGGGTGGCAGCACCGCGCTAACTGCGTCATCAAAGAATCCATCCCCACAACAAGAACGTTGCTGTGCGACTTTCCTTTCGTCGCTGTTTTTGGCACAAACTCAGGCTCAACCACTTCAACAGGTGTAAGGACCTGCTCGATAGCGCGCATACTGAGTTCATCTTTAGCGATGGCAATGTAAAGCGCTTCGAGGTTTTCAAAACCAAGACGCTCAGAGAGGTCCTCGAGTTTTGTCGAAGTCTTTCCTAGCCTTGCGAGTTCTTTATCTAAACGCTCACGACCTTCAGCAATTTGCTCTGCCTGCTGCTGCGCATTAAACCACTGACGAACTTTGGTTCTTGCACGAGGACTGACTACGAATCCACTTTCGGGATTGGCCCAGTCGCGTGAAGGACCGCCTTCTTTAGCGGCAATAATCTCGACGGTTTGCCCCGTTTTGAGTTTTGTATTCAGTGGCACCATCACACCATCGACTCGCGCTCCGCGGCAACGGTGTCCGAGTTGCGTGTGAACAAGATACGCAAAGTCAATGGGGGTGGACCCCGCCTGCAATTCAAGCACGCGCCCCTGAGGCGTTAAAGCATAGATGGTGTCATCGGTTGATCCAACGGTCTGTGGGCTTTCTTCCACATCAGAATGCCACGCAATCAGTTGTCGCAACCAAGCAACGTGCTCTTGCTCGGCTTCTCCGCCCTTAGTTTTTTCGGAGTTGCCTTTTTCTTTATAGCGCCAGTGTGCGGCAACACCCATTTCCGCAAATTCATGCATCTCGTGGGTACGGATTTGTACCTCAAGCGGCCTTCCATCCTCACGCAACACGACCGTGTGTAAAGACTTATAGCCATTGGGCTTAGGATTGGCGATGTAGTCATCGAACTCTTTACTAATCGTTTTGCACTTATCTTGAACGATACTTAAGACTTCATAGCACTGCTCGACTGTATCGACAATGATGCGGATGGCATCGATATCGAAAAGCTGCTCGAATTGAAGATGCTTACGTTGCATCTTTTTATAAATCGAGTAGATGTGTTTGGGGCGGCCACTGACTTCAGCGTTAATCCCGTGTTCGTTCAGAAGTGCCTTCATCGACTCGGTAGCATTCTTAATCCAAGTTAAGCGCTGCTCACGAGACTGCGATAAGTGGTGACTGATCTCAAAATACTTCTCTGGCTCTGTGTAGCGAAAAGAGAGGTCTTCCAATTCCCACTTTAATTGCCAAAGACCTAAGCGATTGGCCAACGGGGAATAAATCGCAAGCGTTTCTTCGGCATAGCGCACCGCCGCGTGCGAGGGTTTGTCTTCTTTTGAAAAGTATCTGAGAGTTTGAACGCGACTTGCAAGACGCAATACAACCACGCGTAGATCGCGGCACATCGCAAGAAGCATTTTTCTTAAAGCTTCTGGCTGATAGACGGCTTTGGCGTCTTTGTCTTCACTACGAGCCCGTTCGCTTACGACAACAAGGCGGTGCATGTCTTGAACCAAACGCAACACGACAGGACCGAATTTCTTTTCAATCCATTCGTCAGCGTTTTCAACAAATAGATGCACACTAAATAGGTAGGCAGCTGTTAAGAGCTTATCGTCTTCGTGTAGACCTTTGAGAATCTGAACCATCCCGTCGGAGTGAACGAGGCGCTCCTCACCGGAATTTAATAACTTATTTGCGTATAAGGGTTCAACTAGACTACGTGCTACCTGCCAATCGCAGACTTTGGCAGTCGCTATTTCCTTCTCAGACTCGGTCATTCTCCGCTCTCGCTTGAATCTACTTTTTGCTCGCTAACGGACGAGCTTTTCTTTTAAACAATTGTACCGAAAGCCTCAATGCCTACTGAGGTTTATTTCTTTAGGCTTGTAAAGATTTGCTACGGGCTAAAAACGAAAACGCTTCGAACTTACAAGATTATCGTCTGATAAGAATAAGGATTTTTAGCTTGCGGCCTTTTTCTTTGTGCGCTCGATTGTCAAACCAACAGAGATAAAGATAAGCACTGCGCCAATGGCCTTAGGAGCGGTAAACACGTCAAGCCCCATTGCCATCGCCAATAAACAGGTCACAATCGGTTGAATGTAATTGAAAATCCCAACAACTTCTGGAGCGCACCGCTTTTGCCCTTCAAGCATAAAAGCAAAGGCCAAGATTGTGCCGCCGATTACGACATAGCCGACTTCTAGCCACGCAAGTTTTGGGATAGCCGAAAGCGAGACATTGGTAGTGTCCATAATCCCCAAGGGGCACATCGCGAGAGCGGCGAAAAGAAACATCCACTTCATCAAGATGTACACAGGGTAGCGGGTTAGGAGATCGACGAAGAAAACGAGATAAAAAGAAAAACAAAACAGACCAAGAAGAACAATCAAGTCACCCTCAAGCGTTGCCACGGCGCTTGTATCCGCGTTCGAACTTAAAACGATTGTCACGGCTCCCACAAAACCAATAGCAACAGCAAGAATGCGCTTAAGACTAACGCGATGTCCCTTAAAGATCATCCCAAGCAAAATGGCAAACACGGGAATCAATGTGCAAATAACGCCCGCGTCAATCGGGGAGGTTTTAGATAACCCATAAATGAAAAAGCCCTGATCGCACACAATGCCAAGCATGGCAGCCAAAGCTAAAAGCGCAATGTCTTTGGCCGGTACATGCATCTTGGGCTTTCTTAACGCAAAGACCCAAAAGAAAAGCGAGGCCCCTATCATGCGCACTGTCGTAAGCGTGAATTGAGGAACGCCCAAGGCCATCGCCTCTTTGGCAATAGGCGTCATTGCGCCAAAACAGACCCCCATCATCAGTAGGCAAAAATATGGCCAAAGCGATTGCCATTGTCCACTCTGAATCGATGGATTCTTGCTACTAGTCATAGCTAAACTCGAAAAGTTTTTCTCTTAAAAACTCAGTGGAGTGCGCATTCTAGTCCACCGAGTAAAGTAAGGCCTTCCTCTACTTTTTTGGTATGAGAAAGGCCTTTTATTTATCTTAACCGAGCAACTATTTCATTAGCATTCAATTAAGAGAACCATCGATGTAATCACAACAATTGCAACGAGATTAATCAAAATACCAGCTCGTAGCATATCGATGATCTTTAACTTACCTGTACCGAAAACAATCGCATTCGGGGGAGTTGAAATCGGCAAAATAAATGCAGCAGAGGCCGCCAAGCACGTGGCAAGCAACACGGGTTGCGGCGGAAGATTAAGAGCCTGGCACACAGCAGCAAGTAGCGGCATCATCATCGCAGCGAGAGCCGTATTTGATGTCACGCCTGTAGCAAACGTCACAATTGTGACAACACCCGCGAGTAACATCCAGAATGGAGCTCCTGCTAAGACGCCGACCTGTGCGCCAAT
>CAVJUW010000050.1:5531-8866 GCA_963652725.1 Bacteroidaceae bacterium | reverse complement strand
CGCGCATCGTTTTCACAATATGCGCGAGTTTTGTTGTTAAGTTATCAAACATGGTCTTAAAGCCTAAGTGTACGGGTGCTGAATCGTTCACCTACGCACGGTGAGATTCTCTTGCAAAATATCTGCAGGAGCCGATTCAAAGATGAGCATTATTCTAGCAATTGCGCTACCAAATCCCGCTCGTTAAACGGGGTTTAGTAACGCGTATCTGAGGAGAAGGAAAAAGGAGGAATCTGCAGAATTGTGGTGATAAAAATAGGGAATCGAAACGAATCCTGTTGGGCTATTTGAAATCCTTGAAATACCTATACAAGTTTCGGTTCTCATTTTCACTGTTACGCAAAACGCTAATCAATGCCTCAGGATTTTCACGTTGTTCTAGCAAGTACCACACTCTGCCGGCTACTCTTGCTTTCTTCCACATCTTTGCCGCCTCATATGCTGCGGTCAGGTATTCCCAAGCCTCGGCTGATCTTGGAGACTCTTCAACTGCGGCTTCTAGGAGACAAATCGCTAGTTTGAGTTCCTTACCTGCATTGAACAACTCGTATATTTTTTTCATTGATCGAGGTTTCTGGTCGGACATAAAAGGATTCATTGTGACGAATCCTTGGCATGCCTCGACTTGTCGAAGGATGGGAGTTGAATAGTTAAATTTTTCGGAGGAAATTCCTACTTTTTTAAGCTCTTCCTGAAATTCCTTCTTTTTTTCGACACAATCTAGTGCGAATTTCATACGGTTGCCTAACCATGACGGAACTTGCGTAGACTCTAGAACCCTATCGCGCATCAGAAAATAATCTTTGGCTCCCGACAACACAGATCGATATTGGATTAACGGGGTTGTTACCGTAAACAGCGGCCCTCGATATTGCTTTAAAGCTGCAAGCAGTGAAAGCTCGTCGCTTCCAGTCATAGCGAAAAATTGCGAATAATTTTCCGAGGAACGAGCAACAACATTGGCGACTTTCGTTACTTCTCTCGTCACAGAAAATTGTGATGCCGCGCTTTGGACTGAAGCAAGGTCATAGCAAGTAACTTGCTCGTATTGATTGTCTCTTTGTCCCGAAGTTACGATATGCCCTGCAATGGGTAAAGTAATAGATACTCTTTCTAAAAGTCGTTGTCCAATATCGTCTAGTTGTCTCACTTTTCGCCGATTAACCCAACGAAACAGTTTGTTGTCAGAATCTCGTTTCGCCCATTGCTCGTGTTTAATCTTTGAACTGATAAACCAATCTCTAGCTACATAAACAAAGACCTTCCCGTTCTTGGTATAGATTCCTGTCTTCGTGGCTTTTAGTGAGTTCCATAATAAGAGCAACTTAGTCGCATCATCTTTGTTCCCGACAGCTTGAGCCGATACATAATTCGAAGAAACACAACAGAAGACAATCAAAAGACACTGCACAATTCGTCGCAACGAGCAAAATTTTTTATTCATGAATCGAAAACTCAAATAACCTGCCGTTTTATAGACGAACGGCACTACAAAAGTTCGGAAAGAATATTTGTTGCAAATGGTTCAAAAAAAGGTTGTGCTTCGACTAGATGACAGACGTGCAATTTAGTCGTGAGCACAACCAGCGCCTCTTCTAAAAGGTAAATTCGAGACCGTCTCCCTTTTGGTTTGAACCCCGAAGTCCATTAAGCCGGAACTTATAGGCATTTTTGGGAACAAGCAGTTGAATTTCAGACGGCTCTCCTAGATAGAGGACTTCGTAATAAGCAACGTTGCCCTGCACAGGTCTAGGTGTCACCATCTTTGTTTGAGGCAAACTTCGCAAAAGATTTGCCATTGCTTCAACTTCGCCTAGTCGCTCAAAATTCCGAAATGAAATTAGCACCTTGGTACCGTTGTTGAATTGATCTACTACGTGTTCATTGAGATGATCGAGGAGTTCTTTCGAAATATCTTCAACTGCATACTTCATCGACCGTGTTGCGCGTAAGTGCGGATTATCACTTGCTTCAGTGCTACGTGTTGGATCGTTTTGAATGACGATGGCATCGTCAGATGACATCTTGTCCTGCAGGCTAATATTTAGCGTCGTTTGCCGACCAACCATATCGGCAAGTGTTTCTTGCTCAACGACATGCACGTCAATTTTCATAATGTATCGCGCAACTTTCTTATTTCGCGTCACATCATAAGAATTCGCTTTAAGGAGACGTTCCATCTCTTTGCTAGCAAGTTTGTCCGTTGTGTCAATATAGATAGAAGGTCGCCCTTGATTTTCTCGGACAACTTGTGAAATTCGGCTCGGATCGACAGGTTTATCTTCGATTGTTGCCACGACATCAATACGAACGAGCCCGCCCTCAGTGGTTTCATTAACGATTTTGTATTTTGAAACCGTTCCTTTCGATCGGGAGGTCATCTTGCTATTTAGGCTCTCATGATCTGTGACTGTTGTCTGAGATACAGTATCGATTCCCGAATATTGAGACACGGCGTTTCTTAGAGCATCTTCTAGGGCAAGTTTCCTTGCTTTATCTTTACCCATTGCCAAAGAGGCGACTCCAGTCGCTCTGACTGTATTGTCTTGCAAAGACGCCTTTAATGAAGATGCAATAGCCACACGTCTTTGGCAAACTTGCGCGAAGACATATCGTTGGTTCTGAAAGATGCCGCTATAAGGGTACTCAACAGCCCTCAAGTAGGCCTTCATGTTTGAGTGCATCTCATTCATGAAGGATTCTTTCACCTTGTCATTCATGCTTTCAAAGTGAGTGGCACTTCTCGACGATATTGTTCTTCCTGCTATGAAACCACCCAAAGCTTCGAGAGCCTTTGTTCTTGCAATCTCGGTGTCTTTACTATTCTTTTCTGTTTTATCGGAAAAGCCGAGCGCTCCCACACAGCATCCTGCGTCCTTTTCCTGGAAGACAAATGTCTCTGCGCCCGAAGATAGAAACTTGTTAATTGGCGCGGCGTGAGAGCAAATCGGTAAAGCCAACAAGACGCATACAATCGTAGCAATCTTATGTCGCATTTTTTTCTCTTTAAGTGCTTTTAGTAAAGGAAAGCATCGGTGGTTGTTCCTGCCCCGCGAACGCTCTTTTTCTGTTCTCCTCTATTTTGTTTGGAAGAACTATTTGCTTGTGGAGAAGAATCCCTATTTTCTTTAGATGCTCGGCTTTGTTCAACACCTTCGGCATATGCGGAGGAATCGCTCTTGCTCGACTGATAGCTTTCATCCATACCTGCTTTAGTTCCAATCGATTTTAGATTTGCCCTTTCAATCGAAGAAGCACTATCCATATTGGTTTTTTCCATGTTCTTGGCGGCGACACTGCTATTGACGTCCATTGACATAATGACAACGGCCATG
>CAVJUW010000050.1:0-5521 GCA_963652725.1 Bacteroidaceae bacterium | reverse complement strand
GCCATGTCCTGTCCCGATATCGGATGTTGCAGAACGCGTTTAAACCGGCGAGATAAGCCTTGCAATTGAATGTTTTTCACACTTTCCTTAAGCGTTTCGGCAAGGCTACTAGCAACCTCTGTCTTACTCATAGACGAAGTCCCGTATTCTTGGGCTTTGATTTCAGCAACTCGCTTAGCTTCAATATCGCCCTTGAAGGCTAAAGCCACGCTTTGTTGAGCCAATGATGTTGCGAATCCTTCAGCCTCACGACGTGCTTTGCTACTTTTCCCAATCAATGGCCAAGAGCCAATGCCAATCACGGAATACACTCCCTTGTCGTCAAGATATTTCCGACCGCCAATTGCTGTTGACCAGTCATTCATTCGGATGTAATCCCCTAGAGATCGTGGTCCTTTACGATCAAGAGTGATTGATTCTCCGTTGAGCAAAGCGTGGACCATCCGTTCCTGATTAGGCGACCAAGTCACAACAACAGAGATGCTGTATTGCCCATCAATAAAACTTTCCCACTGACCAATTGTTGTCGCTCCAACAAGGGGCATCTTCGAGAAAGTTTCGATTGTTGTGTTATTGACTTGTGACAATTGACCTTTCAATTTGTCATATTCAGTTTTGATTCCATCAATTTCTGCTTGAAGGCTTAATAACGCTTCTTGTGCGGACTTTATACGGGCAGCCTGTTTTGCCTCTAGCTTTGCTAAATCGAGGTTAATTTTGAAGCCATATTTCTCCTCGCAAATCTGAGAGCTGATTCGGAGTCCCTCGCTGATTCCTTCCTTGAGGAGGTCCTCTAATTTAATATCAAGAACAGCATCTTTTTGTAATAGCCCTGCCGCTTTTACTGCTTGTTCATATGCCCGAGTTCTCTCTTCAAGCATAGCTTTCATATGAAAAAGTTTTTTATCGAATTCCGTATCTAGCCCTGTTTCAGGTAGCGTGATGACATTCTCAGTTGACAAGTCGGTACGAACGAATTCGATAATATCGCGTTTCGCACTCAGGCTTGCTTCAATTGCTTTGACTGCGCGTAACTTTATGAAGTCAGGAGAAGCGGAATCAGCTGTGCAGACTGCTGTTCCGATAGCGACATATGTGCTTTCTTTTTCATTCCAACCGAGGCCTTCTGAAAGTGCACCATTGTCTTGAGCTGCAGCGACAAATGCCTGGGCCATCTGATCCGAATCTAATACTTTATCTGCGGACTTACTAACAACGTTTTCTTGCGATTTTTTCGCCTGCGCTTCCTGTTTAGGAATTTGTTCGGAAGCCTCTTGTCTTAATTCCTCTGTCGTCTGTTCGATACCACTTCCAAAGTGGGCTGCGTTCACACTAGCACTTATCATTAGGAATGTTGCTGCAACGGTAAGTGCACTGAGTTTACTTTTCATTTAAACAACTCCTCTAAAAGGGTTCTATCTAATTGTCTCGGCAGCAATGAGATGTTTTCATGGAATAAGTTCTTCCCTTCCTCAGGGCATTAACATTTCCACTGCCTTTTTATTCCTTTCGCTCATTAACAAAGCTTTCAAAGACTCTTGCGTTGGAGCGAGCGAATACCACACGCGATTAGCTAAAAGTTCTTTAGTTTTTTGTTCTGATGCTTGATAAGCAGCAGCCAAGTACTCCCAAAGTATGGGATCTCTTGGTGACTGTTCAATCATGTATTCAAGTAGCGCTGTTAACATCTCGAGTCTTTTACCTCGGGCGAAATCTTCTTTGACCGCAACAAATAATTTGGGTGTTGAACTCGATGCCCCGCCGGCAAATCGGACAAACCCCTGACATCTTGCAACTTGACAGAGAACGGGAGTCTGATAGGACACTTCGACTGTCTGTATCCCCGATTTTTGTAATATTTTCGTCAGCGTGACTGGGTCGTCTACCCCTAAAAGAGCGGCCTTGAGCGCCTCTGCGAGCTCATCTTTTCCCTCGAGGGCTCGAATGGCTTGTTGATTTTTCGCATCCGTCTCAGTTCGCACTTCGCAATCCATCGCGCTAATTGCGGCAATATGTACATTGGGCCATTGGCTATTGCGAATCTTGTTAATTAGAGCGATGTCTTGTAATTGGTTTTCTACAAAGTAGTTGGTGTACTCTTTTGGCTCATTTCGAATTTTGGTAAGACCTGCCTTAAGAGACTCTCGAAGATTTATTCGTTGAAATTGAGTTTTTGCTTCGCCAAGGGAATAGGCTTCCACATGCTCGAAGTAGTTATTTTTATTGCCGCTAAATAGAACGTGCCCACTAAGAGTTAATTTGTTCCTTAATACGCCACTGTGGCGGATAACTGATATTTCAGCCTCTGACAGCGAAGATTTCTTACTTACATTTTGAGTAACAAGCCAATCGCTGATTGTTTTTGCAGCCTCTAAATGCGCCCAACGTTTATGCTGATTTCTATTGGATTGAGACCATGGGCGTCGAAGGAAGGCGTACAGAGTTTCCCCCTTTACATATACCCCTGGTCCTTCAGCGCCCAAAGCTTTCCACTCACGTAATTTTTCCGAGGCAGGCGAACTAATCGACTCTTGGGCGTGAGCCCAAGAACCGATTAGCACAGCGATAATCATCAAACAAATTGCAATAAACCTTTGCATCTGTCAACCCTTATCGCATAACACACTATGCGAATGGTTAGATTCCTATTCAAGTGTTACTTTGAATAGTATTTTTCCCATTCAGGAGGTTCCGGCATGGCAGCAGAGACCGCATACACTTCGTATTCGCGAAGGAATGCCATTCCATTTGCTTTAGCCTTTTCCACCAAATCACGGGCAGCGGCTTCGTTGTTCCAGCGCAAAATCCGACCTGTCGTTTTGTTCTTGCCTGGTTCAAGTTCCCCATATGCAATTGGTATGTCGATTCCCATATCCGTTGCATACAAGACAGCAACTTGCTTGCCCATTAACCCCTGCTGATGTCCGCAATCCATGGCAAAGCGATCCAGTTTGAAACCAGAAACTTTGCCTCCGACGGGGAGTTTATTGCCCAGCATATTTGCAATTACTTTGAGCGCTCGGAAAGAGGCTTCATTTACAGCCTGCGCGGCCTCTGTTTTGTCGTTGATATTGAATCCACCGACGTATTTCCCATTAGGCAACATATAGAACGTGCGTACCGCCCGCCCTTCTGCTGTGTCTGCCTCAACGATTTCTTTTGTTTTCACATTAATCAATTGATAAGGCACGGTTACCGTAATGAACATTTCGTGATTCTTTATGCGATCATACTTTTCCGTTTTAATCGCTACTCCAGCGGTCAAAACGTAATCGGCTCCAGAGTCCAAACCAATCCGCATCAGATTGCTACTAACTCCGGTTTTGTCTTGATATCTTTTTTCATCGCGCAAAGCTTGGGCTCCCATCTGATGTCGACTGAGAACCGTAAATCTCTTTAACTTAGAAATTTCGTTCTCCATCAGAGTGGAAACTGTTTCGGAGTTTTCCTTTGCAAAGCGGTTGTTCGCAGCATCTAAAGGATAAAAACTCGCTGCAAGACGAATCAACTTGTAATTGTTTGGATCGTAGTTTTGTGGTAAATGAATCGGACCACTGCTGTCAGCAGCCTCTGCGGCCGTGATGTGGTAGAGCTTCGGATTGATTTGTACTGCTCTTGCTGCATTTTCGTCATCGGATCTCGTAAACTGATTCGTGGCGCATCCAGTCATTAGCATCGAAACTACCATCGCGGCCGCTATTGCTGTTTTCCGCATATGTACCCCCTTATATCAGGCAGTTATTACTTGCCGATATCCTTTTGTGCGTTCTCAAGTTGAGCATTAATCTTGTCAAAATAATCGGAGCAGTCCTTTGCGTAATTTGCCTGATCAACCGCTGCAGCAATAGATTTACCAATCGCTGCTTTTTGAAGCATGCTCGTTCCCTCAAGAAGCTTATCTTTTTCAGCGGCGACGCCTAAAACCCCCTTAACCACATTCAGCAAAGCAACGCGTTTTGCGACTTGAGCAGCACTGACAGGAATCACGGCTGCTTGATATTGACGAATAGCCGTCATCGTTGCCGTATCTTTTTCTAACTTCTCAAGACTTGCTGCATCCCCATCTTTTTTGAATGCTTCACGCTGCACAAAGGCCTTGTAACCATCAAGGTGATCTGTTGTTGCCTTGTCTAATTGCACCAAAGCTTCGCGACTCTGGGCGGCATATTCAGCAATGGAGGAGAAAAGAAGGTCAGCTGACGCGTTACCGACGGACTGAACCTTGAAGTTTGGAGCCTTTTCAATGAAGGTTGCGTAATCTCTTGCTGCTTGATCAGACGATTGCTCTTTTGTTGCCGTCGAACTTGCGCATCCCATAACAGCCAATGTTGCAGCTACAGCAAGTGTTGCACATGTTAGTTTGAAGGATTTCATAGTAATTTCCTTTATCCTTTAGTTAAGAGGGGACGTTTACTTTTGGGGACCGTGTGTCCCCAAGCACGATCCCACAGAGACTTTTTGTCTTAAGAGGTAATGAATAAAGTCAAAGTTCTTTTTTAGAAGATGTCCCCCATGTTTCTAGGAAGTGAACCTTTGTTTCTT
Source organism: Bacteroidaceae bacterium (assembly GCA_963652725.1). Classification (GTDB taxonomy): domain Bacteria; phylum Pseudomonadota; class Gammaproteobacteria; order Burkholderiales; family Burkholderiaceae_F; genus Duodenibacillus. The sequence goes on along the minus strand of CAVJUW010000050.1, from coordinate 979 downwards.
TTTGGATTGGACTTAGAAGTACTTTTGATTGCTCTTTTTACATTCAGACTTGCTGAGCGTTCCAAAATCACGTACAGAAAAGCGAGCGATGTGTTCACCTCCATCGAAAAATCTTGCGTTCTCACGTAGCAAGACAATGTTTGCTTTTTCGCAATTTTCTTTACACACAGGACGAACTTTTTGGTTAAATAAACAGGCCCTGAGAGCATCATTTGCTTTTGAGTGTACCCCCCCCCCCTCGACTTGTCAAGATGTGCGCCTACAAGGGTTTTAGAGCCCCTAGAGAGGCTGTTGTATGTGCGGGAAACGCAGTTTTCAGAGAGGACATCGACGGGGCAAATGGAGGTAGACAGAAAACGCGAATTATGTGGAGCGTGCTACGATATTTGATGAGAAAAATAGGAATCTATTTTGTGTAGAAAACCTCAACGCAAAGCGTTAAAGATGTGTAATCAAAAACGCAGCTTCGGGAAGTTTCTTTGAGTGAAATACTTTGTGGTTTAAAAAGACAGTATCGGTTTTTTGATGCACAATGCGTTTCACATAGAGAAAAAACAAAAGAAAGAGTGGGAGTGAAATTTTCGAATGCAAGAAGGCTTTCCATTAACTTGGGCTGCGGCATTCCTGTACGTAGTTTACGGGGTGATGATTTTGCGATCCCTTCGAAGTTCAAATGCGGTAGCAGGGCGAGGATTGCTTTATGGTGCAACGCTTGCCCTAGTGCTACACGCAGTGTGCCTTGCTAAAGGAATTTTTAGCGGAGGTGTGGTGACATTTGGCTTCGGATTGGCGGCTTCGGTTGCTCTTTGGGCGGCGAGCTTTGTCATCATCGTTGAAAGTGCCATCCGCCGTGTAACGGTTCTGATGGGCTTTGTCCTTCTCTTGTCTGCTCCAGCGTGTCTCTTGCCTGAAGTTTTTCCGGGCTTTGTGATTTCAAGCGAAGCCACATTTGCCTTTAAGGCGCATTTGGTGCTCGCTT